>JBIRBF010000004.1:0-34766 GCA_044326505.1 Candidatus Nanopelagicales bacterium | reverse complement strand
TGACCCTCATCGGCCTGGCCGTCGGCGGAATCGCGCTGGCGTACAGCGAGTACACCGGTCACGAGGTGGGATTGGTCCTCACCAGCGGGGAAGGCATGGTCAAACCGCTGCTGGCACTCGGAACCGTCACCGCGGTCGGCCTGGCTGCGCTCGCCAAATGGTTGGCGTACTCCCTGAGCCTTGGCGGCGGTTTCCGCGGTGGACCGTACTTCCCGGCCTTGTTTATCGGTGCCGCAGTCGGCGAGATCGCGCAGCTAGCGTGGCCAACCATCGCGGCCGGCGCCTCAGCCGCGGGCATCGTGGCGGCGTTTGCGTTCATCATGCACGGATCCTGGAAGGCGACGATCATTCTGGGCGTGGTGATCGGGCTGCTGGTCGGAACGTGGCAGGTAGTCGCCATCACCGTGTTCGGCGCGCTCTTCGCAAGGCTCATCCCGGAAATCAAGCTGCCCAAGCGGTTCGCACCGCCGCCGGATGATCCCGTGACCCCGCAGACCGCATCCGCAGCGGCCTAGCCATGCCTGTATCCCCGCCTGGCATCTGGCAGTCCACCGGTCTCGCCGCCGTCCTGTGGGACATGGACGGCACGCTCGTGCGGACCGAGGAACTGTGGATGGCCGCCGAGGAGAACACCATGGCGGCCTTCGGCGGCAACTGGGACGCGCAGGACCAAGCGGTGGCGGTCGGCGGGCCGGTGGACCGAGTCCTGGAGTACATGGCCAAGCGGGTGGATCAGCCGGTGGCCGCCGTCGGCGACAAGATCGTGGCCGAGATCGAGCACTTGATGCGCACGGAGCACATCCCGTGGATGCCCGGCGCGGAGGAACTGCACCGCAGCATCTCGGCTGCGGGCGTCCCACAGGCTCTTGTGTCCAACTCGTGGCGCAAGCTGATGGACACGGCGCTGCAGGAACTGCGCACCAACTTCGACGTCGTCATCGCCGGTGACGAGGTCGAGCGGCCAAAACCGGATCCGTACCCGTACCTGAACGCTTGCGAGCGGCTGGGTGTGCAGCCGAGCCAAACGGTCGTGCTCGAGGACTCGCCGACGGGGGTGGCCGCCGCACTGGGCGCGGGCTGCTGGGTGGTGGGGATCCCGCATGTCAGCGACATCGCCCCGGCACCGCGGCTGGTGCTGGTCGACTCGCTCGTCGGACTCACGGTCGGGGACCTGGCGGACGTCGTACGCTCCGGCCGACCGCCGCGGCCCTGACACCCAGGCGTCAGTCGGTCGCGATAGCCCTCAGCACGTTGAGCCGCGAGGCGCGGAACGCGGGCCACAGCGCTGCCACGACCCCTCCGACCGCGGAGATAGCCAAGAAGAAGAGCAGTTGCCCGGCGCTGATACCTAGCTCGCTGATTCCCTGTTCGGCGAGCACTCGCTGCAGACCGATGCCGTAGAGCACTCCGATGAACATGCCGAGGGCGCTGCCGAGCACGGCGATCAGCACCGACTCGATAAGGATCATGCGTCTGATCTGCGAGCGGGTCGTGCCCACTGCGCGGAGCAGGCCGATCTCGCGGGTGCGCTCGAAGACGCTCAGCGCCAACGTGTTGACGATGCCGAGGAAGGCGATCAGCACCGCGAGGATCAGCAGCGCCACGATGAAGGCGAGGAGTTGGTTGATCTGATCCCGAATCTGCGCCTTGAACTCGGACTGATCGCTGAGGGTGACGATCGGGTAGGCCTTGAGCACCTGTTCGATGCTGTCGCGCACGGCGGCCTTGTCGGCGCCGGGGGCAGCCTTGACGTAGACCGCGGAGTCCTGGTCCGGAGCTCCGAGCACCTTGTCTGACGCCATTCCGGCCGCCCAGCCGGTGAAGAAGCCGGCGGGCTCGTAGATGCCGACGATAGTCATGGGCACCGGTCCGGTGAGCGGGGTGATGGTCGGGGTCGCCCCGAGGCCGAAGCCGGTCTGCTGCGACGTCTTCGTGTCGACGATGACAGTGCCTGGCGTGTTGAGGGCGTTGAGGTCGCCCTCGGTCAGGTCGAAGGTGAGCACCTCCTGGATCTTCGCCGGATCGACCAGGGTGATGATGGTGACGCCGCCGTCCGCGCTGGTCGAGCCGGGTGCCCGAGCCACCGCGGACTTGACTGGGGTGGACACGGCCACGCCCGGAATTGCGGCGATCTGCCCGGCGATCGTGGTGGGGAAGGGCTGGAAGCTGGACCCCATCACCACGAAGTCGGCGCCGATCACCTTGTCCACCACGGCGTCGGTGGACTTGATCGTCGATGAGGCCAGCACGCTGAGCGCGCTGATCAGTGCGAGGCCGATCATCAGGGCACCGGCGGTGGCCGCGGTGCGGCGCGGGTTGCGGCGGGCATTCTCGATCGCCAGCCGGCCCACCGTGGAGCGGCGGAAGGGCAGACCGATGACCGGGACCAGCACCCGCGCCGCGATCGGCGCCAGCGCCAGAGCGGCGAAGATGGCGGCCAGCGCGCTCGCGCCCAGCAGTTGCGCGGCCTTGGTACCGCCGCCGGGAATAGAGAGCGCCCAGGCGCCGAAGCCGATCGCCACCAGCAGCAGGACCGTTCCGACGATGCCCCGTCGGCGCAGCGACTTGGCGACCGGCGTGGCGTCGGCGCGCATCGCGGCCACCGGAGCGATGGTCGCCGCCCGCTGGGCCGGGATGAGCGCACTGACCAGCGTCACCACGAGCCCGATGCCGTAGGCCACGGCGAACGTACGCGGCAGCAGCACCAGACCGGTGCCAGGCAAGGGCGCGCCGAGCGCGGCGAAGAGCGCCCGCAGCCCTTGCGAGACGCCTATGCCCACAAGGAGGCCGACGGTCGCGGCGACCAGCGCCACGATGAGGGCCTCCACCAGCACGGACGTGCGCACCTGCCGCCGAGTCGCGCCGATCGCACGCATGAGGGCCAGTTCGCGGGTCCGCTGCGCGACCAGGATCGAGAACGTGTTGTAGATCAGGAATGCCGAGACGAAGAGTGCGATCAGGCCGAACACAAGCAGGAACGTGTTGAGGAAGCCGAGGCGCTCGTTGAGGCTGCGCGACAGGTCGCTGGTCGCCTGCTCACCGGTCTGGGTCATGACGTCGGGCGGCAGGATTGCCATCACCTGCTGCTGCAGGTCGGTTTGGGACACCCCCGGCTTGGCGGTGACCCGGATGGACGTCACCTCGCCGGGCTTGGTGAGCAGCGACTCCGCCGTGGCCAGGTCCCAGAGCACGGTCGATCCGCCCGATCCGAGCGTCGCCAGCGTGGCCTCGGCGATTCCGCTGATGGTGGGTTTCTGGGCGGTGCCGTTGGGCAACAGAAGATCGACCGGCGACCCGACCTTCAGTCCGGCCTTCTCCGCAGTGGTCTGATCCACCACGACTTGGTCCGGGGCGGCCGGGGCTGAACCCTCGGCCAACTTCCACTGCTGCAGCGACGCCGCGGTGGTCCAACTCTCGCCCATGCCGACGCTGCCCGGGCCCATCTGCTGCCCGACCGGCTTGCCGTCGGGCCCCAGCACCGTGACGTTGCGCACTTGGACGAAACCCGCGGCCTCGGCCGTGCCGGGCAGGGCCGCGATGGTGCCGACCAGACTTGTGGGAAGGGTGCGGACAGTCGTGTCCGCACTCATCCTGGTCTGGAACGCCTGCTGCGGGCGCACCACGAGGTCGGACTGCCCGGCCTTGGTCAGGTCGCTGAAGGCCTGTTTGAGCGAGTCGGTGAAGATGAAAGTGCCGGCGACGAACGCGACACCCAGCACGATGGACAGCGCTGACAGCGCCAATCGCACCTTGTAGGCGAAGAGGGCCCGCAGAGTTGCGCGCAGCATGGCTCAGCCGGCCTCTGGCGCCGCAGCGTCCGCCGACCAGGTGCCGTCGTCAACAACTTCGACGGCTTCGACAACTTCGGCGCTGGCGGCGGTGTCGAGGCTCTTCATCTTGTCCAGCACTGCCTCGGCGGTGGGCTTGCGGATCGAGTCCACGATCTCGCCGTCGCTCAGGAACACCACGCGGTCGGCGTAGGCCGCCGCGGTGGGCTCGTGGGTGACCATGACGATGGTCTGGTTGAAGTCGTCCACGCTGCGGCGCAGGAATCCCAACACCTCGGCGGATGCACTCGAGTCGAGGTTTCCGGTCGGTTCGTCGGCGAAGATGATGGCGGGTCGGCTGACCAGTGCGCGGGCGCAGGCGACGCGCTGCTGCTGGCCGCCCGAGAGCTCGCTGGGGCGGTGGGTGAGGCGGTCGCGCAGACCCACAGTGTCGACGACGGTGTCGAACCACCCCGGCTCGGGCTTGCGTCCGGCGATGTCCAGCGGCAACGTGATGTTCTCGGCCGCGGTCAGGGTCGGGATCAAGTTGAAGCTCTGGAAGACGAAGCCGACCTGGTCGCGGCGCAGTTGCGTGAGCGCCTTGTCGCCCAACGTGGACAGCGCGGCGTCGCCCAGGTACACCTCGCCGCCGCTGATCGTGTCGAGCCCCGCCAGGCAGTGCATGAGGGTGCTCTTGCCACTTCCCGAAGGACCCATGATCGCGGTGAACTCGCCCTGAGCGAGCGCCACCGACACCGAGCGCAGGGCGACGACCTCCATTGCGCCCTGGCCATAGATCTTCGTCAGGTTCTCGGCACGCGCCGCGGGCTTGGACATGTACCGACGCTACCCGACGTGACCAGGCGCGCCACCCGTTCGGGCACGCTCTGGCAGCGGTAGCGCCTCGCCACCCTGAGCCGGACAGACCGCGGCGAACGAGCACCAGCGGCACAGCGGACCCGGCCGTGGCGTCCAGCCCTCGGCCTCCATGACCTCCACCATGGACGACCACAGGGCCCGCAACTTGCCCTCGAAGGCGTCGAGGTCCTCGGGATCGGGCTGGAAGCGCAGCACCTCTCCCGAGCCCAGGTAGGTGAGCTGCAACAGCCGGGGCAGCGTCCCCGTCATCCGCCACACGACAAGGGCATAGAAGCGCAGCTGGAACATGGCCTTCTGCTCGTACGCCGGGCGCGGTGCCCGGCCGGTCTTGTAGTCGACGATGCGAATCCCCGCGCCGGGGGCGATATCCACGCGATCCACGAACCCTCGGAGCACCGGGCCGTCCGGCAGCTCGTACTCGACGTGCAACTCGCGGTGTGCGGGCTCCAGTTGGGTGGGGTCCTCCATGGAGAAGTAGGTCGCCAGCAACGGCTCGGCGCTTGTCAGCCACCCGGCGACGTCGTTGGGTGACGGCTGGCCTTCAGGCTCGAGGATCCGCAACGCCTCGGGGGAGTCCTCCGCAACCCGCTCCCAGGATGCCGGTAGCAGACCCACCGCGCGCTCCAGCGTGCGCTGGGGGCCCGGCAGGTCGAACAGTTGCTCAAGCACCGAGTGCACCAGGGTGCCGCGCACCATGGCGGCCGAGGGCTCCTCGGGCAGTCGGTCGATCGCGCGGTAGCGGTAGAGCAGCGGGCACGTGGTGAAATCACCCGCTCGGGAAGGCGACAACGCGCCGAGGACTGGATGACCGGGACGGCGCACCGCCAACCACGCGTCGGCCGACGGCAGCCGCAAGTGCGCGTCGACGGCCGGCGGTAGTTGCAGCGGCTCAGAAGTGCTCACGTCACGACCCTACGTCGGCCCTCCCACACATTCGCTGCAGCAGTCCGCTGGCTGTGGAGGGGCACCGGACCCTCAGGCCAGAGCCTGCTCCACGTCCGAGATGAACAGCACCCCGTAGATCGCCCCCGTGCCGTCGTGCACCAGTACGGCGGGCGCCGCGGCCGCCTGTAGGGCGGCCACCAACTCCTCCCCGGCCAAGTCGGCCGAGATGGCTGTGCCGGGCAGGGGAGTCGCCAGGGCGCTGACTGCGACCCAGGGCCGCCGTTCGGCCGGGGTGGCCGCCGCGGCAGTGGCATCCATGATCCCGGTCGGCGTGCCGTCGTCGGCCACCACCACGATCGCGCCTGCCTGCGCCTGCGACATTCGCTGCTCGGCCAGCGCCAGGGACTCCGAGCCGCGCGCGGGGACTGCGCGGCGCGCCAGCGCGCCGGCTTGCAGCCCCGGGATCCGGGCCTCGAACTTGGATGCCCGCAGCGAGGCCGTGGCTCCGATCCACACGAATACGCCAAACACGCACGCGACCATCACGTTGACCAGATCGAGCTGGCCGCCGAGTGCCAGCCCGAGTGGAACGCCCACGCAGATCAGCGCGATGATGCGCCCGAACCAGGCCGCTACGACGGTCCCGCGATACTCGCTGCCGGTCAGCCCCCACACGGCGGCTCGGACGATGCCGCCGCCGTCCAGCGGGAGGCCCGGGAGCAGGTTGAGGATGCCCAGCAGCAGATTGGTCCACGCGAGCGCCTTCAGCACCACGACGACCACCGGCGGCACCTGCCCCTGCAGCAGGTTGGCGGCGAGCTCGCAGACACCCGCCACACCCAGGGTGGTCAGCGGGCCGCTGGCGGCGATCAATCCCTCGCGTCCAGCTGTGAGGCCGGCCCGCTCGTAGACGGTGAAGCCGCCCAGGATCCAGAGGGTGATGCCCTGCACGCCGTGGCCGAGGCCCCGCGCTGTCAGGCCGTGGGCCAACTCGTGGGCAAGGATCGAGGCGTAGAGCCCGAGGGCGAACACGATCGCGGCAATCACGCCGGAGCCGGAGACCGTGAAGGTCGGTGTCCAGAGCCAAGCGACGAGTGCCACTCCGACCAGGCCCGATATCGGTACCCGCACCGGCATCCCGAACAAGCGGAAGCGCAGACCGGAGCCGGACTGGCCTTCGACCTGCGGTTCGCTCATGGGTGCGACCCTACCTGCGCGCCTGCGAGCCGTACGCTCGTCGGCATGACGGCCATCGGCGCAGCGGCGCGGCGCGGTTCCCTACGAGCGGGCGACCGGGTGCAGCTGACGGACCCGAAAGGCCGCCTTCACACCATCACACTGACCGAAGGCCGGCAGTTCCACACGACCAAGGGCGCGCTGGCCCACGACGACTTGATCGGCCGCCCGGAGGGCATCGTCGTCATCAGCACCAAGGGCACGCCGTACCTGGCACAGCGCCCGCTGCTGCAGGACTTCGTGCTGTCGATGCCCCGCGGCGCGACCGTCATCTATCCCAAGGACGCCGCCCTCATCGTCGGCCTGGCCGACGTCTACCCCGGCGCCCGGGTGGTGGAGGCAGGGGCAGGATCGGGGGCCTTGACCTGCAGTCTGCTGCGGGCCGTCGGCGACAGCGGGGCGGTGCACTCGTTCGAGCGCCGGGACGACTTCGCCGCGGTGGCGGCGAAGAACGTCGAGACCTTCTTCGGGGATGCGCACCCCAGCTGGCAGTTGACCGTCGGGGACCTGGCCGACGACGGCGCCCACTCCGCCGTTCCGGCCGGGTGGGCCGATCGAGTCGTGCTGGACATGCTGGCGCCCTGGGACTGCGTCGCGGCAGTCGCCCACATGCTCGCCGCTGGTGGCGTCCTGTGCTGCTACGTCGCTACCACCACGCAGATGTCCCGCGTCGTCGAGACCCTGCGGGCCGACGCGCGCTGGACCGATCCGCAGTCCATGGAACTCATGGTGCGCAACTGGCACGTCGAGGGCCTGGCGGTGCGACCGTCGCATCGGATGGTCGGCCACACAGGATTCCTCGTCTTCGCCCGTCGACTCGCCGACGGCACCGAGCTTCCAACGCGCCGCATCCGACCGGCGAAGGGCGCCTACGGCGACGACTGGGTGCCCCCGGCATGAAGTCATGTGGTCGAAAGAGTGGCATTTCGCCCAACGCTAGGTAGGGTCATCGGCACGGGACGCGCCGCACCCTGCGCCCGCTGCCAGCCCGACGAGCTTGGAGGCCGATGTGGACCACGGCAACCCGGAATCGCTCGGCGCCGGGACCGGCCGCCGACCTGACTCCGCGACGGCGCGAGCCGACATCCAGATCGCGCAGTTGAGCTCAGCGCTGTCGTCGGCGCGCGAGTCCAACGAGCGGTTGGCCGACACGCTGCGTGACGCGCGGGACCAGATCATCGAGTTGCGGGCGGAGCTGGAGCGTCTGGGGCAGCCGCCTAATGGCTACGGAGTGTTCCTCGAACTGCACGGCGAGGGGGCAGCCGACATCGTCGCGGCGGGCCGCAAGCACCGGGTCATCATCAGTCCGGAGGTGGATGCCGAGTCGTTGGTGCCCGGCCAGGAGGTCATGCTCAACGAGTCGATGGCGATCGTGGCCGCCTGCTCGTTCGAGCAGGTGGGCGAGATTGTGATGTTCAAGGAAGTGTTGGCGCCGGGGGATCGAGCGCTGGTGCTCGGCCACACCGACGAGGAGCGCGTGGTGCGCCTGGCCGACCCGCTGGTGGGTACACACCTGCGCGCCGGCGACTCGCTGCTGCTCGACCAGCGGTCCGGCTACGCCTACGAGCGCATCCCCAAGGCCGAGGTCGAGGAACTCGTGCTCGAGGAAGTCCCCGACATCGACTACTCCGACATCGGCGGGCTGTCCAACCAGATCGAGCAGATCCGCGACGCCGTCGAGCTTCCGTATCTGCATGCCGACCTCTACCGAGAGCACCGGCTGCGCCCGCCCAAGGGGATCCTGCTCTACGGTCCGCCCGGGTGCGGCAAGACCCTCATCGCCAAGGCTGTCGCCGCGTCGCTCGCGCGCAAGGTCGCCGACCGTACCGGCGAGGCCGAGGGCCGGTCGTACTTCCTGAACATCAAAGGCCCGGAGCTCCTCAACAAGTACGTCGGCGAGACCGAGCGGCACATCCGTTTGGTCTTCCAGCGGGCGCGCGAGAAGGCCAATGACGGCACCCCGGTGATCGTGTTCTTCGACGAGATGGACTCGCTGTTCCGGACCCGTGGAAGCGGGGTGTCCAGCGACGTCGAGAACACGATCGTCCCGCAGTTGCTCAGCGAGATCGACGGGGTGGAAGGGCTCGAGAACGTCATCGTCATCGGGGCCTCCAACCGCGAGGACATGATCGACCCCGCGATCCTGCGCCCGGGTCGGCTGGACGTGAAGATCAAGATCGAGCGCCCCGATGCCCAGGCCGCCGGCGACATCCTGAGCAAGTACCTCACCGCCGACCTGCCCCTGCACCCCGAGGATTTGGCCGCCAACGCCGCCGACGCCGATGCGACCGTGCGGGCAATGATCCAGCGGGCCGTGGAGCGGATGTACTCGGAGGACGAGGACAACCGGTTCCTCGAGGTCACCTACGCCAACGGGGACAAGGAGGTTCTGTACTTCAAGGACTTCAACTCCGGCGCCATGCTCGAGAACATCGTCGCGCGGGCGAAGAAGTCGGCCATCAAGGACTTCTTGGCCACGGGCCAGAAGGGCATCCGGGTGCAGCACATGCTGGCGGCCTGCGTGGACGAGTTCCGCGAGAACGAGGACTTGCCCAACACCACCAACCCGGACGACTGGGCCCGCATCTCCGGCAAGAAGGGCGAGCGGATCGTGTTCATCCGCACGCTCATCAAGGGCAAGACCGGCGGCGAGCCCGGCCGCTCGATCGACACCACCGCGAACACGGGCCAGTACCTCTAGGCCTCGTCGCAGGGACGGCTGGAGCCCATGCCCCGTTGCTCACCGCGAGATCATGGCGCATGACGTTTCGCCCGGAGGATTTCGACGCGCCTCTCGCCGCCGCGGCCAGCCATGCCCGTGCCTGGCTGCGTTCGGAACCTGATCGCGCCGTACCGGCAAGTGCCGACGCGAACGCTGTGCATCGGCTGCTGCCCGCCGACCTTCCTGATGGCCCGACAGATTCGGCGATCGTCGTGGACGAACTCGCCGCCGCCGTGGAGCCCGGGCTGACCGCCATGGGTTCGGGCCGCTTCTTCGGCTGGGTGACTGGCGGCACGCTGCCTTCGGCCCTCGCCGCCGACTGGCTCGTCGGGGCATGGGATCAGAACGCCTCGCTGCGTTACGCAGCGCCGGGTGTGGTGGCGGTCGAGGAGGTGGCAGCGACATGGATCCTGGACCTGCTGGACCTGCCTCAGAGCGCCGAGGTCGGATTCGTGACCGGCGGGCAGATGGCCAACTTCACCTGCCTGGCCGCGGCCCGTCAGCGGGTGCTTGCCGATGCCGGGTGGGACGCGGACCGCGACGGTCTGTTCGGCGCACCGCGGATCACTGTGCTGGTCGGGGAGGACCGGCACGCCACCGTCGACGTTGCCCTGCGCTACCTCGGCCTCGGTGCCCCGCGGCCAGTAGCCGTGGACGATCAAGGACGCATTCAGCCTGAGGCGCTGGCCGCCGCCCTGACGGCGTGCGAGGGGCCCACGATCGTGTGCCTCGCGGCCGGGAACGTGCACTCCGGCGCCTTCGACGCGTTCTCCGACTGCATCGCCGCGGCCCACTCGCACGGAGCCTGGGTACATGTGGACGGAGCTTTCGGACTCTGGGCAGCGGTATCGCCGGGCTCGCGGCACTTGATGGCCGGCTGTGCGGATGCGGACTCGTGGGCGACGGATGCCCACAAGACGCTGAACACGCCCTACGACTGCGGTATCGCAGTCGTCCGCGATGCTGCGGCTCTGCATTCCGCTCTGGGGACGGCCACGAGTTACCTGATCGCCGCGGCAGCGGGCGGCGACCCGTTCCAGCGGGTACCGGAGTTCTCGCGGCGGGCGCGCGGCGTGCCGGTGTGGGCCGCGATCCGCGAGTTGGGCCGAACTGGTGTCGAAGCGCTGGTCGCCAATATGGTGGGCCGCGCGGCCGAGCTGGCGCTCGGAATCGCTGAGATTCCGGGTGCACGTGTGGTCAACGACGTGGTGTACACCCAAGTATGCGTTGCGTTCGAGTCCGACCAGAGGACGCGCGAGGTCACCGGACGCCTGCTGGCCGACGGCATCGCCTGGATGTCCGGGTCGCGGTGGCGGGGGCAGGACGTGCTGCGGGTGTCGGTGAGCAACTGGTGTACCGATGACCGCGACGTCGAGTTGAGCCTCGCAGCCCTCACCAGTGCGGCTGCGATACAGACCGGCGGACACGAAGCCTCACCCGACCGCGGCCCCGCGAGCAACGTAGGGTCGTCAACGTGAGCGTTCGTCGGGTGATGGGCATCGAGACCGAGTACGGCATCACCGCGCCGCGCCAGCCCGGCGCCAACGCCGTGGTGCTGTCGACTCACATCGTCAACGCCTACGCCTCCTCGATCGGGCTGACCGGCCAGCGCAGCACGCGGTGGGACTACCAGGAGGAGTTCCCGCTTCGCGATGCCCGGGGCTATGACCTCAGCAGGGCGGAGGCCGATCCGAGCCAGTTGACCGACGAGGACCCGGGCCTGGCCAATGTGATCCTGCCGAACGGGGCGCGGCTGTACGTCGATCACGCGCACCCGGAGTACTCCGCGCCAGAGGTGACGAGCCCGCGGGCGGCGCTGGTCTACGACCGGGCCGGGATGCTCGTGATGGCCAGAGCTGCAGCTCTGGCATCGGCGATTCCCGATGTGGGGCCGATCCAGCTGTACAAGAACAACACCGACAACAAGGGCGCCTCCTACGGCACCCATGAGAACTACCTGATGAGCCGCGCTACGCCGTTCGCCGACATCGTCCGGTACCTCACGCCGTTCTTCGTATCTCGAGCGGTTGTGTGTGGTGCCGGACGCGTGGGGATCGGCCAGGACGGCCGCAGCGCCGGCTTCCAGTTGTCGTCACGCGCCGACTTCTTCGAGACCGAGGTCGGCCTCGAGACGACCTTGAAGCGCCCCATCATCAACACTCGCGACGAACCGCACGCGGACCCCGAGCAGTACCGGCGGCTGCACGTGATCGTCGGCGACGCCAACCTGGCCGAGACTTCCACCTACCTCAAACTGGGCACGACCTCCCTGGTGATCGCCATGATCGAGGCAGGTTGGCCGATCGGGGACCTGATGCCCGTGACGCCGGTCACGGCCCTGCACACGATCAGCCACGATCCCGGGCTGAAGGCAGTCGTCGAGCTGCGCGACGGCCGGCGGCTCACCGGCGTACAGCTGCAGCGAGAGTTCGCCGATCAGGCGGCAAGGTTCGTCGGAGCCACCTATGGGACGGACACCGACGAGCAGACCGCAGATGTGGTGCAGCGCTGGCACACCGTGCTCGACGCGCTGGAGCGCGACCCCGGCGACCTCGCCGACCAGCTTGACTGGCCGGCCAAGCTTCGGCTGCTCGAGGGCTACCGGCGCCGCGACGGGCTGGATTGGAGCGCGGCGCGGCTCGAGCTCATCGATGTGCAGTACTCCGATGTACGTCCGTCGAAGGGCTTGGCGCTGGCGCTGGAGGCCCGCGGCCAGTTGCGGCGGCTGACCACTGACGACGAGGTGTCAGCCGCGCTTGAGGCGCCGCCCCACGACACCCGTGCGTACTTCCGCGGCGAGTGCATTCGGCGCTACCGGGATTCGGTCGCGGCGGCCAGTTGGGACTCGGTGATCTTCGACGTGCCCACCAGCGAACCGCTCATACGCGTGCCGACGCTGGACCCGCTGCGCGGCACCCGCGCCCATGTGGCGGACCTGTTGGATCGATGCCCCGATGCCGCATCATTGGTTACGGCACTTTCCGCCGGACCCGCAGACTAGGGTCGGGCCACGGCGCGAGCAGCATCCGTGACGCGGCACCGGAACTCGAAGGAGGCAGCCATGGCTGGTCAGGAGCACGTTTCCAAGCCTGTAGGCGAGGCGCAGGATGCCGAGGACACGGCCCCGGGCGCCAGCCCGAGCAGCGACGCCGAGGCGCGCAACGCTGCCGTCGACGACCTGCTCGACGAGATCGACGACGTCCTCGAGACAAACGCCGAGGAATTCGTCGCGGCCTTCGTCCAGAAGGGCGGTCAATAGGTGCAGCCCGATCAGGCGCCAGGACTGCCGATGTCCGGGTCGTCCGCCGCAGGTGCGTCGTTCATCGACTTCCTCGCCGCTCACGACCCTTTCGCACTGCCGGCTGGCGGCACCTCCGGCGCTGGCGCCACCGGGGCGCAGGGGGCATCGACGGCCATCGCCGATCGCGCGCCACACGGCACCACCATCGTGGCGAGCACCTACGACGGCGGCGTCGTCATGGCTGGCGACCGGCGCGCCACCATCGGCAACATCATCGCCCAGCGCGACATCGAGAAGGTCTATGCGGCTGACCAGTACTCGCTGGTCGGAATCGCCGGCAGCGCCGGCATCGCGATGGAACTGGTGCGGATCTTCCAACTGGAGCTCGAGCACTACGAGAAGATCGAGGGCGTGCCGCTCAGCACGGTCGGCAAGGCCAACAGGTTGTCCACCCTGATTCGCTCGAACCTCGGACTGGCGATGCAGGGCCTGAGCGTCGTGCCGCTGTTCGCCGGTTACGACCCGGGCCGCCACGCCGGCCGGATCTTCAGCTACGACGTCACCGGCGGGCGCTACGAGGAGCATGACTTCTACGCCGTGGGCTCCGGCTCGCTGTTCGCGCGCGGCTCGCTCAAGAAGCTGTACCGCCCCGACCACGACCGCACC
The DNA here is from genome assembly GCA_044326505.1 of Candidatus Nanopelagicales bacterium. Taxonomy (GTDB): domain Bacteria; phylum Actinomycetota; class Actinomycetes; order S36-B12; family UBA10799; genus JACJWR01. The sequence goes on along the minus strand of JBIRBF010000004.1, from coordinate 21,370 downwards.
ACCTGTGCGCAGGTGTGCGTCGAGGCCCTGTTCGACGCTGCCGACGACGATTCCGCGACCGGTGGGCCGGACCTGCTGCGGGCGATCTACCCCATCGTCGCGGTGGCCGACGACTCAGGCGTGCACATGCTCAGCGACGCCGAATGCGGTGCCCTGGTGCGGACCGTGGTCGCCGCTCGCGGGCTGAGCCCCGACGGGCCGAAGGCGCCGCTGCCCGCGCTCGACGGAGGTGACGACGTATGACGATGCCCTACTACGTCTCGCCCGAGCAACTCATCAAGGACAAGGCGGACTTCGCCCGCAAGGGAATTTCGCGCGGGAAGTCCGTGGTGGTGCTCAGCTACCAGGGCGGCATCCTGCTGGTGGCCGAGAACCCCTCTAAGGCCCTGCACAAGATCTCCGAGATCTACGACCGGATCGGCTTCGCCGCGGTGGGCAAGTACAACGAATTCGAGAACCTGCGCGTCGCCGGGATCCAGTTCGCCGACCATCGCGGGTTCACTTACGACCGCTCCGACGTCACCGGCCGAAGCCTTGCGAACGCCTACGCGAAGACGCTGGGAGCGGTATTCACCGAGTCGCCCAAGCCGTACGAGGTCGAATTGGTGGTCGCCGAGGCCGGTCAAGAGCAGCGACTGGACCAGCTGTACCGGATCGGCTTCGATGGTTCGGTTGCCGACGAGCGGGGTTTCGTCGCCATGGGCGGCGAGGCCGAGCCGATCACCGCGGCGCTGCGCGAGCGCTGGACCGAGGGGCTGGCGCTCGGCCCAGCAGCACAGTTGGCCCGCGACGCGCTCTCGGGCGAGCGGGAAGAGCCACTGCGAGCGGAACTGCTCGAGGTCGCCGCCCTGGAGCGCGACCGACCCCGCCGATCATTCCGGCGGATCTCGGCCGGCGACCTGCAAGACCTGCTGAGCGGCTAGTCATCGTGGACAGGCGGATCTACGGGATCGAGACGGAGTACGGGGTGACGTGCGCCTTCCGAGGTCAGCGGCGGCTGTCACCCGACGAGGTCGCGCGGTACCTGTTCCGCCGTGTCGTCGCGTGGGGCCGTTCGTCGAACGTGTTCCTGCGCAACGGTTCGCGGCTGTACCTGGACGTCGGCAGCCACCCGGAGTACGCCACTGCGGAGTGCGACGACATCGTGTCGCTGGTGACCCACGACAAGGCTGGCGAACGCGTGCTGGAGGGTCTGGTCGCCGACGCGCAGCTGCGCCTGGCCGAGGAGGGCGTCGGCGGCGAGATCTACCTCTTCAAGAACAACACCGACTCGGCCGGCAACTCCTATGGCTGCCACGAGAACTACCTGGTCACCCGTGCGGGGGAGTTCGCCAACTTCACCGACTCGCTCATCCCATTCCTCGTCACCCGGCAGCTCATCTGCGGCGCAGGCAAGGTGCTGCAGACCCCGCGCGGCGCGGTCTACAGCCTCAGCCAGCGCGCCGAGCACATCTGGGAGGGCGTATCCAGCGCCACCACCCGCAGCCGGCCGATCATCAACACTCGCGACGAGCCGCACGCGGATGCGGACCTGTACCGGCGGCTGCACGTGATCGTGGGCGACTCCAACATGAGCGAGACCACCACCATGCTCAAGGTGGCCAGCACGGACCTGGTGCTGCGACTGCTCGAATCGGGCATCGTCATTCGGGACCTGGCGCTGGAGAATCCGATCCGGTCCATCCGGGACATCTCTTACGACCTCACCGGCTCGCGTCCGGTGCGCCTGGCAAACGGCCGGCAGATGAGCGCGTTGGAGATCCAGGAGGAGTACTACACCCGCGCAGTCGGGCACGCCGACCGGATGGGCTGGCTGGAACCGGGCTCGCTCGCCTCCCGCGCAGTCGAACTGTGGGCGCGCACCCTGCAGGCCATCCGCAAGGACGACCCGACGCTGGTGGATACCGAGATCGACTGGGCCATCAAGCAGCGGTTGCTCGACCGATACATGAGCAGGCACGGCATGACCCTCGCCGACGCCCGGATCGCGCAACTCGATCTGGCCTATCACGACGTCACCCGCAGTCGAAGTCTGTTCTACCTCCTGCAGCGCGACGGCCAAGCTGCCCGCGTCACCGACGATGTGCGGATCTTCGAGGCCAAGACAGTGCCGCCGCAGACGACCCGTGCCAAACTGCGGGGCGATTTCATCCGCCGGGCGCAGGAGCAGCGGCGCGACTTCACGGTGGACTGGGTCCACCTGAAGCTCAACGACCAGTCACAGCGCACAGTGTTGTGCAAAGACCCGTTCCGTTCCGTCGACGAGCGCGTCGAACGGCTGATCGAGAGCATGTAGCCCCCCGACGCGCCGACGCGCGTTCGCGGCCAGCAGCCGGGTCAGATTAGGATTCGGCGCATGTCTTCGCTCGATCAACGCAAGCGCGCTCGTGTTGCCAGCCTGACCCTCGTGGCCGCGGCATCGTCGGTCGCGCTGATGGCGTGCGGCACGTCGGCCACGGCAGCCAAAACCACACCGTCCGCGTCCACGCCCCCGGGAGTCGCGAGTTCGTCGGCAGCGTCCGAGTCGCCCAGCACCACGGTCCAGGGCAGTGGCGAGCCCGTTCCTGCCGTGACCGCAAACGGCGTGACAGTGACCGGCAACAAGGGCGAGCAGCCGACCGTCAAAGTGACGCCGGGTGAGGCGCCGCCCGCCGCGCTCGTCGCCAAGGACGTGTACACGGGCACCGGCGCAGCGCTCACCAAGGGCGGGGTGGGAACCTTCAACTACGAGGGCGTGCTCTTCAGCGACGGCACCATGTTCGACTCATCCTGGCGGCGCGGAAACCCCGTGACCTTCGGACTGGATCAAGTGATCCCCGGATGGCAGGAAGGCCTGGTGGGCATGCAGGCCGGCGGGCGACGGCTGCTCATCATCCCGCCGGACAAGGCCTACGGCGCCCGGGCCACGCAAGGAATCCCGCCCAACTCGACCCTCGTATTTGTCGTCGACCTTTTGGATGTGCAGAAGTGAGCGAACTCGAACCCCCCGTCATAGACTTCCCGGCTGGCGACCCGCCGACAGAGCTCGTGATTCGCGACATCGTCGTGGGCGAGGGCCAGGAGGCCAAGCCCGGCGCCAAGGTGCTCGTGCACTATGCCGGCGTCGATTTCGGCACCGGCGAGGAGTTCGACTCCTCCTGGCGTCGCAACGAGCCCATCAGCTTCCCCCTGGCCGGACTCATCCAAGGTTGGCAGGACGGCATTCCCGGAATGCGCGAGGGTGGTCGCCGCGAACTCATCATCCCGCCGCGACTCGCCTACGGCGAGAGCGGCGGGCACCGCCTGGCCGGCTGCACGTTGATCTTCGTGATCGACCTTCTGCAGGTCGGCTGACCCGGCCTCGTCCGACCGGACGAAGTAGGAAATTCCCAGGACACATGTCGGGCTGGTGCACCACACTGTGGTCGTAGTCGGCGGCGCGCGATCACGCGCCGTCCCCACGGCGGAGGTGCTCAGCGTGACGACGATCAAGGTGACGTGCCCCGATTGCGGGGACATCGATCTGCAACCAGCCGATCTGGAGTTGAGCGTCACACCGTCGTGGGCCACGTACACCTTCCTGTGCGCTGATTGCGGGGAGGCAGTGAGCAAGCCCGCCGACGCGGAGGTGGTGGACCTGCTGTCCAGCGCCGGCGTGCGCACCGTGACGATTCCGGCGGAGGCGCTCGAGCGGCGTGCCGGAGCAGCGATCAACTACGACGACGTGCTCGACTTCGCCCTCGCTCTGCGTGACGACTCCCGGATCACGCTGAGCCTCGGCTCGCTGGGAGTGCCCGCCGCACCGCGCCGCAAGCGCCGCTTACGCTGGTAACTCTGCGCAGGAGGGCCAAGGGAGTTAGGGAAGCGGCGGACGTCGTCGTATCCTGGGCAGAACCGGCCCCCGCACCGCGCGGGCGGCGTGACTGGAAGGCGTGCCATGGCGAACCTCCGCGGCTGGGAAATCATCGTCCTGATCGCAATCGTGCTGCTGCTCTTCGGCTCGAAGAAGCTGCCGGACGCTGCGCGCGGTATCGGGCGCTCGCTGCGGATCTTCAAGGCCGAGACCAAGGGTCTGATCGACGACGACAAGGATGCGAGCGAGACGAAGGCCGTCGAGGGGGAGTCCGCTCCGCCCGCGGTGGCATCAGCCGCCGCCCAGCCGTCCACCGACGAGGCCGCCGCTGCTGCTGCAACCAATGCGAATGCGGCCCCCGCGCCGGAGGGCGCCGTGGAGCAGCCACTAGCACCGGCTCCGCCGGCAGCTGCACCGGCACCGGCACCGCCCGCCGCTCCGAGCGCGCCCACCAGCAACTGAGCCTGGAGCGATGACGACCATCGACGAGGGAGTCACCGAGGACCACGACGCCTCACCCCGGTCCGGCGAGATGTCGCTCGCCGATCACCTGCGCGAGTTGCGCAGCAGGTTGCTCAAGAGCGTGATCGCGATCGTCCTGGGCATGATCGTGGGCTGGGTCTACTTCGACCCGATCTACGCCTTCCTCAGCGAGCCGATCAACTCCGTCATCGTCGACGCGCAGGGCCAGGGACGCGACATCCAGGTCGTCGTCCTGGGCATCACCGACCCGTTCACGCTCAAGCTCAAGATCTCCGCCAGCGTCGGCCTCATACTTGCCGCCCCGGTCTGGCTCTACCAGCTCTGGCGCTTCATCACGCCAGGCCTGCACAAGCACGAGAAGCGCACGGCGTACATATTCGCCGCGGTGGCGTTCCCGCTCTTCCTCGCGGGTGTGGCCCTGGCCTATCTCTTCCTGCCCAAGGGCCTGGACCTGCTGTTCGGCTTCACCCCCGAGAACGTCAGCAACTACGTCGAGGTCAGCCGCTATCTGTCGTTCTTCCTGCGCACGGCGCTGGTGTTCGGGCTGGGTTTCCTCACGCCCCTGATCCTCGTGGCGCTGAATATCGTGGGAGTCCTCAGCGGCAAGCGCCTGGCGTCGTGGTGGCGCGGAATCATCTTCGGAGTCTTCGTCTTCGCCGCCATCGCCACGCCCTCGGGCGACCCGATCACTCTGCTCGCTCTGGGCTTGCCGATCCTGGCGTTGGTGGGCGCCGCCATCGGCTTCTGCTTCCTGAACGATCGCCGACGGCGCATCGGCGGCGCCGAGCCGGACTACGACACGTGGGACGACGACCAGACAAGCCCGCTTCCAAGCGACGACGACAGGTAGCGTCTGCCCATGGCAGCCCAATCCCCACGTCGAGTCGTCCTGCTGATCAACCCCACCTCCGGCCACGGCCGAGGCGGGCGCAACGCACCCCTGGCGGCCGATCGTCTGCGTGCGCGCGGAGTGCACGTGATCGAAGTGCAGGGCCGCTCGGCCGACGAATCCTTCGAACTCGCCCGACTGGCCCTCGACGAGGGCGCCGATGCGCTCGTGGCGTGCGGCGGCGACGGCACGGTCCACCTCGCACTGCAGCTCGTGGCCGGCACCGACACGCCGCTGGGGATCATTCCGGTGGGAACCGGGGACGACAACGCCCGGACCCTCGGCCTGCCGCTGGACGACTCCGAGGCGGCGGCGGACGTCGTGGCCTCGGGACACACGCGGACCGTGGACGCCGGCCGGGTCAGCACGGCCGACGGGGTCGAGCGGTGGTTCCTGGGGGTGATGAGCTCGGGGTTCGACTCGGCCGTGAACGAGCGCGCCAACACGATCTCGTGGCCCAAGGGCCAAGCGCGTTACCTCGTGTCGATCCTGGGCGAACTGCGGGTCTTCAAGCCGCTGCCCTACACGGTGATCATCGATGACGTCCATCACGACGGCAAGGCCATGCTGGTGGCCGTCGGGAACGGCATGTCCTACGGCGGCGGAATGAAGGTCTGCCCATCGGCGCTGGTGGACGACGGGGAGCTCTCGGTGCTGTTTCTGGCCGAGCTGGGCAAGCCCACGTTCCTGCGCGTACTCCCCAAGGTCTTCTCCGGCACCCACGTGCAGCATCCGGCCGTCACCGAGTACAGCGGCAAGCGGATCCACCTGGACGCGCCCCACCAGATCGTCTATGCCGACGGCGAGCGCGTCGGTCCGCTGCCGGCTGACATCGAGGTCGTTCCCGGAGCGGTGCGGGTGATTGTGCCCGCGCAGGGCTAGCACCGTGCCCTCGCCGTCCGAGCGATACGCCGCCGCGCGCACGCGCCAACGTGAGCAGACGAGCGAGCTCTCGCGCTTCGCAGCCTCGTTGCCGTTCACGCTCGACGACTTCCAGCTGCGGGCCTGCCGGGCGCTCGAGCGGGGCGAAGGGGTCCTGGTGGCGGCGCCCACCGGATCGGGCAAGACCGTCGTCGGCGAGTTCGCCGTCGATCTTGCGCTGAGGTCGGGCACCCGGGCGTTCTACACCACCCCGATCAAGGCCCTGAGCAACCAGAAGTACACCGAACTGCTCGCCCGCTACGGCACCGGGAACGTTGGGCTGCTCACGGGGGACAACGCCATCAACGGCGACGCGCCGGTGGTCGTCATGACCACCGAGGTCCTCCGCAACATGATCTACGAGGGATCGAACGCGCTCGCCGGCCTGCGCTACGTGGTGATGGACGAGGTGCACTACCTCGCCGATCGCTGGCGCGGCGCGGTGTGGGAGGAGGTGCTCATCCAGCTGCCGGAGAGCGTCACGGTGGCTGCGCTATCGGCCACAGTGAGCAACGCCGAGGAGTTCGGCGAATGGTTGCGCACGGTGCGCGGCGCCACCGCGGTGATCGTCGAGGAGCACCGGCCCGTTCCGCTCTACCAGCACGTTGCCGCCGGATCCCGGCTGCTCGACCTGTTCACCGACGACGGCTCCATCAACCCCGAACTGCGCCGCCTCGCGCAGGAGGATCAGGCCGCTGCCCGCCTTGGCCGTCGGCGCGGGTACCAGCGCCGGGGCCCCCGGCCGCCGCGCACCCCTTCTCGCGCCGAGGTCATCGACCGGCTGGATCATGCCGAACTGCTGCCTGCGATCACCTTCATCTTCTCCCGCGCAGGTTGCGACGCCGCGGCTTCGCAAGTGGCGCTGAGCGGCCTGCGCCTCACCACGCCGGCCGAGGCCGAGCAGATCCGCGTCATCGCCGAGACCCGCTGCTCGCACTTGCCGGTGGCCGACCTGAACGTTCTGGGCTTCGAGAGCTGGGTGGACATGCTCACCCGCGGCATCGCCGCCCACCACGCTGGGATGCTGCCGGCCTTCAAGGAGGTGGTGGAGGAACTGTTTCAAAAAGGCCTGATCAAGTGTGTGTTCGCCACCGAGACGCTGGCGCTCGGCATCAACATGCCGGCGCGCTCCGTGGCGCTGGAGAAGCTGACCAAATGGAACGGCGAGACGCACGCGGACATCACGCCGGGGGAGTACACCCAACTCACAGGCAGGGCCGGGCGCCGCGGCATCGACGTCGAAGGGCACGCGGTAGTGGTGTGGCACCCGGGACTGGACCCGACCAGCCTGGCTGGCCTTGCCTCCACACGCACCTACCCGCTGCGCTCGTCGTTCCACCCGTCGTACAACATGGCCGTCAACCTCGTCGGGCGCATGGGCTACGAGGCCGCCCGCGAGGTGCTGGAGACCTCCTTTGCGCAGTTCCAGGCCGACCGCTCCGTGGTGGGTATCGCCGCCTCGCTGCGCCGGCAGGAGGAGGCCGCCGCGGGCTACCGGGAGGCGATGACCTGCCACCTCGGCGACTTCGTCGAGTACGCGGACTTGCGCGAGCGGCTCAACCAGCGCGAGAAGGAGTTGTCCAAACGCAGTTCGGCGGCCGAGCGACGGCGCGTGGCGGACAGTTTGGCTGCGCTTCGCAGGGGCGACATCATCGTCGTTCCCGCGGGTCGGCGATCAGGTCCGGCGGTGGTCGTGGATACCAGTGTGGGCGATGGCGACGACCCCCGCCCACAGGTCGTCACCGTCGACCGACAGTTGCGCCGAGTGGCCGCGGGCGACTTCCAGGTTCCGGTTGAGGCCATCGCGACCATGCGCATCCCGAAGAGTTTCACCCCGCGCAGCGCGGGCGCCCGGCGGGACCTTTCGCTGGCGCTGCGCGAGGCGACCAAGGACATGACCATCCACCGCCCGCACGGCCGGCGCCGCGCCGAGGGCGCTGGCGACGCGGAGATCGCCAGCCTGCGCACGCAGATGCGCCAGCACCCCTGCCACGGCTGCTCGGACCGTGAGGCCCACGCGCGCTGGGCGCAGCGATACCACAAGCTGCAACGCGAGATCGCCGGCCTCCAGCGGCGCGTGGATCAACGCGGCAACTCGATCGCCCGGCAGTTCGATCGGGTGTGCGCCGTGCTCCATCAACTCGGGTACTTGACCACCGTCGGACCGGGGGCCGAGCCCACGCCTGCGGGCGAGGTGTTGGCGCGGATCTACAACGACGACGATTTGCTCGCCACGGAGGCGATTCGCAGCGGGCTCTGGTCGGGACTGGGACCGGCGCAGCTGGCCGCGGTGGCATCGGCGCTGGTCTACGAGGGTCGGCTGGACGAGCCGGTGGTGCCGCGGATCAACGATCAACGAGTCCTGCAGGTGCTGCGCGACCAGGCGGCGGTGCTGGCGGACCTGAAGGAGGTCGAGGCCGAGCACCGCCTGTCGTTCCTGGGACGGCTCGACGCCGGTTTCGCCGCAGCGGCCAACGCCTGGGTGGCGGGGCGGGCTCTGGATCAGGTGCTCTTCGAAGCGGACATGGCGCCGGGCGACTTCGTGCGGTGGTGCAAGCAGCTGGCCGACTTCCTGGACCAGATCGCCGAGGCCGCCGGCGCCGATGAGGGCCTGCGCAAGAACGCCCGCACGGCGGTCCAGGGCATCCGCCGCGGGGTGGTGGCCTACTCCTCGACGGTCTGAGGCACACCAGGGCGGCCCACACGCGGCCCGCGCCGGCCGCTGGGCCTCGGCACCTGAGTCTGTCTAGGCTGGCGGCATGTCCAAGCGCAGCCGTGCCAGTGAGTTCACCCGCCGGATCGAGGCGGCCGCCACCGCGGCAGCCGCATCCGGGATCGATGCCATCCTGATCCAGCCCGGCTCCGACATGACGTACCTGTGCGGCTACGAGGCCCTGCCCCTCGAACGCCTCACGTGCCTCATCGTGCCCGCGCACCGCGAACCCGCCATCGTCGTCCCGGAGTTGGAGGTGCTGGCGGCGTCAGCCAGCCCCATCGGTCAGATGGGCCTGGCGATCCTGCCGTGGCCGGAGACGAAGAGCCCCCACAAGGTGATGGCCCAGCGACTCGGCAAAGTCGGCCGGGTGTCGGTCAACCAGCAGATGTGGGCCTGGCATGTCTTCGCCCTGCAGGCCCAGATGCCACTGGTGCGATTCTCGGCCGACACCATCGTGGCCGACCTGCGAATGCGCAAGTCCGACGCGGAGGCCAAAGCGCTCATGGAGGCCGGCAAGGCAATCGACCGAGTGCACGTCAAGGTGCCCAAGCTGCTCAAGGCCGGTCGCACCGAGCGCGAGGTGGGGGCCGATATCGCCGAACTTATCCTGGCCGAGGGTCATCGGACGGTGGACTTCGTCATTGTCGCCTCGGGGCCCAACAGCGCCAGTCCGCACCACGAACTGTCGGATCGGGTGATCGAGCCCGGCGACCCGGTGGTGGTGGACATCGGCGGCACGATGCCCAGCGGCTACTGCTCGGACTGCACCCGCACCTATGCGGTGGGGCGCCCGCCGCCGGCCTTCGCCGACGCCTACCAGGTGCTGCGCAAGGCCCAGGCAGCATCGGTGAAGTCAGTGCGACCAGGTGTCACCTGCGAGTCGGTGGACGCCGCCGCGCGCGCTGTACTGGCTGACGCCGGGCTGGGGCCGGCGTTCGTGCATCGCACCGGCCACGGGATCGGGCTGTCCACCCACGAGGAGCCCTACATCGTGGCTGGCAACACGACCCGGGTGGAACCCGGTTTCGCCTTCAGCATCGAGCCCGGCTTCTATCTGGAGGGCAAGTACGGCGCCCGTATCGAGGACATCGTCATCGCGACGCCGGACGGTGCGGTGTCGTGCAACAACGAGACCCGGGATCTGGTGATCATCGACGCCTGACCAGCATCGCTGGGAGTACCGCGGGGATTCCCCCAGCCCGGCGTGTGCCACGATCAGCGGGTGACCCACAGCCCCACCGCAGCCCCGTCGAACGGTGCCCATGCGGCCGCCGCCGAGTTGCTCGCCCTCGTCGATACCTTGGCCACCCGCAAGGTGGCGCCCGCCGCCGCGGCCGGAGAGGAATCGGGCACCTTCCCGCGGGAGCTCATCGCCGAGCTTGGCGCGGCCGGTCTGCTGGGCCTGCCGTACCCGGAGGACCTCGGCGGGGCAGGCGTGGACTACCAGACCTACCTGCAGGTGATCGAGCACCTGTCCGCCGCCTGGCTGACGGTGGGCCTGACCGTGAGCGTGCACACGCTGGCGTGCTTCCCGCTGGTGGTGGCAGGTACCGAGGAGCAACAGCGGCGGTGGCTGCCGGACATGCTCGGCGGATCGCTGCTGGGGGCCTACTGCCTCTCGGAGCCCCACTCGGGCTCCGACGCCGCCGCGCTGCGCACGAGCGCAGTGCGGGTCACCGATGGGCGCGGCGACGGTTACGTCATCAACGGCACCAAGGCGTGGATCACGCACGGGGGGGTGGCCGACTTCTACACGGTCATGGCGCGCACCTCCGACGATGGCTCCCGCGGAATCAGCTGCTTCCTGGTGGCCGCCGACGCTCCTGGGCTGTCGTTCGGCGGGCGCGAGCGCAAGATGGGCATGCGCGCCTCGCCGACCGCTCAAGTGGTCTTCGACGACGTCTTCGTTCCCGCCGACCGGCTGATCGGCGGCGAGGGGGCGGGATTCCGCCTGGCCATGAGCGCTCTGGACGCCGGACGACTGGGCATCAGCGCCTGTGCGGTGGGACTCGCCGATGCCGCCCTCGACGTCGCGGTGAGCTACGCGCGGGAGCGCGAAGCCTTCGGCGCCCCGATCGGCAGCTACCAGGGCGTGTCCTTCATGCTCGCTGACGCCGCGACGGGAATCGCAGCCGCCCGAGCACTGCTGGCCGATGCCGCCCGGGACAAGGACGCGGGCGAGCAGTACGGCACGAAGGCCGCGATGGCCAAGCTCTTCGCCACCGACATGTGCATGGCAGCGACCACCGATGCGGTGCAGGTCCTCGGCGGGTCCGGCTACGTCGAGGACTACCCGGTCGAGCGCTACATGCGTGAGGCGAAAGTGCTGCAGATCGTCGAGGGAACCAACCAAATCCAGCGCCTGGTGATCGGTCGCGCACTCTTGCGAAAGTAGTCTGATTCGCCGGAATCGGCTCGTGCACAGGTCTATCGACGCCGATTGTCCGCAAAAGGTACCCACACACGACCGATAGGCCAGTTGAGCGAACGCGGGCGCGGCACCTGGGAGGGACCCCGGGCCGCGGATACTGTCGACGTGTGGAGGAGACAGACCGCCGGATCGTCAACCTGCTCAAGGATGACGGCCGCATGTCCTTCGCCGACCTGGCCCGGGCGACCGGATTGTCCACGTCGGCGGTGCACCAGCGCGTCCGAAAACTGCAGGACAAGCAGATCATCCGCGGCTACCGGGCCATCGTGGACCCCGTCGCCGAAGATCGACCGCTCAGCGCGATCCTCTTCCTCACGCCGGTGGGAGCAGTCGAGATCGATGACGTGGCAGAGCGGCTGGTCGATTTGAGCGACATCAGCGCGTGCTTCGCCGTCGCCGGGGACGAGTCCTACTTGCTCATGGTCCGCGTGCGCGATGTGCGGGCGCTCGAGTCGCTCGCCCGCCAGATCCGTCAGCGCACAGGCATGGCCACCAGGACGCAGGTCGTCCTCAACACGAAGTTCGAGCGATGAGCGCCGGCACCGGGCGGCGAAGCGCCGCCGCGCGATCTGGGGCGACGCTCTACCTCGGGGGGTCCGTCTACAACCAGGGCGAGCCGTTCGCCACGGCGATGCTGGTGGCCGGCGGCACGATCGCATGGATCGGCCCCGACGGGGCGGCCGCCGCACACCGCCAGGAGGCCGCCGAGGTAGTCCAGTTGGCCGGAGCGCTGGTGGCGCCCGCCTTCGTGGACGCCCACGTCCACACGACTGCCAGCGGAATGGTCGGTGTCGGGCTGGACCTGACCGCCACCCGATCGCTGGCCGAGATGCTGGCCGCCGTGCGAACCAGGGCCGTCCGCGCCCGATCAGGCGACGACGTGATCGTGGGCTTCGGCTGGGACGAGCGCACCTGGGCCGAGCCCCGGCCGCCGCTTCGCATCGAGCTCGACAGTGCCGCCGACGGGGCGGTGGTGTTCCTCGACCGTGCCGACGTGCACGGCTCGGTGGTCTCCAGCGCGCTGCTGGCCGCGTACCCCCACATCCGCGAGCACGAGGGCTTCGACGACTCCGGATGGCTCACCGGACCGGCGCACCATGCTGCCAGATCTGCCGTCTACGACGCGCTTCCCGCCGACCTGCGGATGGAGGTGCAGCGCACCGTCCGGGCCGAGGCCGCCGCCCGCGGTGTCGGTTCGTTCCACGAGATGGGCGGCCCCACCCTGGCCGGAGCGCGCGATCTGTTGGCGCTGCTCGACCTGGCCGCCGCGGAACCCGGACCGAGCGTCGTGGGCTACTGGGCTGACGGCGTCCACCGCAGCGCCCTGCCGGATGCCCGGATCCGCGGCCGGGCGGGGGACCTGTTCGCCGATGGCACCATGGGCTCGCACACCGCCGCACTGCGCGAGTCATACGCCGACGCAGTCGGCACGGGGCGGCTCGACGTGACCGCCGGCTCAGTGCGCGACCACGTCGTGGCCTGCACCGGCGACGGTCTGCAAGCCGGCTATCACGTGATCGGCGATAGCGCGATCGACGTCGTGCTGGCGGGCTTCGTCGAGGCCGCGGAGGTGATCGGCGATGCCGCAGTGCGGGCCGGACGGCACCGGTTGGAGCACGTGGAGCTCGTCCACCCGGAGCACATCGAGGTCATGGCCCGGCTGGGCATCACGGCGAGCGTCCAGCCGAGGTTCGACGAGTTCTGGGGCGGCGCGGCGGGCATGTACGCGGCTCGTCTGGGGCAGCGCTGGGAGCAGATGAACCCCTTCGCGGCGCTGCAGGCGTCCGGTGTGGGCCTGGCCCTGGGATCGGACTCGCCGGTTACGCCGCTGGGGCCGTGGGAGGCGGTGCAGGCGGCCGCATGGCATCACGAGCCGTCCCATCGACTCAGCGTCCGCGCGGCGTTCGCCGCCCACACCCGCGGCGGTTGGCGTGCGGCCGGCCGCGAAGGCGGGGTGCTGGCGGTGGGGGAGCCGGCGACGTTCGCCGTCTGGCAGGCGGGCGACCTGCAGGTGCAGGCGCCGGACTCGCGCGTGTCCGCGTGGTCCACCGACCCCAGATCGGGTACCCCGGGTCTGCCCGACCTGGCCCCAGGCGCACCAGCCCCGGTGTGCCTGCGCACCGTCGTCGACGGAACCGTGGTGCACGATCGGCCCGAACTGCTCGAACGGACGGTGTCGCGATGAAGGGGCTCACGATCTTCGGCCGTTCGCTCGTCAGTGTTGTGGGCGGCACCTTGCTGGCGCTGGCGTTCCCGCCGTTCGGCTGGTTCTTCCTGGCTCCCTTGGGCATCGCCGTGCTGACCGCGGCGTGGTGGCGCGCGCCGATCGGCCAGGTGCTGCTGGCCGGCTACTTCGGCGGGCTGGCCTTCAACGGCATCTTGCTCTTGTGGATCCGGGTGCTGGGGTGGGATGCCTGGATCATCCTGGTCGCCGTGTGGTCGCTTTGGTGGCTGCTGCTCGCGGCCGGCAGCGCCGCGGCGACCTGGTGGCAGTGGTGGCCGGTGGGAATAGCCGGGATGTGGGTGCTGGCCGAGGCACTGCGCGGCCGTGTGCCGTTCGGCGGCTTCCCCTGGGGCCGGGTGGCGTTCTCGCAGCCGGACACGACCTTCACGCCGTGGGCCTCGATCGCCGGATCGGCCGGCGTGACCGCCCTCGTGGCCCTCGTCGGCGCCCTCCTGCTGCTCGTCGCCCGGCTCGTGACCGAACGGCGCTGGCTGCAGGTCGGCGGCACCGCGGTGCTGGCTGCGCTCATCACCGTGTCCGGCGCCGCCATCACCCTGCCTGCGGCCGGCCAGGCCACGGCGCCGATGGTGCAGGTGGCCGTGATCCAGGGCAGCGTGCCACGCGCGGGACTTGACGCAATGGCCCAGCAGCGCGCTGTGCTCAACAACCACGTGACCCAGACCCTGACGCTCGCTGCTCAGGTGGCCGCAGGGCAGGCCCCGCAGCCTTCAGCGGTGATCTGGCCGGAGAACTCCTCCGACGTCGATCCGTACATCGACATCGAGGCCCGCGCCGCCATCGACGCCGCCGCAGCGGCCATCAAGGCTCCGATCCTGGTAGGTGCGGTGATCGCCGCTGGCAACGACCCGACGCGGCTGTGGAACGTCGGAATCGTCTGGGAGCCTGGCGCCGGGCCAACCGACATGTACATCAAGCGCCATCCCGTGCCATTCGGCGAGTACGTCCCCGCCCGTTCGATCCTGACTGCGGTCATCAGCAGGTTCGATCGCGTGCCGAAGGACTTCGTCGGCGGCGACGAGGCTGGGGTCCTGCAGGTGGGTCCCGCACGCGTCGGCGACGTGATCTGCTTCGAGATCGCCTACGACGCCGTCGTGCGCGACGTGACGATCGGCGGCGCGCAGATGCTGGTGGTGCAGACCAATAACGCCACCTACGCCGGCACTGGACAGCCCGAACAGCAGCTGGCGATCAGCCGTCTGCGGGCCGTGGAGCACGGTCGCAGCGTCATCGTGGCGGCGACGAGCGGCATCACCGCCGCTGTCGCGCCCGACGGCATGATGCTCGGCGAGCTCCCGGAGTTGCTGCCCGGCAGCCTGAGCGTCGTGGTGCCGCAGCGCGAGCAGCTGACCATCGCCGACCAGGTGGGATGGCTGCCGGAGATCGTTCTGGCCATGGTTGGCCTGCTCTGGTGGGCCATGGGTGTGGTGACCAAGCGCGCCGGCACTAATGTCTGACGGGTGAGCACCTTCGCCGACCTCGGGCCCATCTTGGTCATCATCCCGACCTACAACGAACGCGACAACGTCGAGCGGATCGTGGGCCGGGTGAGGGCGGCCGTGCCGGAGGCACACGTACTGGTGGCCGATGACAACAGCCCCGACGGCACGGGGGTGATCGCCGACGAGCTGGCCGCGGCCGATGACAACGTCCATGTGCTGCACCGCATGGGCAAGGAGGGGCTGGGAGCGGCCTATCTGGCCGGGTTCGCCTGGGGCCTGGAGCGCGGCTACGACGTGCTGGTCGAGATGGACGCGGACGGCAGCCACAAGCCCGAGCAGCTGCCGTTGCTGCTCGACGGGCTGCGCGAGGCGGATCTGGTGCTCGGCTCGCGGTACGTGCCCGGCGGCAGCGTCGTGAACTGGCCGAAGTCGCGGGAATTGCTCAGCCGGGGCGGCAACCTCTACACCCGCATGGCCCTCAGTCTGCCGCTGCGCGATGCCACCGGCGGCTATCGGGCATTTCGCGCCAACACCCTCCGGTCGCTCGACCTGAACGGGGTGGGCAGCGCCGGCTACATCTTCCAAGTAGACCTGGCCTACCGGGCCCAGCGTCGCGGGCTGGTGGTCAAGGAGGTCCCGATCGAGTTCGTGGAGCGTGAGGTCGGCGACTCCAAGATGGACCAGAAGATCGTCACCGAGGCTCTCTGGCAGGTGACGGTCTGGGGGTTCCGCGACCGCGCGAGGCGATTCAGCCGTTGGCGCGGCGAGCACAAGCGCCATCGCACTGGCGAGCGCTGGTAGTCCCGATGCGCCGGATCCTGACCCTGCTCGCGGTGGTGGCGGTGCCCATCGCCGAGATCTGGTTGTTCGCCTTCTTGGGTAAGACCTACGGGTGGGGACCCGTGATTGTCTTGGCCGCGGTGCAGTTCGGCTTCGGCCTGGCCATGGTGCCACGCGCGATGCGCGCCTGGGGGGCGGCAATCGAGCGGGCGGGAACCGACCCGGGGTGGGCCAACACCGGCTTCGGCCCGGCGATGGGCAATGCGGGCCTGCTGTTCGCGGGAGCGCTGATGATGATCGTGCCGGGTTTCATCACCGGCTTCCTAGGACTGCTGCTGGTGATCCCGCCGGTGCGGCACCTGGTGCAGCGGATCGGCCGCGGCCGAATAGACCAGGCCGCCGCGGCGCGGGGCTACGGTCGCGTGACTGTGATCGAGGGCGAGACCGTCAGTCGGACGCCCTCCTCGGACCCCGCTTCGGACGTCGGGCCGGCCCGCGGGGCAGCACCCGGTGGTGGTGCCGGCGCTCCAGGGCGGCCGATGGGCGCACCCTCCGGCTGGGTGCCTGAGCAGACCCGCTGGCAGCCCGAAGAACCGGAGGCCGAGCCGACCCCGGGGGAGCCGAAGATAATCACGGGCGAGGTCGTGTCCCGCGATGATGATCCGCCTGCGGGCCAGAAGCCCTAGCTGCAGGCACGCGTACGGCCCGTCGACCTCGTGAGAGGTCATCGGGCCGCAGGCGGGGAAGGCGTGTTGTGTGGCCTAGGCGGAGCGCCGCTGCTCGTCGTAGCCGGCCGGGCGGTGCCGGACGAAGGCGAGACGCTCCTCGAGCAGGACCTCGAGTTCTGCGATCGACCGTCGCTCCAGCAGCATGTCCCAGTGCGTCCTGGGGGCCTTCGTCGGCTTGACCTCGGGGCGCACGCCGTCACGCTGCAGAGCCTCGGAGCCGCAGTGGCACTCCCAAAGCGCCGGGACGTCGGCTTCCTCTGCCATCGGAACTGAGATCACATGTCCACGAGGGCAGTCGTAGAGGACCGTCTGGCGGGGTGCAAGCACCACGTTGTCCTCGGACTCGTAGCTTGCCGAACCGAGTCGGGTACCGCGGAGGGCGCCGTCTGCCATAACTATTCCTTTCATCGGCCACGTGACGCAGCCGGAGAGCTCTGATAGGTCTTCAACACCTCTAGACAGGTGGATTGTTCCCACCTCGACCAGTGACTAGACCACCGGGACCAACGAAATCGTCGGGAGGAATCGACTGCTGGACACCCTTACAACACCACAGCCACGCAAACGTGCTCCCAAGCCAATGTCACGAACGTGTAAAGGCCGCGGCACAGCTACGGCTTGTAGTCGCGCAAGACCCGAACAGCCGTGGCCGGGTCGTCGGTCATCAGTCCGTCGACACCGATATCGAGCATCCTGCGCATCTGGTCAGCAGTGTTGATCACCCACGCGTGCACCTGGAGCCCGAGTCCGTGAGCGGCGGATACTGAGTTGCGGGTGAGCAGCGGCACACCGCGCATGCTCGGTGGCACCTGGACGGCCACCGGGCCGGAACCGTTGCGCCAGCGCGATCGCAACACCCTGCCGGCGCCCGGCAGGCGCAGCACCGCAGCCGCCTCGCGCCAGGTGGCGCCCGTCGCGGCCTCGGGCCCCAGGGCCTTGCGCAGAGCCATCACCCGGGCGTTGGAGAACGAGTTGATGCACACCCGGTCCAGCGCGTGGGCTCGCTGCAGCGCCTCGACCGTGGGCGCGACGGATCGATTGTCCTTGACGTCGAGGTTCCAGCGGATGCCCGGCCAGAGAGTAAGGGCCTCGTCGAGGCGCAGAATGCGGCCGCCCTCGGGCAACTCGATGCGGGCGATCTCGTCCCATGGGAGTTCGTCCACCCGCGCCTGGTAGAGCGCGGCGCGGGTCAACGTCGGGTCGTGGTTGAGGATGGGCACGCCGTCGGCGGTGGTACGGACATCCGATTCCAGGTACCGCACGCCAAGTGCCACACTGCGGGCAAACGCCAGGTCGCTGTTCTCATCGCCCAGCTGCGGTCCGCCGCGGTGTGCCATGACGAACGGCGTGTCCGAGCTGAGAAACGGGTGCACGGACGACAGGCTACGCCTGCTGGGACAGTGGGATGATCGGTTCATGGCACTGCGGCGCAAGGGGAGTCAGGACCCCGGCCTGGACGTGCCTGGCCCTCGACCGGCAGAAGTCGCCCGGGCGAACGGCGGCAGACTGAGGCTGGCGCAGTTGCTGCCGACGCCCGTGTTCTGGGTGCTCGCGGGCGGGGGAGCGCACGGTGCAGTCCAGCTCGGCAGCCTGCAGGCCGTCGCCGAGACGGATCTGACCCCCGATTCACTGCTGGGCACGAGCGCCGGAGCTCTCACCGGCGCCGTCGTCGCCGAGGACCCGGTGGCGGCCGTCAACCGGCTGACGTATCTGTGGTCCGACCTGGAACTCAGCGACATCATCGGAGCGGACTGGGCCAGCGTGATCAGCCCCACCAACCTGTCCAAGCCGTCGCTGGCCGACAGTGCTGGCGAGCGAGTGTCGCTGGAGTCTGTCTACCGCGCGCGCCGCTTCGACGAACTCGTGGTCCCGTTCGCCGCGGTGGCCACCGACCTCGACAGTGGCCAGCCCACCCTGCTCGACAACGGCGAGCTGATCCCGGCGCTCATGGCCTCGTCAGCGATCCCCGGTGTGCTGCCGCCGGTGCAGATCGGCGGGCGCTGGTACGTCGACGGCCTGGCCAGCGCCAACCTGCCGGCCACCCTGGCAATGCGACGCGGGGCGGGGAGCCTGATCGTTTTCGACACCGGCGCGTCATCGACACGCCCAACCGGTATGGGCCTGCAGCAGATCGTCCCGGCATTGAACGCGCTGCTGGCGTCCCAGCAGCGCGTCTCGTCGCTCACGCAGGCAGCCAGCAGGATCCCCGTGGTGTACCTCCCGACGCCGTCCGGGCTCGGCGGCGCCCTGAGCTTCGGCGACACCCTCAAGAACGCCCGCGCGGCCTACCGACTCGCCGGACATTTCCTGATGGACCTGGCCGCCCAAAGCGCACCCGAGACGGCCTTGCCGCCGGGGCTCTACGCCCGGCAGGACTCGCTGCCGGCCCAGCCAGCCGTCGCCGCGGTGCTGCAGCCAGTGCCCCTGACCGGTGATGCTGATGACTGACGTGCTCGCTTCGCTGCCTCGGCCGGCAGCCCTCGTGCTCGGGGCCGGGGGACAGGACGCCCCCGCGCTGGCGGGCATGCTCGGACCTGTTCTCGCCTCCGGTTGGCGACCGGACATCCTTGTGGGCACGTCCGGCGGCGCGGTAACAGCCGCGTGCCTGATCGCGGCCGGCGAGCAGGACGAAGCCACACTCGCCGCAGACCTGTGGCGCAGCATCGCATCCTCGAAATTGGTCAAGTTCGGCTGGACTCGCCTGGCGACTGCCGCGACCACCCGCGAGGGCGGACGCTTGACCAAACAGTGGCGCGAACTCCTCGATCCCGTGTTCGGCGACCATGCTTTCAGTACTGACGGCACGCAAGCGATGGTGGCGACCAACCTGACGAAGGGGCAGCCGCAGGTCATCAACAGCGGCAGCTTGGTGTCCGGAATCTTGGCTTCGGCCGCGTTCCCGGTGCTGGCCAGCGCCGTGGAAAGCAGCGGCGACGTGCTGGTCGATGGCAGCTTCACCGCACCGGTACCCGTGCTGCAGGCGCTGGAACTCGGTGCCGCGTCCGTCGTCGCGCTAGTCCCGGGACGCCCGGTGATGGCCGTGATCGCCCACGCCCCGTCTCGCTGGTTTGACGTCGTGCTGGCCTCCGTGCGCCACCAGATGGCGGCCAAGTCGGCGCACGACATCGCAGCGGCCGCTGGCTCCGTGCCCGTCGTCGCCATCAGCTGCGCCAGCCCGCTGGCGGTCCATTGGAGCGACGCCGACCGGATGATCGAGGCCGGACGCTCCTCGGCCGCCGACCAGCTCGGTGCACTCGACCGGCGATGGGCCCGAATACACGAGTCCGGGCTCTATGCCGCCAGCGACGAACTCCGGCTGGATAGGCGACTGGGCGCGATGCTTCGATAGGCGCGCTGCGCAGTGCGTGCCGGCCGACCTGGTCTACCACCGCCGCCGCGGCGAACCTCTGTCGCCGATCCTGGGGTGGACGAGGGCGTTCGACGGACTGACCGATAATGCACATTATGACACTTCAGGCTACGACGACCCAGTGTGCAGCCCGCACCTGCGGCGGGAGCCTCCCCCGGATGGCTCAACCGTTTTCCGCGCCCATGGCGGATCGAATCTGGTCGGCCATGCCTGAGGGGTCGTCTACGGTGACCACCGCCCGCGCGTACGTGTGCCCGGGACTCAACTCGAGTACCACTGCGGGACCGCCGCGGTGGACGCAGAAGTAGTCCACGACGCCGTCGTGATGCCAGGTGCCGATCTTCGACTTCGGCAGACCGACACCCTCCTTCAGCCCATGCACCAGGGACGTCGGGTCGTCACTGACTGACACCTGAGCGATGTCCGAGAACGCCACCAAGAACTCGCCCGCACGGCCCTCCGTGCGCTCCCACGTGGTGGGAGCGATACGCACACCGTCAGAGCCGACGACCACGTCACACATATGGCTAACCTACTTCTTGATGAGCTTCAGGGTCCAAAGGATCACCATCTCGCCGGTCTGCACATCGTCGGCGTTGCGGATCGCCACTGTGATCGTGAACTCCGGCCGCTTGCCGGACTCGAACTGCGCGAGCACGTCGTCGACCGTGGAGTCCATGACGGCCTCGGCGGTCAGCGAGCCCATCGCCGGCTTCAGGTAGCGGATCTTCGCCTCGACGGCCAGCGGCACGAGCTTATCGAACATCTCACCGAATTCGGCCAGAACGATCGCACCCGAGGCCGTCTCGGCCAGGGTGAACATCGCGCCGGCGTGGATGCCGCCGATGTGGTTGTGGTACTCGGTCTGGTCCTCCATGCGCAGCAGCGCATGCTCCGAGTTGAGTTCCAGGTACTCGATGTTGAGGGTCCCGACCATCGGCACGAGGGTGGGCATGTTGTCGATGACGAACTGATAGTTGGCTGCCATACCCGCAGGCTAGTTGGTTGCTCCAGCGTGCCGTGCCGCACTCCCTGCGCTACGGTCGCGCGCGTGTCTGCGTATGCGGTTTTCGACATCGATGGCGTGCTCGCCGACGTGCGCCACCGCCTGCATGCCCTGGCCTCCAGACCCAAGCAGTGGGACCTGTTCTTCGGCCTGGCGCCGCAGGACGACGTGCTTGGCGAGGGCCTGGAGCTGGCCCGTACGGCACACTCGGAGGGCCTCACTGTCGTGTACTCGACCGGGCGGCCGGAGCGCTGCCGGCACGACACCGTGACGTGGCTGGAGCGACACGGGTTCCCCACGGCCCCGCTGCGCATGCGGCCCGACCACGACCGCCGTCCGGCGCGCATCACCAAACTCGCTGTCGCGCGCCAGCTCCATCGCGATGCGGGAGTCCACTACCTGGTCGATGACGACCCCGCAGTGGTCCAGACCCTGCGCCGCGATGGCTTCACCGTCATTCACGCGACCTGGATGCAGGAGTTACAGTCCGATTCGGAACCGACCCAGCAGACCCTCTTCGACGCCCAGGA
>JBIRBF010000126.1:0-8093 GCA_044326505.1 Candidatus Nanopelagicales bacterium | reverse complement strand
CATCGCCGCGACATCATCGGCGGTCATGTGCGGCGTCCTCGTCAGAGCACGCATCACCGCGATGCGCTGGGCCGTGGCGTGAACACCACGGTCGCGCAGTTGGTCGGCCACGTCGGACATCACGCGAGGAGAGTACCGCCATTCATGGACTTAGTCCAGACCTGGACTCAGTCCATACTCCTTTGGCAAGGCGGGGGCACTGATCACATCAATTAGCACTATTGACATAAGTGACCGCTTATGGAGAGGATCAGCTGTGCCCTCCTTCACAGCGTCGTCGCCGCATGCGCGAGCGCGCCAGCTGGCTCCGCTGCTCAAGGCCCTCTCGGACGAGAATCGGCTCACGATCCTGCTCGCGCTCGCCGAATCCGAGTCATCCGTCACCGTCCTCGCTGACTGCACCGGGCTCTCGCAACCACTTGTGAGCCACCACCTGAAGTCGCTCCGCGACGCTGGCCTGGTGTCGGCCACCCCCGCCGGACGCAGCAATGTCTACCGCCTGTGCTGCGACGCCATCAGCCACGTCGTGGCCGATCTCTCCGACCTCGCCATCCCATCCGACCCGAACGAGGAGCAACCGTGACCGTGCAAGACGACGACATACGCCAGGCCGTGCGCGAGCGCTACTCCGAGGCGGCCCGCTCAGCAACGGGCTGCTGCGGACCCGCCGCCGGACCGGTTGCGGTCCAGATCGGCACCAACAGCCCGTTCGGGCAGTCCCAGTACGACGCTCAGTCGCGCGAGTCGCTGCCCGTCGAGGCGCTCACGGCCTCGCTTGGCTGCGGCAATCCAACTGCCCTGGCCGAACTCAGCGCAGGCGACGTCGTGCTCGACCTGGGCTCCGGTGGCGGAATCGACGTCATGCTCTCGGCGCGCCGGGTGGCACCCGGCGGCATGGCCTACGGCCTGGACATGACGCCGGAAATGCTCGAGATCGCCCAAGCCAACAAGGTCCGTGCCGGGGTGGACAACGTGGAGTTCCTGCTCGGCAGCATCGAGGACATCCCCCTCCCCGACGCCAGTGTGGACGTGATCATCTCCAACTGCGTGGTCAACCTGTCGCCGGACAAGGACCGGGTCTTCCGCGAGTCTTTCCGTGTGCTCGCGCCGGGCGGACGGTTCGCGATCTCGGACATGGTGCTGGCCCGGCCGCTACCCCCGGAGCTGGCCCACGTCGTGGGGCTGTGGACCGGCTGCATCGCTGGCGCGCTCACCGAGGACCAAGTGGTCGCCGGCCTGATGAATGCGGGCTTCGAGGACATCAGCGTGGAACCCACGAATGTCCTTCGGCGGGCGGATCTCTCCGCCCTCGCCTCAAGCCTGGACCCCCGTCAACTGCCGCAGGGGCTCGACCTGGCAGCTGCCATCGAGTCCATGGATTCAGTTGTCCGGTCGGCCTTCATCCGAGCCCGCAAACCCGCCAGCGCCTGACGCTCAGCGCGTCCGATCCGGCGGCGCCCGGGCCTGGTCGGCCTCAGCCCGCGCGCCGGATCAGCGCCGCCAGCGCCTGGCCGCCACCGATGCACATGGTGACAACGGCGTACTCCAGGTCGCGCCGGTTCAGATCAAGCGCCGCGCGCAACGTGAGCATCGCGCCGGTCGCCCCGACCGGGTGACCCAGCGCGATCGCACCGCCGTGCGGGTTGGTGCGCTCCGGATCCAGCCCGGCATCGCGCACCACCGCCACCGCCTGGGCCGCAAACGCCTCGTTGACCTCGAACAGGTCGATATCCGAGGCAGCCAGTCCTGTCTGCGCGAACAGGTCCTGCAGCGCCAGCACGGGGGCGTAGCCCATGAACTCGGGCTCCAGCGCCCCCACGCCGACAGCTTCGAGGGTGGCTAACGCTGCGCGGCCCTGGTCCCGAGCGACCTCCTCAAGCGCGACGACGACCGCGCAAGCACCGTCGTTAATGCCCGACGAGTTGCCCGCCGTGACGCTCCCTTCAGCCCCGAACGAGGGTCGCAGGCCGGCGAGCACCTCCGTGGTCGTGCCCGGTCGCGGGTGCTCGTCGGTGGACACGGTCACGGGCTTGCGGCCCGGCGTGGTGACGGCGACGATCTCGGATGCGAACAGGTCCTGCGACTCGCTCAGCGCCGTGCGGCGCTGAGACTCGGCGGCGAATTCGTCTTGCTCGGCACGGCTGACGGAGTACTTGTCGGCCACCCGCTCGGCGGTCCATCCCATGAGCTTGTCGTGGAAGGGGTCGGTGAGCATCGCCAGCGTGCCGTCGGTCAGCGTGCGGTTGCCGAGCCGCGCTCCTGCGCGGGCGCCGAAGTCGTAGAAGGGCATCCGGCTCATGTTCTCGGCGCCACCGGCCAGGATGTAGTCCGCGGTCCCCCAGCGCAGTTCCATCCCCGCATTCCAGATGGCCTGAAGTCCGCTGCCGCACAGCCGGTTCACGGTGTAGCCGGGCGTGGATGTCGGAAGCCCGGCGGCCAGGGCGATGCGACGGGCGATGTAGGCGTCGCCACCCACCTGGCCGATGCAGCCGAAGACAGCCTCGCCGATCTCGTCCCCCTCCACTCCCGTGCGCTCAAGCGCCGCGCGCGCCGCGGCTGCACCGAGCTCGTGGGCGGGAACCTGGGCCAGAGCGCCTCCGTAGGAACCGATCGGCGTCCGGGCACCCCCGAGGATCGCCACCTTGCCAGTACTCGCAGCAGCCATGCGGGGCCTCTCTTCCTCAGTCGCCTGGAGATGCCAGCACCTGGTGCGCCAGCACAACCAGGATTCCACGAGGGGTCGCGCACTCCACCTGCGCCACTTGACAATCGCTCAGCCAGCCCATCACAGGACAGTGTCCAACCATGATTCGGGGCCACAACCGTCGACGTGGCCCGGAGCCGGGAGAGAGTGTGGACCTGCGCGGCAGCAACGGCTGGGCCGACGACTCGAGGGAGCTACGTTCGCTGTCACCTGGGACGGCCACGAGAAGTGGGCTGACGAAAGCGAGTGGAAGATCTGGACCATGGACAACCGCGGCTGGCGTGCGGCAGGTCTGCTGCCGAACGGGCATGGTTCGCAGCACGTTGATCAAGTCATCGCCGGCAGGCGCCGAGGCGATGCGCCATGAGGGTTCGCAACGTTGACCGGGGCGAGCGCAGCCGCGTGTTCTACCCTGACCATGTGTCGGGGACGACGATCGAGTATCCGAGCGACGCTTTCGCAGCGTTGCAGGACGGTCACGCTGCGCCAGCGAACGGCAGTCTCCGGCCGCCCCCACCACCGCAAGGCCCGGCGGTGCCGCTTCCCCCGCCCTACCCTCGTCCGGGGGCTCCCCTGGTTGCGGCTCCCCTGACCGACACCCTCATGTCTGACCTCGCGGCCTCGCCTGAGATGGCATCAAAGCCCGAGGCAGCCCTGGAGTTGGACGCGGCCCCGGAGCCGGAAGCGGCCCCCGAGCCGGAAGCGGCCCCCGAGCCGGCACCTGTCGATCTAGCAGGCAACAAGCCGGGCAAGTGCGTCACCGAACGCGCTGCGCAGGAGCGCGCCATGCAGCGCGCAGAGGTCGGCAGGATCAGGGCGTGGCGTCGGCGACACCGCGATGCGGTCAACGAGGAGCACACCTGGCGCAGCGCCGCCGACGGCGAGCGGCTCGTCGGAAAGCGGCTCGACAAGCTGCGCCGCAGCGGCTTCTACGTCCTGCACTCTCTCCCGCTGGCCGAGAGCGGCACCGATATCGACCACCTGGTCATCTGCCCGGGCGGGGTATTCACGCTCAGCACGAAGAACCACCCCGGCGCGAGCGTCTGGATCGCCGGCCTCGACGCGATGGTGAACGACACCAAGGTCGAGCACATGAGGACCCTGTCCGTCGAGGTCGAGGTCGTACAGAGGATGCTGGCGGCAGCACTCGACTGGGAACCGCCGGTCACGGGTGTGCTGGTGGTCGTGGATGGCGAGGGTACGCAGCTGAAGATCAAGGAACCGCCCGAGCCCGAGCTTCAGATCGTCCTGGGCAGCGCGCTGCCGGACTGGTTCTTCCAGTGGCTGCCCCTGATCAGCGCGCAACAGATGACCGAGATCTACGATGTCGCTCGCTGGTCCACGACCTGGGCCCAGACCGTCGACTGACGGGTCGACTGGAATCCTCGAGCCGCCATCCATTCAGCGGCGTGCGGCCGCGGCCAGCACCATGGCCACGAAGTCGCTCTTGCCCTCCGTGTAGGCCTCGCGGTCCTCGCGGAAGCGCACTGCCAGGTCGCGCTTGAGGTCCGCGTAGGCGCTCGCCGTCGCCGGGTGGGTGCGCAGGTAGGCCCGGAAAGCCAGTTCGTCGTTGTAGCGCTGCGACCCGGTGGGCACGAGGTGCAGATGGTGGGTGCGATGGGCCGGGTCGGGTTTGCAGAACCAAGCCATGACGTCGGGGCGATATGGCGCGTAGCAGTAGGCGAGCGGCGCGAGCCGCGGGATGCACGAGCGGGCCGCATCGAGGTCCGCCACCCCGACCATGACGTCGATGATCGGTTTGGCTGTCATCGCGGGGATAGCCGTGCTGCCCACGTGGAGCACGCCGCCGGTGATCTGATCGCCAATGGCAGCCCTGATCGCGGACGCCTCCGCTTCGAAAGCCGCCGGCCAGGCCGGGTCGTACTCGACGAGGCGGACCGGCTCGTCCCTCCACTCACCGGGGGGTGGCTCGAGGGTCACCACAACCCCTCACCCAGCGCGTACCGGCGGCTCACCCTTCCAAGGCTAGTCCAGCCCGTTCGTCATCGTGGGGACCACGATTCCCTGGATGCGGGGTTGACCGCTTTCGTGGCGGTGATGCTGGGCACGCTCACCTGCGTGGGCGGCGGAGTCCTGCCAGCGAGGCCCCGGACTCGGCATCGCCCAGCGGCTTGTGCTTCGACTGCACACCGGCCTAGCGCGGCCGGATCCTTCAGCGGGATCTATCCCCATCGGTCGAGGAGCGGCAGGTGCCGTGACTGGGTTACGTGCCGGGGTTACTCAACCGCGCACGAGCGGATGGTGCCAGCAGCGGAAAGCGCCACCCCATAGGAACACCGCCGAGAAGGGAGTGGTGATCACCGTTTGGCCGACCCGGTCGAGCGCCTCGGCGACCTCGGGCGTCTCCTCGGCGACCAGGACCGTGGCGGGATCGAGCACGAGGACGTTCGTCGCCAGTCTCGCCTCGGCGTCCGCCGGCGAGATATCGATCAGCTCCCAACCCTCCAAGAAGGTCGGCAGCCCGTCGGCGAAACCCTCGCGGCAGACCAGCGCGAGCCCTTCCCGCAGCGTGGACAACACGCAATCCAAGTGCAGGAACGAGCTGCTCAGCGGCACCTCGTGCACCCGGTAGTCATCACCGAGAACGCCGCGCAGCGCCGCAGCCCCGGCAGCGTTCGAGGCGTTGCCAGTGAGGCCGACGTAGATATCGCGCCCGAGCACGAACACGTCGCCGCCCTCCAGGAATGGCCCCGGGCCAAACGAAATGTCCTCGCCCTCGGGGATCGGCATCGGCTCCGGGATGGCGACGCTGGAGTTCGCCGGCACGAGGTCGGCGATGGTGCGGCGGATAGCGAAGCGTTCACTGCGCCGGGCGGGCGAGCGCAGGGCGGCCTCAATGACCTTGTCGCCGATGACGACGATCGGGTCCCGCGGGAAGTACTGCATGGTGTTGCCCTCGCCGAGGTCCGCGAAGAGGGCCTCCTCGGCGGGATCGATCGGGGCCACCTGGTGCACTTGCACGCCTCGCGAGCGCAGGATGTCGATGGCCGCCGCCATCTGTGCCACGGCTATCTCGTGCAGTTCGGGCATGGCCTCAGACAAGTCCTGGTCCCGGTGCTGGTCCAGCACCGCGCGCGCCATCGCGAGCACGGGGGCGGGCATGTAGTTCGCGGCCAGGCGAGGGATTCTTCGGCCCAGCCTGATGCGGGGGTAGCCCACCACTGCGCTGCGCAGCCGGTCCCACTCGTAGTCGACGCGCACCTGCTCGCTAGCCATGTTCTTCACGTTAGCGCTGGCGCGTGCAGGCGCCCAACAAACGCGAGCAGGCACCAACAGAGAAGGGCGCTCACCACCCGAAGGCAGTGGGCGCCCTTTGCTCGGGGGCGTTGCCGCGCTTACCGTGCGGCCGCCGCGGCGGGCTCGGCGGGCTCGGCGGCGGAGTCGCGCTCCTCGCGCAGGTCGGCCACCCCATCGATCGAGGTGTCGTCGGTCTCGAGTTCCTTCGGCGTCAGGCCCTTCCAGATCAGCGCCGCGAGAACGCCGCCGACCATCGGCGCCAGGATGAACACCCACAGCTGGCTCAGCGCGGTCCCGCCCTCGAAGAGCGCCGGACCGATGGACCGGGCCGGGTTGACCGAGGTGCCGTCCAGTGGGATACCCACCATGTGGATCGCGGCCAGCGAGAAGCCGATGGCGACCCCGGCGAAAGCGGGCGTGGCCACCTGGTCGGTGACGAAGAGGATGACCAGAACGAAGATCGTTGTGAGGACGACCTCGAGCACGAGCGCGCCGGTGAGGTTGATCGCACCGTTGTCATAGGCGTTCGTCCCGAGGCCACCGGTCTTGTCAGTGACGCCGCCGGCGGTCACAAGGAACTTCAGCAGGCCGGCACCGGCGATCGCGCCCAGGATCTGGACTCCCATGTAGGCCAGGCCTTCGCTGAGGGGCATCTTGCGGCCCACCATCATCGCGACTGTGACGGCTGGATTGATGTGGCAGCCGGAGATGTGACCGATCGCGTAGACCGCCATGACGAGAACGAAGCCGAAGGTCAGCGCGACGCCCACGACTCCGGCGGCCGGGATCAGGAACTGGCTGGTGTCGTCGCGGGTGGCCGCGATGCCAGCGACAGCAGCGCCCACAGCGACGAAGACCAGGAAGAACGTACCTAGGAATTCAGCAAGGAGTTTTCGAGTCATACCTCAACGGTAGGAACGTCTTTCGACCTCTCCCGGGCCTGGTAGCGGGGGTTGTCACAACAATCACACCCCGCCCGGCGCGTCGCTGCGACGGCACCGGGGCGGTGTAACCCTCAAGCCGCCGAAGGCCTACTTGCCGAGGAAGTAGCCGGTGACGTCCAGGATGGCCTGCGTGGCGGTGCCATTGCACAGCAGGTTGACCGTCCGGTCGCTGGCCCTGATCGGCACGGTCAAGCCGTTGGCCAGCGCCTGACCCGGACCGGTCCAGTTGATCGACGACGTCGCCGACGTGAGCACTCCACCGGGAACAATGGCAAGGTTTCCCGAACCCTGGGTGGCGGTGATCGTCAGGTTCACCGTCAACGCCGTCGCCCCGGCGGGAATCGCGTTGGCATCGGTCACGGTCCCCGAACTGCTCCGCGACGCCGCCACCGACACCGGCCGCTTGTCCCCAAACGCCAATAGCCCCGTGGTCACCCCCGGCACCCCCGACCACCGCGAGTCGTACACCCGCACCGGCGTGATCGCCACGAACGCCCCCGCCGACGCCGGCGACGCCAACAACCGCCACTTCCCCGGCGAGCCGCTCTGCACGCACAACCACACCTCACCACCTGTGGTGGCGAAGAACGACCCGGCCGCCTGGAAGTACGTCGGAATGTTCGCGAGAACACCAGTGAGTCGCAGCGCCTCGGTCTGCTCCGATCTCGCCACGATGGCCACACCTGACGTGGTCCGGGCATCGATAGCTGCCTGCGAATCAGACGCTGCGTATATGCCCGTTCCATCGTCCGACGTCCCGTGCACCCCAACACCGCTGGGGGAATATCCCACCACCCCCCACGCCGCCGTATCGCCGGCCACGCCCGCGCGGCCCTGCACACCGTTGCCTCCCGCAGCCCCCACGCCCTCCACCCCCGTGCCGGAGTCCGATTCGCCATAGACGCCCACCGAGCCGGCAGAGTGGCCCCGAACCCCGTACGCGTAGCCCGTTGTGTCGCCCTCGACGCCGTTGCCGAAGGCAGAGGTGCCCCAGACCCCAGCGGCTGTGCCTGTCGCCGCTCCCTTCACCCCCGCAGCAGCACCGGCAGCGCCCGAGGACTCACCCTGCACGCCAACCCCCGAGGAAGCAGTGCCAATCACCCCTATGCCGGTGCCGGTGTTGCGCACCAGCGACGTCCAGGTCGAAGCCGTTGAGAACAACCCCGTCGCCGCCGCCACAGCCTGAT
>JBIRBF010000226.1:0-3483 GCA_044326505.1 Candidatus Nanopelagicales bacterium | reverse complement strand
TCTGCCAGCGGCCCTGGGCGTCGTGTCCTAGACGTCGACGACAACCCCACAAAGCCGAGGCCCCCACCCTGCAGGGTGGGGGCCTCGGCTTTGTGGGGTTGTCGTCGACGTCTAGGACACGACGCCCAGGGCCGCTGGCAGAACCGCCTGGGCGATCTCGTCGGCCGCTAGCGCAGCGCCCTGGCCGCGCTCGCGGGGGAACAGCGGCACCGACACCTTCAGGTAGATACGCTCGCGCTCCTCCTCGGTCAGCCCGCCCCATACTCCGTAGGGCTCACGGGCACGGATCGCGTAATCGGCACACTCCACCCGGACCGTACAGCGGGCGCACACGGCCTTGGCGCTGCGATCGCGCCGCACCCGAGCCAATCCGCGCTCGTTCTGGGGGTGGAAGAAGAGGTCGGGGTCGGCCTCTCGGCAGGAGCCGATCTCTTGCCACTCCCAGGTGGCATCTGCAGGAACCTGAGACAGCGGTTGCTGGGGCACGAATGCATCTCCTGTCGCCTAGCGTGTGGGCCACGAGGGCCACTTGGAAAGTGCCAGCCGCGGGAAAACCGCTTGCTGACCTGCTCCGACGCTAGTAACGCAGAGGATTCGCCGCCATCAATCGTTCGGTGTTACACACATCATCCGAACGGACTATTGTGGCTTAGGTCACATCAGGCTTGACTACGCTCACTTTGCTGCTCCTGCTCTGCGATTTGCCGGCGGACGTCGTCCATGTCAGCGGCTTGCACGGCCTCGATCACCTGGTCGAGTTGCGGCTTGCCCAGGGCGCCGGGCTGGCTAAATAGAACGATCCCGTCCCGAATCGCCATCAGGGTCGGGATGGACTGGATGCCGAACTGGGCCGCGAGCGCCTGCTGGTCCTCCGTGTCGACCTTGCCGAACACGATGTCGGGGTGCTCCTCCGAGGCTGTCTCGTACGTCGGGGCGAACATCCGACAGGGGCCGCACCAGGCCGCCCAGAAGTCGATGAAGACCGTGCCGTTGCTCTGCACTGTGTCACCGAAGGTGTCGGCGGTCAGGTTGATGGTTGCCATGTGTCTCCAATGCCCAGAGGTAAGGATTCCGCTGGTGCAACGCCCGTCTGCCGCGCGGTATTCCCCCTGGGGTATGGGATCGCCGGCGACCCGGCGGGCCGGCAGATTCCGGGCCGTCCGGCGACTTGACGGTGCGTCAGTGGGCGGGGGCAGAATCGGCCTGTGACAGCAACCAGTTCGGGCCTGGGCGACAGCGGCTCGGCGTTCGCGGGGGCTCTGCTCGTGGCGACGCCGCAGATCGAGGAGCCGACGTTCCGGCGCGCCGTGATCCTGCTGTTGGAGCACCATTCCGACGGGTCGCTCGGGGTCGTGCTGAACGACCCGTCAGGCGTGCCCGCGGCCGAGGTGATGCCGTCCTGGTCGGGGGTGCTGCACACCGACATCTGCGTGGGAGGCCCGGTGCAGACCGACTCCGCGGTCGCCGTCGCCCGGCTCGACCCCGCGGCGTCGCTCTCGCCGCCGGCCGGGTTGCGGCCCATCGCGGGTCCATGGGCCGTGGTGGATCTGGATTCGGAGCCGCGGGATGCCTCCGGAGCGATCGTGGACGCCCAGCTCTTCATGGGCTACGCGGGGTGGGGCGCAGGCCAGTTGGATGGCGAGCTGCGCACGGGTAGCTGGTGGGTGCTCGACTCCGCCGCTGGCGATCTTGCCCTGGGCCGTCGGCGCGGCCGTGAGGGCGCATGGTGGGACGTCCTGCGGCGGCAGCGCAACGACCTGCGGCTGGCCAGCACCTTCCCAGAGGATCCCAGCCTCAACTGAACCAGAAGCCCGCACGCAGGGGGCGACACCTGCGTCGGCGGCTGTTTCTCCCCACGGAGTCCGGGCGTAGTCTGGGTCGCTATGGACACCACCCCCCGCGCGGCTGACTCGCCGCTGGACGCGCCCGCCCTGTCCGGTGGCACGCTCACCGAGGAGCGCACCGATGAGCGCCTGGACGAGGGCGACCACGAGCGCTTCGCACATTTCGTCCGCAAGGACAAGATCGTCGAGAGTGCCGTCACCGGCGAGCCCGTCATCGCCCTGTGCGGCAAGGTCTGGGTGCCGAACCGCGACCCGTCGAAGTTCCCGATCTGCCCCGACTGCAAGGCCATCTACGAAGGCATGCGCCCGGGCGGGTCGGAGGACTGAGCTACGTGGCGCCGAACCCTCCGACAGCTCACGCAGGCGCCCGGGCCCCTCGGATCACGCTGCGGGCGTGGCAGGAGCACGCTCTTGCGGAGTACCAGGCGGCCTCGCCGCGGGACTTCCTGGCGGTGGCCACGCCCGGCGCCGGCAAGACCACATTCGCGCTCACGCTGGCGCGCCGGTTGCTGGACGAGCGCGTCGTCGAGCGCGTCGTCGTGGTCACGCCCACCGATCACCTGAAGTCACAGTGGGTAAGCGCCGCGACGGCTTTCGGGGTGGCGCTCACGCCGGACTACGGCCGGGGCACCGGCCTGGGCTCGGAGTTCGTCGGCCCGGTTGTGACGTATGCGGGGGTGGCGGCCGTCACCGGAGCGCTGCGACGGCTGGTCTCGGGCCGCAAAGCGTTGGTGATACTGGACGAAGTGCACCACGCCGGCGATTCGCTGAGCTGGGGCGAGGCCACCCGGACAGCCTTCGAACCGGCCGTGCGCCGCCTCAGCCTGACTGGCACCCCGTTCCGAAGCGACGTCAACCCGATCCCCTTCATCAGCTATGAATCCGATCGCGACGGCTTGATGCGTTCGCGGGCGGACTTCACTTACGGTTACGGCGACGCCCTGGCGGACAACACCGTCCGCCCGGTGCTGTTCCTGGCCTACTCCGGCCAGATGACCTGGCGCAGCTCCGCTGGCGACCTCATCAGCGCGGACGTGTCCGAGGCGCTGCCGCGCGAGTTCGCCTCGTCGGCCTGGCGCACGGCGCTGGATCCCGAGGGGGCCTGGATCGCACAGGTGCTGCGCGACGCCGATCGCCGACTGTCAGAGGTGCGCCGGCACATCCCCGACGCCGGCGGCCTGGTGCTGGCCAGCGACCAGACCGCCGCGCGTGCCTATGCCCGACGGCTGCGCGAGCTGACTGGCCAGCAGGCCGTGCTCGTGCTCAGCGACGATCCGGCCGCGAGCGGCAAGATCGCCTCGTTCGCGGACTCCGGCGAGCGCTGGATGGTTGCCGTCCGGATGGTCAGCGAGGGCGTCGACGTGCCCAGGCTGATGGTGGGTGTCTACGCCACCTCGGCGAGCACACCGCTGTACTTCGCGCAGGCCGTGGGCCGCTTCGTTCGAACCCGCCGGACCGGCGAGACCGCCACGGTATTCCTGCCGAGCGTGCCGAAGCTGCTGGCTCACGCCGCCGAGCTCGAGCTCGAGCGTGACCACGTGCTCAAACGCCGCAATCATTGACGCGTTGCGCGCAAATTCACCGCTACGAATGGCGCGCGTAATGCGCATGAGTTCCTGATCCACAATTCGACCGGCGC
>JBIRBF010000153.1:0-6617 GCA_044326505.1 Candidatus Nanopelagicales bacterium | reverse complement strand
CGTCGGACCGACCACGATCACGGAACGGCCGGAGTAATCGACGCGCTTGCCGAGCAAGTTCTGGCGGAAGCGGCCCTGCTTGCCCTTGAGCGTGTCGGACAGCGACTTGAGCGGCCGGTTGTTGGCGCCGCGCAACACGCGCCCGCGCCGGCCGTTGTCGAAGAGCGCGTCGACGGCTTCCTGCAGCATCCGCTTCTCGTTGTTGGTCATGATCTCCGGCGCGCCGATGTCGAGCAGGCGGCGCAGGCGGTTGTTGCGGTTGATGACGCGGCGGTACAGGTCGTTCAGGTCGCTGGTCGCGAACCGGCCACCGTCGAGCTGCACCATCGGTCGCAGGTCCGGCGGAATCACCGGCACGTAGTCGAGCACCATCGCGTCGGGCGAGTTGGTGGTGTTGAGGAACGCCGACACCACCTTGAGCCGCTTCAGCGCGCGGGTCTTCTTCTGACCCTTGCCGGTGGCGATGATCTCGCGCAGCTTCTCGGCCTCGGCCTCGAGGTCGAAGTCGCGCAGCCGCTGCTGGATGGCGGCGGCGCCCATGTCACCGGAGAAGTACTTGCCGAAGCGGTCGCGCATATCGCGGTAGAGCTGCTCGTCGCCCTCGAGGTCCTGCACCTTGAGCGACTTGAACCGGTCGAAGACCGCGTCCAGCCGGGCGATCTCGGCATCCGCGCGCTTGCGGCGCTCGGCCATGTCCTTCTCACCCGCGTCGCGGGCCTTCTTGATAACGGCGTTGGGCTCGCCGGCGGCCTCGAGCGCGGCGAGTTCGCCCTCGAGCTTCTCGAGGCGCTTGTTGATCGCATCGTCGCGGCGCGAGGCGATGCTGCGCTTCTGGTTCTCCAGGCGCGTTTCGAGGCTCGGCAGGTCGCGGTGACGCGCCTCCTCGTCGACCGAGGTGATCATGTAGGCAGCGAAGTAGATGACCTTCTCAAGGTCCTTCGGTGCCAGGTCCAACAGGTAGCCCAGCCGGCTCGGCACGCCCTTGAAGTACCAGATGTGCGTGACCGGCGCGGCCAGCCGGATGTGGCCCATGCGCTCGCGGCGGACCTTGGCGCGGGTGACCTCGACGCCGCAGCGCTCGCAGATGATTCCCTTAAAGCGCACGCGCTTGTACTTGCCGCAGTTGCACTCCCAGTCACGGGTGGGGCCGAAGATCTTCTCGCAGAAGAGCCCGTCCTTCTCCGGCTTGAGCGTGCGGTAGTTGATGGTCTCGGGCTTCTTGACTTCGCCGTAGGACCAGTTCTGGATATCGTCGGCGGTCGCGAGGCCGATGCGGAGCTTGTCAAAAAGGTTAACGTCGAGCACTTGGTTCCTTTGCGTCGTCGCGTGTGTCGTCTAGGAGTCGCTGGTGGCGCCCCGGGTGCGCCGTGCGGCGCGCCCGGGGCTGCTGATCACAGTTCGTCGGCGGTGCTTCGCTCCGGCCGCGAAATGTCGATGCCGAAGTCCTCGGCGACGCGGTACTCGTCCTCGGTGTCCTTGATGTCCACGATCTCGCCGGCGCTGGACAGCACCTCGACGTCGAGGCACAGGGACTGCATCTCCTTGACGAGCACCTTGAAACTCTCGGGGATGCCGGGCTCGGGGATGTTGTCGCCCTTGACGATGGCCTCGTAGACCTTGACCCGACCGACGATGTCGTCGCTCTTGATGGTCAGGAGCTCCTGCAGCGCATACGCCGCGCCGTACGCCTCGAGCGCCCACACCTCCATCTCGCCGAACCGCTGACCGCCGAACTGGGCCTTACCGCCCAGCGGCTGCTGCGTGATCATCGAGTAGGGGCCGGTGGACCGAGCGTGGATCTTGTCGTCCACCAGGTGGTGCAGCTTGAGCACGTAGACCTGGCCGACCGCGATCCGGCCCGGGAACGGCTCGCCGGAACGACCGTCGAAGAGTCGGGCCTTGCCGTCGCCGTCGACCAACCGGTCGCCGTCGCGGGTCTTGATGGTGGATCCCAGCAGGCCGGTGATCTCCTCTTCCCGGGCACCGTCGAACACCGGAGTCGCCAGCCGGCTGCCGCCGGGCACGCTGCGCACCTCGTCCGGCAGGCGCTCGGCCCACTCGGGCGAGCCCTCGACCTCCCAGCCCTGGCTGGCGACCCAGCCCAGGTGGGTCTCGAGGACCTGGCCGATGTTCATGCGACCGGGGACGCCCAGCGGGTTGAGCACGATATCCACGGGGGTGCCGTCGGCCAGGAAGGGCATGTCCTCGATCGGCAGGATCTTGGCGATCACACCCTTGTTGCCGTGCCGGCCGGCGAGCTTGTCGCCTTCGGTGATCTTGCGCTTCTGGGCGACGTAGACCCGGACCAAGCGGTTGACGCCCGGGGGCAGCTCGTCGCCGTCCTCGCGGTCGAACACCTTGGTGTCGATGACCACGCCGGACTCGCCGTGGGGCACCTTGAGCGAGGTGTCGCGCACCTCGCGGGACTTCTCGCCGAAGATGGCGCGCAGCAGGCGCTCCTCCGGGGTGAGCTCGGTCTCGCCCTTGGGCGTGACCTTGCCGACCAGCACGTCGCCGGAGCGCACCTCCGCACCGATGCGGATGATGCCGCGCTCGTCGAGGTCGCCGAGGACCTCCTCGCCCACGTTCGGGATGTCGCGGGTGATCTCCTCGGGGCCGAGCTTGGTGTCGCGGGCGTCGACCTCGTGCTCCTCGATGTGGATCGACGACAGCACGTCGTCGGCCACCAGTCGCTGAGACAGGATGATCGCGTCCTCGTAGTTGTGGCCCTCCCATGGCATGAACGCCACGAGCAGGTTGCGCCCGAGGGCCATCTCGCCGCCGTCGGTCGCAGGGCCGTCGGCCAAGACGTCGCCGCTCTCGACCCGCTGGCCCTGGTAGACCACCGGGCGCTGGTTGAAGCAGGTGCCCTGGTTGGAGCGGCGGAACTTCTGCACGGCGTACGTGGTGTAGGTACCGGCGTCCTCCGCGACCGTGATCTCCTCGGCGCTGACCTCCTGCACAACACCAGCGTTCTCGGCCAGGATCACGTCGCCCGCGTCCTTGGCCGCGCGCAGCTCCATGCCGGTGCCCACGAACGGGGCCTCGGCGCGCAACAGCGGCACCGCCTGGCGCTGCATGTTGGAACCCATGAGCGCGCGGTTGGCGTCGTCGTGCTCGAGGAAAGGGATCATGGCGGTGGCCACGGACACCATCTGCCGCGGCGAGACGTCCATGTAGTCCACGTCCTGCGGCAGCACGTAGTCGACCTGGCCGCCGCGCTTGCGGACGAGCACCCGCTCGGACGCGAACGCTCCATCGGCCTCGAGCGGGGAGTTGGCCTGCGCGATGACGTGGCGGTCCTCCTCGTCAGCTGCGAGGTAGTCGATCTGGTCGGTGACGATACCGTCGACGACCTTGCGGTACGGCGTCTCGATGAAGCCGAACTCGTTGACCCGGCCGAACGTCGACAGCGAGCCGATCAGACCGATGTTGGGACCCTCGGGGGTCTCGATCGGGCACATGCGGCCGTAGTGCGAGGGGTGCACGTCGCGCACCTCGAAGCCGGCCCGCTCGCGGCTCAGACCGCCGGGGCCGAGCGCCGAGAGGCGGCGCTTGTGGGTCAGACCGGCGAGCGGGTTGGTCTGGTCCATGAACTGGCTGAGCTGGCTGGTGCCGAAAAACTCCTTGATCGCCGCCACGACGGGCCTGATGTTGATCAGGCTCTGCGGGGTGATCGCCTCGACGTCCTGGGTGCTCATCCGCTCCTTGACCTGGCGCTCCATGCGCGACAGGCCGGTCCGGATCTGGTTCTGGATGAGCTCGCCCACCGTGCGCAGGCGCCGGTTGCCGAAGTGATCGATGTCGTCGGTCTCCAGCGGCACGGACCGCTCGCCGGTGGCGTTGAACTCCGTCTGCCCCTCGTGCAGCAGGACGATGTACTCGATCGTGGCCGCGATGTCTTCCACCGTCAGCAGCGACTCGTCGACCGGCAGGTGCAGGCCGAGCTTCTTGTTGATCTTGTAGCGGCCGACCTTGGCCAGGTCGTAGCGCTTGGGGTTGAAGTACAGGTTGTTGAGCAGGTTCTCGCCGGCCTCGGCGCTCTGCGGCTCGCCCGGACGCTGCTTCTTGAAGATGTCGATCAGGGCGGCTTCGCGGGTGAGCTCGCCGGTGCGGGACTTGATCGTCTCGAAGTCCTTCTCGAGGGTCTTCATGACGACCTCGTAGCGGCCGAACCGCTCCTTGATCTCGTCGATCGTCATGCCCAGGCCCAGCAGCAGCGCCGTGGCCGACTGCTTGCGCTTGCGGTCGATGCGCACGCTGACCTGGAAGTAGCCGGGGACTGCCGCGGCCCGCTCGGTCTCAGCCTTGGGCTTGATGTAGTCGATCTCGAACTCGAGCCACGCCCCACGGCTGGGGATGATCTTGGAGCTGTGGGTGACGACGTCCGTGGACTTGTCGGCGGTGGCCTCGAAGTACACGCCCGGGCTGCGGACCAGCTGGCTCACCACGACGCGCTCGGTGCCGTTGATGATGAAGGTCGCGCGGTCGGTCATGAGCGGGAAGTCACCCATGAACACCGTCTGCGACTTGATCTCGCCGGTCTGCATGTTCATGAACTCGGCGGTCACGAACAGCGGTGCAGCGTAGGTCAGGTCCTTCTCGCGGCACTGGTCCTCGGTGTACTTCGGGTCCTCGAAACGGTGGTCGCGGAATGACAGCGACATCGTCTCGCGCGCGTCGAGGATGGACCCGATCTCGCTGAAGATGTCCTCGAGACCGCTGGTCTGGGGAACGTCGTCGCGACCCTCGTCGAGGGCTTCGGCGAGGTGGGTCTGCCATTCTTCGTCGCCGAGCAGCCAGGCGAACGACTGGCGCTGCAGTTCGAGCAGGTTGGGGACCTCAAGGGGTTCGCGGATCTTCGCGAAGGACACCCGGGTCGGAGCGTTTGCGGCGGTGGGCGTGGAGCTGGGAGCCAAGAGGGATCCTTCCAAGGGCTGGAACTCTCGTCAGCGCCGGTCGAATTCCGCGCAAGACCTGATCCTGCTCGATCGCCGGCGCGATAGGCACGGCGAGACGGTCAGAACCTGTGGACAGGCACGGGGGTGACGGGGGCGCAATGTCCTACGATAGCCCACCACTCCGGGAAGGTCCACACCGGGTGGGTAATCGCTGAGAATAGACCCCCCTCCCCCGAGTCCGTCAAGCCCGCCGCGCCGATTGTGGACCAACGGCCGATGCCCACGCGGCCAATCCGCCGCACGACCCGGCCGGTACGGGAAAACGACGAGGCCCGCAACCCGGGTCTCGGGTTGCGGGCCTCGCAGGCGCGCTGGGCGCGGGGTCCTACTTCAGGGTCACCGTGGCGCCGGCGCCCTCGAGGGCCTCCTTGGCCTTCTCGGCGGTCTCCTTGTTGGCCTTCTCGAGCACCGCCTTCGGGGCGCTCTCGACCAGGTCCTTGGCCTCCTTGAGACCGAGGTTGGTGAGGGCGCGCACCTCCTTGATGACGCCGATCTTCTTCTCGCCAGCGGACTCGAGGACGACGTCGAACTCGTCCTTCTCCTCCTCCGCGGCGGCCTCGCCACCGGCACCGCCGGCGGCCGGGGCAGCAGCCACGGCAACGGGCGCGGCAGCGGTGACGTCGAAGGTCTCCTCGAAGGCCTTCACGAACTCGGACAGCTCGATCAGCGTCATCTCCTTGAACGCGTCGAGCAGCTCCTCGGTGGACAGCTTCGCCATGTCGGCGGTTCCTCTCTGTTGGAAAGTTCAGCAGCCCTGGGCTATTGGGCCACCGTTGGGTGGGTGGGCGCTCAGCCCTGGTCTGCCGAGTCCTCGTCGGCCGTAGCCGCAGCCTCGTCGGCACCCCCGTCGGCGGCGGGCGCCGCCTCCGGCGTCTCGTCGGTCGCGGCCGCGGTGGCCGGACCATCCTGCTCGACCTTCTGGCGCAGCGCCTCGACCAGCCGGGCAGTCTGCGACAGCGGAGCGGCGAACAGCGATGCCGCTCCGGCGGTCTTGGCCTTCATCGCGCCGGCCAGCTTGGCCAGCAGCACCTCGCGGGACTCGAGGTCCGCGAGCTTGGACACGTCGGCCGGCGACAGGACCTTGCCGTCCATGACGCCGCCCTTGATGACCAGGGCCGGGTTGTTCTTGGCGAAGGCACGCAAGTCCTTGGCGGCCTCCACCGGGTCGCCCTCGACGAACGCCAGCGCGCTGGGGCCGACGAGCAGGTCGTCGATGCCCTCGATGCCGGCTTCCTTCGCGGCGATCCGGGTGAGCGTGTTCTTCACGACGCTGTAGGACGCCTTGCCGGCGAGCGAGCGACGGAGCTCCTTCATCTGGGCCACGGTGAGCCCGCGGTACTCGGTGAGCACAGTGGCCTGCGAGGAGCGCAGCGAGTCTGCGATCTCCTGAACGGCCTCGGCCTTGTCAGCCCGCGCCATGGGACTCCCTTCGGTTCGGTGCCACCGGCTGCCCCACAACGACGAAACCCCGGCGCAGGGGCCGGGGTGCAGCGCGCGTGCGCGCCGAACTTCACGAGTGCCACCTGCGCGGGCGCCTTGCGGGCATTCACGGCTCGGGTCCTTGCGGAGTCCGGGCCGACCAGCGGTCTTCGGTAGGACGAACAATACGCCAACGGCGCGGTCCCCGGGTCACCCGGGTCAGCCCCGGTGGGGTAT
>JBIRBF010000164.1:0-6298 GCA_044326505.1 Candidatus Nanopelagicales bacterium | reverse complement strand
CTCCGCGGCCGTGAGGCCGTCCATCACGGGCATCCGGACGTCGAGCAGCACCACGTCCGGCGCTGACTGCGCCACGAGTGCGACCGCCGCCTCACCCGTGGCGGCCTGGCCCACCACCTCGTAGCCGGCCTCGGCGAGCATCTCGACCAGATCGGTGCGGATGAGCGCCTCGTCCTCCGCGACCACGACCGTCACCGCCATGGCCCCCAGGGTAGGCTGGCCCACGCCGCCCCTGTAGACCAACCGGCAGAGTCACGGGTCTCAAAATCCCGCAAGTGTGGGTTCGAATCCCACCGGGGGCACCCAGTCGCGTTGCAGCCCAAGGCGGCCGCCAGGGGGCCGCCACAGCGCCGTCGTGAGCTACTCGACCGACAGCCGGGGCTTGACCTCAACGATGCGCGCCAGCAGTCCGTTGACGAACGGCCCCGAGTCGTCCGTGGACAGTTCCGTGACGAGCCCGACGGCTTCGGAGATCACCACGACCTCGGGCACGCCGTCAGACCACAGCAGTTCCCACACCCCCATGCGCAGCACGTTGCGGTCGACCGCCGGCATGCGATCCATGGTCCAGCCCACCGCGTAGGTGGAGATGAGTTCGTCGATGCGCTCGCGGTGCGCGACCACTCCCTCGACGATCTCGCGGGTGTAGGGGTTCATGGGGTGCTCGGCCGTCGAGGCGTTGAGCTCGAGGACTTCGAGGGGGTCCTGCTGGCCCACCTCGGCGGCGAACAACACGTCCAGCGCGCGCTTGCGCGCCTTACTGCGGGCGGCCATTAGCGGGGCGCAGCGCCGACGCGCAGGGCGCCATGCGACGACGGATCACGCACGACCGAGGTACGAGCCGTCGCGGGTGTCCACCCGGATCCGCTCGCCCGACTCCAGGAAGAGCGGGACGGCGATCTCGGCGCCGGTCTCGAGTCGGGCGGGCTTTGTGCCGCCGGTGGAACGGTCGCCCTGCAGGCCCGGCTCGGTGTACTCCACCAGAAGCTCCACGGACGCGGGCAGCTCGATGTACAGCGGCTCGCCTTCATGCACGGCCACGATCGCCTCCTGGTTCTCCAGCAGGTACTTCGCGCCTTCGCCCACCACGGTCTCGCTGACCGGCAGCTGGTCATAGGTCTGCACGTCCATGAACACCCAGTCGGTGCCGTCCTTGTACAGGTACTGCATGGTGCGCTTGTCCACCGTGGCGGTCTCCACCTTGACGCCGGCGTTGAACGTGCGGTCCACGACCTTGCCCGACAGGACGTTCTTCAGCTTGGTGCGCACGAAGGCGCCGCCCTTGCCCGGCTTGACGTGCTGGAACTCCACCACAGTCCAGAGCTGGCCGTCGAAGTTGAGGACCAGGCCGTTCTTGAGGTCGTTCGTGGTGGCCATGTTCGCCTTTCTGATGGTGGGCGCCGCGCTCGACGCCGGTCAGCCCACGCGTAGGAGCTTGCGCGGGAAGTCGGTGAGGATCTCCAGCCCGTCTGGCTGGATCACGCAGGTGTCCTCGATCCGCACGCCGCCCTTGCCAGGGATGTACACACCGGGTTCGACGGTGAACGGAACGGACTCCAGCAGTGTACCGGCCGTCGATGAGCCCAACAGGGGTGCCTCGTGCAGGTTGAGCCCGACTCCATGGCCGAGCCCGTGCACGAAGTACTCGCCCAGGTTGGCTTTGCCGATCACCTTGCGTGCCGCCGCGTCCACTGCCGACGTTTCTGCCCCTGCCTTGGCCGCGTCGCGTGCCGAGGCCGCGGCACGCTTGACCGCGAAGTAGGCATCGGCCTGCCAGTCCTCGGGTTCCGCGGCCACGATGAAGGTGCGCGTGCAGTCGGCGCGATAGCCCTCGGACATGGCGCCGAAGTCGATGGTGAGCAGGTCGCCGGCCTCGATCGCCCGAGTGGTCGGCTGGTGGTGCGGCCGACCGCCGTTGGCGCCCGCGGCGACGATGGTGGGGAACGATCGGTCCTCGGAGCCGAGGTCGCCCATGATGGCCTCCATGGTGCGAGCCACGTGCAGCTCGGACATGCCAACCTCGATTATCCCCTGCAGCTTGCGCAGGGCGTCGGTAGAGATCTTCGCCGCCTTGCGCATGCGGTTGAGCTCGTACAGCTCCTTGACCATGCGCAGATCGCGCAGCGGGGACTCGACCTCCTGCACCCGCACGCCGAACATCGCCGGGTGGGCGCTGATCGCGCGGAACTGATGCAGCGTGAGCGACAGCGGGTCCACCCCGAGGGCGGTCGCCGAGTTCTCTCGCAGCCGCAGCAGCAGCTGTTCGATCAGCTCGCGGGTGATGATGATCTCGGCGTCCGGGCACTCGGTGGCGGCCTGCTCCGCGTAGCGCCCGTCGGTG
Organism: Candidatus Nanopelagicales bacterium; assembly: GCA_044326505.1. Taxonomy (GTDB): domain Bacteria; phylum Actinomycetota; class Actinomycetes; order S36-B12; family UBA10799; genus JACJWR01. The sequence continues at coordinate 3,957 of JBIRBF010000164.1, read as the reverse complement.
GCGAGCAGCGGCGCACCGCTCGTGATCGCCAAGGCGGCGCCGTTGGACCCGGAGAAGCCGGTCAACCAGCGCACATCCGCCGGATCTGTGAGCAGGAGTGCGCCCAGGTCCTCGGCCTTCATCTGCTCCGCGAGTTGCAGCCACCGGCTGCGCAGCACGTTGCGCTTGAGCTTGCTCATGACAGGAGTCCCCTCACTGCCCGCAGCGCGAGCAGATAGGAATCGATACCGAACCCGGCGATTGTGCCCGATGCGACACCGGAGATCACGGACGTGTGGCGGAACTCCTCCCGGGCGGCCGGATTGCTCAGGTGCACCTCGACCAGCGGCGCGGTGCACTGAGCGGCGGCGTCGCGCAGACCGTAGGAGTAGTGGGTGAAGGCCGCGGGATTGATGACGACCGGCAGCGTCGCATCCGCGGCCTCGTGCAGCCAGCCGATCAGAGTGGCCTCGTCGTCGGTCTGGCGCACGTCGGCACGCAGTCCGAGCGTGGCCGCCTCTGCCTGACAGGCAGCAGCGACGTCGGCCAGCGTCATAGCGCCGTAGATCTCTGGCTCGCGCGTTCCCAAGCGGCCCAGGTTGGGCCCGTTGAGGATCAGGACGGTAGGGACCTGGGTGGTGCCCGCCGTTGCGCGGTCCTGGTCAGTCATCGCTCACCTCCGCATAGGCCGACACAAGCAGCGCCGGGTCGGGTCCTTCGAACAGCGCAGGGTGGCCGAGTCCCTCGAGGATGATGAAGCGCAACAGGTCGCCGCGGGTCTTCTTGTCCACCTTCATGGCTGCCAGCAGATCCCGCCAGGCGCCGCCGCGGTAGGTGATGGGCAAGCCGACCGACGACAGGACCTGCCGGTGCAGGTCCAAGGTGGCGTCGTCCAGCCGACCGGCCATGCGCGCCAGCTCGGCCGCGTACACCATGCCCACCGACACTGCCGCGCCGTGGCGCCAGCGGTAGCGCTCCACACGCTCGATGGCGTGACCGAAGGTGTGGCCGTAGTTGAGCACCTCGCGGCTGATGCGGCGCCGGCCCAGCCCCGCCACGTCCTCGCCGAAGTCCGCAGCCACCACGTCGGCCTTCACCTGCACCGCGCGGCGGATGAGCTCGGCCGTTGCCGGTCCGTCCGGTCGACCTGCCGCGGCCGGATCCGCGGCGATCAGTTCCAGGATCTCCGGATCGGCGATGAATCCGCACTTGATGACCTCGGCGAGCCCGGCGATGTAGTCGTTGGGCGGCATCGTCGGCAGGGTGGCCAAGTCGCAGACGACCTTGACCGGGGAGTGGAACGATCCGACCAGGTTCTTGCCCTCCGAGGTGTTGATGCCGGTCTTGCCGCCGACGGCCGCGTCCACCATGGCCAGCAGAGTGGTCGGCACCTGCACCACCGGGACGCCCCGCAGCCACGTGGCGGCGACGAAACCGGCAAGGTCGGTGGTGGCTCCCCCGCCGACGCCGACGACCACATCGGTACGCGTGAAACCGGCCTGGCCCAGCACCCCCCAGCAGAACGCCGCGACCTCGGCGGTCTTGGCGTCCTCGCCATCGGGGACCTCGAGGGCGATCGCCTCGCGCCCGGTGTCGGCGATGGCTTCCCGGAGCACCTCGGCGGTCGCGCGCAGGGTGAGGGGGTGCACCAGAGCCACACGGGCGGCCGCTGGCGGCAGGCCACTGAGGACCTCGTCGAGCAGGCCGTTCCCGATGACGACGTCGTAGGGGCGCTCCACGGCGACAGCGACGGTGGTAGCAGCGGAGGCGGTGGAAGGGCTGGGGGCGGGGCTCGCGTTGGGCTCACTCGGCACGGGCGGACCCCTTCAGATCGAGACTGGTGCGGATCTCGCTCGCGATGTCGGCGACGGAACGGAAGTCAGTTTCGACGACGATGTCGGCGACATCGGCGTAGTTGGGCGCCTGCGCTGCCATGAGTGCGGCCAGGGTCGCGCGCACATTGCCTAGCCCTACGGGGCGCGGGGCGTTGAGGCCCGAGCGGTTGGCTGCGTTGGCCGCGCTCACGCGCAGCCACGCCACTGGAACCGATGACAGGCGTTGCCGGGTGACGTCGTCGGCCACCGCCCCGGCTCCCACGGCCACGACGCTTCCGGACGTTGCCAGGGCGCGCGCGACGGCGTCGCGCTCTAGCTCGCGGTAGCCGGGCTCCCCCAGGTCGATCATGACCTGGTCCAGCGGGATTCCGGCTGCGTCGGCGAGCAGGTCGTCGGAGTCGACGAAGCCCCCGCCGAGTGCCTCCGCGAGAGCGCGCCCGACCGTGGTTTTGCCGGCCCCGGATGCGCCCACCAGCACGACGAAGGGGTCGCTCACCGAATCCCCAGGTTGGCCAGGTAGCCCTCGACGTTGCGGCGGGTTTCGGCGACCGAGTCTCCGCCGAACTTCTCGAGCACCGCGTCTGCGAGCACCAGAGCCACCATCGCCTCGCCGATCACTGCGGCGGCGGGCACGGCGCAGGCATCCGAGCGCTGGTTGATGGCGGTCGCGGGCTCGCCTGTGGCGACATCGATGGTGCGCAGCGCGCGCGGCACTGTCGAGATCGGCTTCATCGCCGCGCGCACCCGCAGCGGTTCGCCCGTGGACATGCCGCCTTCAGTGCCACCAGCGTGGCCGGAGGTGCGGGTGAGGCGGCCATCGGCCGTCACGATCTCGTCCTGAGCCGCCGAGCCGCGGGTCCGGGCAAGGGCGAAGCCGTCGCCGAACTCCACGCCCTTGATGGCCTGGATGCTCATGAGCGCCGCAGCCAGGCGGGCGTCGAGGCGACGGTCCCAGTGCACATAAGAGCCGAGGCCGGGCGGCAGGCCGAAGGCGAGCACCTCGAAGACCCCGCCGAGCGTGTCGCCCTCGGCTTTGGCGGTGTCGACCTCTGCGACCATGGCCGCGCTGGCGTCGGCGTTGAGGCAGCGCACCGGGCTGGCGTCGATCGTAGGCAGGTCGGCGGGAGTCGGCTGCGCCGCGTCGGGGGCGGCGACCGTGCCGATCTCGACGACATGGCTGATCACGCTCACACCGGCGACCTGCGAGAGGAAGGCCTTGGCGATGGCCCCGAGCGCGACCCGGGCAGCGGTCTCGCGGGCGCTCGCGCGCTCCAGCACCGGGCGGGCGTCGTCGAAGCCGTATTTCTGCATGCCGGCCAGGTCAGCGTGACCGGGTCTGGGTCGGGTCAGCGGAGCGCCGCGCCCGCGCGTGCTCATTGACTCGGGATCGACGGGGTCCGGACTCATCACGCCGGTCCACTTGGGCCACTCGGAGTTGGCGATCTGCAGCGCGACCGGGCCGCCCTGGCTCAGGCCGTGGCGGATGCCGCCGAGGATGCTGAGATCGTCGGCCTCGAACTTCTGCCGCGCGCCTCGGCCGTATCCCAGGCGACGACGAGCGAGTGCGGCCCCGACATTGTCGGACGTGACCTCGACGCCAGCCGGCAGGCCCTCAAGGACGGCCACCAAGGCAGGGCCGTGCGACTCCCCTGCAGTCAGCCAGCGCAACATGGGTCAATGGTCCCAGATGGCAGCGCAGGTGTGGACCAGCCCCTCGCAGGGCGCGCTCGTTGACGACTACTTCGCAGCCGGAGAGGCGCTGGGCGTGGCAGTCGTCGAGCCGCTGGTCGCCGGTGTGGCACTAGGAGTCGGCGCCGCTTCACGGGCGTAGATGTTGCCCGTGACGCTCAGGCTGTAGGAGGTTCCCTTGGGGGCTGCGCTCTCGCCCCCGGATGACGCCTCCGAGATCGACACGTCCGTGACAATGAGGGCCCGACTCAGGTTCTCGATCTTGTTGAGGTAGTCGACGATCTGCGCCGGGCTGCCATTCGCAAGGTCGATTTGCACTTGCGTCGACAGCAGGCCGGCCGTCTTGGCCTTCGGCGTCGCGGCTGCTGCACTTGCCGTGTCCGATGCGGTTGCCTCGGCCGACTCGGCCGGTGCCGCTTTCGCACCGACGATGGGCGTGAGCGGTGCGGCCGCG
>JBIRBF010000163.1:0-6345 GCA_044326505.1 Candidatus Nanopelagicales bacterium | reverse complement strand
TCGCCCCCCGCCTCGCTGTGTCGCGTCGATCCGCTAAGATCGGGCGGCGAGTATCCACCATCCTGTTATCAATCCATCCGGAGTCCCCAACTACATGTCGTCCACCGAAACCACCTCCAGCACCCTCGAGATCGCCGTCAACGACATCGGCGACGCCGATGCGATGGCTGCAGCGATCGACTCGACCATCAAGTACTTCAACGACGGCGACATCGTCGACGGCCACATCGTCAAGGTGGACCGTGACGAGGTTCTGCTCGACATCGGCTACAAGACCGAGGGCGTCATCCCCTCGCGCGAGCTGAGCATCAAGCACGATGTCGACCCGACCGAGGTCGTGTCCGTCGGTGACCACGTCGAGGCCCTGGTGCTCCAGAAGGAGGACAAGGACGGCCGGCTCATCCTGAGCAAGAAGCGCGCGCAGTACGAGCGCGCCTGGGGTGACATCGAGGCCAAGAAGGACGCCGAGGAGGTTGTCTCCGGCACCGTGATCGAGGTCGTCAAGGGCGGCCTCATCGTCGACATCGGCCTGCGCGGCTTCCTGCCGGCTTCGCTGGTCGAGATGCGCCGGGTGCGTGACCTGCAGCCCTACGTGGGCAAGGAGATCGAAGCCAAGATCATCGAGCTGGACAAGAACCGCAACAACGTGGTCCTGAGCCGCCGCGCCTGGCTGGAGCAGACCCAGTCCGAGGTGCGCAGCGAGTTCCTCAACCAGCTGCAGAAGGGCGCCATCCGCAAGGGCGTGGTGTCGTCGATCGTCAACTTCGGCGCATTCGTCGATCTCGGCGGCGTCGACGGCCTGGTGCACGTCTCGGAGCTGTCCTGGAAGCACATCGACCACCCGAGCGAGGTCGTCGAGGTGGGCGACAAGGTCACCGTCGAGGTGCTCGACGTGGACATGGACCGCGAGCGGGTGTCGCTGAGCCTGAAGGCCACCCAAGAGGACCCCTGGCAGCACTTCGCCCGCACCCACGGCATCGACCAGGTTGTGCCCGGCAAGGTCACCAAGCTGGTGCCGTTCGGCGCCTTCGTGCGCGTGGACGAGGGGATTGAGGGCCTCGTCCACATCTCCGAGCTGGCCGAGCGCCACGTGGAGATCCCCGAGCAGGTCGTACAGGTCAACGACGAGATCTTCGTCAAGGTGATCGACATCGACCTCGAGCGTCGGCGGATCTCGCTCAGCCTGAAGCAGGCCAATGACTCCGGCGTGGGCGAGGACGACGAGTTCGACCCATACCTGTACGGCATGGCACCGTCCTACGACGATGGCGGCAAGTACATCGGGCCGGAGGGCTTCGACCCGGACAAGGGCGACTGGAAGGAAGGCTTCGAGGACCAGCGCACCGAGTGGGAGCGCCAGTACAACGAGGCCTACGCGCGCTGGGTGCAGCACAAGGACCAGATCGCCGATGCCCGCAAGGCCGACGCCGAGGCGGCCAGCGCGGTCGCAGCAGCCGGTGGGTCCGGCGGCTACACCGCCGCTCCGCCGGAGCCGTCGGGCGCCCTTGCCGAGGACGACAACGAGGCGCTGCGCGCCCTGCGGGAGAAGCTCACCGGCGGCGACAGCTGATCGCCCGAATCACATTGGTATGGCGCTGACCGACTAGCCCGCGGGTGAGTCGGTCAGCGTCTTCCAGGTCCGCGCGACCTTCTCGGCCAGCGCGTCGAGGTCCCCGCCGTTGTCGATCACGACGTCGGCCACCGCCCGGCGCTGTTCGTCCGTGGCCTGCGCGGCGATGCGACGGCGCGCATCGGCCGGCGAAACACCGCGTTGCTCGAGCCGGGTGAGCCGAACTTCCAGCGGGGCTGCCACCACGATCACCGCGTCGTAGGCGGGTGCCAGGCCGTTCTCGGCCAGCAGCGGAACGTCATGCACGATCACCTGACCCGGCGCGGCCGCGGACATCAATTCGACCGTCCGAGCCGCGATCCGCGGATGCAGGACGGCGTTGAGCCGGGCTCGGGCCGCGTCATCGGCGAAGGCGATGGCGGCCAGCGCCGGGCGATCCAACGAGCCGTCGGGCGCCAGGACCCCGCCGCCGAACTCGGCCACCAGCGCCGCCAGGCCTTCCGTGCCAGGGGCCACCACCTCCCGCGCCACGGCATCCGCGTCGATGACCAGGGCTCCGTAATCGGCCAGCAACGCGGCCACTGTGCTCTTGCCCGACCCGATGCCACCAGTGAGGCCGATGCGCAGATGTTCTTGGGGGGGTGAGCCCTGCGACGTCATTCCTCGAGCCTAGGACCGGTCGGCGTCGCCACGGCGCCGCGCCTTGCCGGTCACTGGGAAGGCACCTTCCGCGTCACGTCGCCGTCCGTTGCGGGCTTCGCTGGTTCCGGGGGTTGCGCGGGTGTCGTCGAGCAGCGGGCCGCTCGTCGCCTGTGCGAACGGCTGGGGCCGGCCGAAGAGATAGCCCTGCCCAAGCTCCCAGCCCGCCGCCAGCAGCGCCCCGGCCTGGTCCTCGTCCTCGATCCCCTCGGCGATTGTTGTGAGGCCCAGGTGTGCGGCGAGCTTGGCCAACGCCGGGACGATCTCGTCGTGCGCGGCCGAGGTCGTTCCCAACGCCTGGGTGAAGGAACGGTCCAGTTTGATGCCCGTGATCGGCAGCTCCCGCAGGTGCGTGATGGAGGAGTAGCCCGTGCCGAAGTCGTCGAGGTGCACCTGGACGCCCTGGCGCACGAGTTGGGTCAGGTGCCGCCGGGCGGACTCCGGCGCGCTCAGCAGCGAGTGCTCGGTCACCTCCACGACCAGTCGAGTCGGTTCAGCGCCGTCGGTGGTCAGGCAGTCGTCGATCCACTGCGTGAAACGAGGGTGGGAGAGTTCGTTCGCGGAGGCATTCAGCGCGACCGTGAGCGGTTCCGGCAAGTGGGCCAGGCGATTCACACTCTCGACCACCATGCGCTCGCCGACGTCAAGGAGAAGGCCGGCGTCGTCGGCGATGCCGATCCACTCACCAGCGGCCACCCAGTGCTCGGCGTGCCACCAGCGCGCCAGCGACTCGTAGCCGATCACCTCGCGGGATCCGAGATCCACGATCGGCTGGTAGTGGGCGTGCACCTGATTGGCCTGCAACCCTTGCTGCAGGTCGCGAGCCACCGTCAAGCGGCGCGAGGCTTCGCGGCGGGTGCTGTCGTCGTAGACCTCCCACCGGTTCTTGCCGCGGGTCTTGGAGGTACGCAGGGCGGCGTCCGCCTCCTGCAACAGGGTTTGGGCCATCACCCCCGGACGGCTCAGCGCGATGCCGACACTGAATCGAGGGGTCAACAACGAGTTCCCAATCGCCAGCGTGCCGTCGTACATCTCGGTCTGCAGTCGCTGGGCTACCGCGATGGCATCGTCGAGCGAGTTGACGCCAGCAGCCACCACCACGAACTCGTCGCCGCCGATGCGCCCGCAGGCATCATCGGCGCGCAGCACGCGCCGGAGCTCCCTGCCAAACTGCTCAAGCACTCGGTCTCCGGCATCGTGGGAGTAGGCATCGTTGATGTGCTTGAAGTTGTCCAGGTCCACGTAGAGCACCGCAAAGGGGTCCGAACGGGCGGCCAGCCGGGCCTCGATGCCCTCGATCAGAGCCGCCCGGTTGTGCAGTCCGGTGAGGAGGTCGTGGGTGGAGCGATGGCTCAGGTCTGCCATCACCCGCTCGGTTTCCGCCTCGGCCACCGCCCGCGCGGCCTGCGCGTCGACGGCTTCGGTGACGTCGATGTACTGGGACACGACCACCTCGTGGCCCTCCTCGTCCGACACTCCCACCGGGTGCACATCGACCCACACCGTCGCGCCATCGCGGTGCAGAAACCGCCTGCGGGCGACCTTGGGCAGGGCCTCGCCCGCCGCAAGTCTGCGCCGGATCTCACGATCTTCGGCGACTTGTTCGGGCGAAACGAAGTCCTGATTGGGTCGGCCGACCATCTCCGCCGCGTCGTAGCCGAGCATGCGGGCGAAGGCGTCGTTGACCGAGATGTACCGCAGTGACTCCCTGGAGAGCACGGCGTGGCCCACGTGGGAATTGGTGACCGCTTCGGAGTAGAGGTACTCAAACCGGTCGCGAGAACGGGCCACCCGCTCCGCTAGGCGGTCTCGCTCCGCTTCGGCGGCCTTCCTCTCGGTGATGTCCACGTAGAGCGACACCAGCACCCTGCTGTCGTCTGGTTCCGTGAGCATGACCGGGTGCACTTCCGCCCACACGGTCGAGCCGTCCTTGTGCACCATCATGCGCTCGACGATCTCGGGCACGGGTGCGCCGGAGCCGATCTTGGCCTTGATCTCGGCATCCCAGCGGAGTTGATCCGGGTGGAGGAAAGCCGTGTTGCTGCGCCCGATCACCTCGTTCGGCTGGTAGCCGAGCATCCGCGCGAACGCATCGTTGACGGCCAGAAAGAGGAAGTCTCCCCACGAGATCACGCAGACGCCCACGTGCGACGCCTCGACGGCACGCGCAAAGAGGCGGGAGATGCCGGCGGCAGGGGTCTGCTGGTGGGCGTTGCCGCTGTGGGGTTCGCTCATGACACTCCCCCAGGCGGCTCAACGGTGCCGGAGGCGCCCTCCAGTCCGACGCCCCATGGTGGCACACGTCGGGCGGCGGGGACTGGTCCAGACGACTAGCCTGACCAGATGGCCCGACCCGTCACCGATCTGCAGCGACGCATCGCACCCTTCGAGGTGATCAGCGAGTACGAGCCCGCGGGTGACCAGCCGGCCGCCATCGCCGAAATCAGCCACCGGATCCGTGCCGGCGAGCCCGACGTCGTGCTCATGGGGGCCACCGGCACCGGTAAGTCCGCGACGACCGCCTGGCTGGTCGAGCAGTTACAGCGGCCCACCCTCGTCATGGCGCCCAACAAGACCCTGGCCGCGCAGCTGGCCAACGAGTTCCGCGAGTTGCTGCCCAACAACGCAGTCGAGTACTTCGTGTCGTATTACGACTACTACCAACCAGAGGCCTATATCGCTCAGACGGACACGTACATCGAGAAGGACTCCTCGATCAATGAGGAGGTCGAACGCCTGCGACACAGCGCCACCAACTCGCTGCTCACCCGGCGCGACGTGATCGTGGTGGCGACGGTGTCGGCGATCTACGGCCTGGGAACGCCGCAGGAGTACGTCGACCGCATGGTCCGGCTTCGGGTGGGGGAGTCGGTCGAGCGCAACGCCCTGCTGCGCACGCTCGTGCAGAACCAGTACGCCCGCAACGACTTGGCGTTCACCCGAGGCACCTTCCGCGTGCGCGGCGACACGATCGAGGTGTTCCCGGTCTATGAGGAGCACCCGGTGCGCATCGAGATGTTCGGTGACGAGATCGAACGCCTGATGACACTGCACCCGGTCACCGGCGAGATCCTGACCGAGGACGCCGAGCTGTACATCTTCCCGGCCACGCACTACGTCGCCGGACCGGAGCGCATGTCCCGGGCGGTCAATGACATCGAGACTGAGCTCGAGGCGCGGCTGGCCGAGCTCGAGCGGCGCGGCGACCTGCTGGAGGCGCAGCGGCTGGGCATGCGCACTCGATATGACCTCGAGATGCTGCAGCAGGTGGGTTTCTGCTCCGGCATCGAGAACTACTCCCGGCACGTCGACGGGCGCGGTCCGGGAACGCCGCCGAACTGCCTGCTCGACTACTTCCCGGAGGACTTCCTGCTCGTCATCGACGAGTCCCACGTGACCGTGCCGCAGATCGGCGGCATGTACGAGGGGGACATGTCGCGCAAGCGCAGCCTGGTGGATCACGGGTTCCGGCTCCCCAGTGCGATGGACAACCGGCCGCTGCGGTTCGAGGAGTTCGTCGAGCGGGTCGGCCAGACGCTCTACCTGTCGGCTACCCCCGGGCCCTACGAGCTGGCCAAGGTGCACGGCGACGTGGTCGAGCAGGTCATCCGGCCCACGGGGCTGGTTGATCCGGAGATCATCGTCAAGCCCACGAAGGGGCAGATCGACGACCTGCTGGGCGAGATCAACGATCGCGCCGAGCGCAACGAACGCGTGCTGGTGACCACTCTGACCAAGCGGATGGCCGAGGACCTCACCGACTACCTGCTCGACCAGGGTGTGCGGGTGCGGTACCTGCACTCCGAGGTGGACACGTTGCGCCGCGTGGAGTTGCTACGGGAGTTGCGCATGGGGGAGTACGACGTGCTGGTGGGGATCAACCTGCTGCGCGAGGGGCTGGATATTCCCGAGGTATCGCTGGTGGCGATACTCGACGCTGATAAAGAGGGTTTTCTGCGCTCCGAGCGCTCACTGATTCAAACTATCGGGCGTGCCGCACGTCATATTCATGGCACGGCAATCCTTTATGCTGATAAGATTACCCGGTCAATGCAGCTTGCTATCTCAGAGACAGG
>JBIRBF010000146.1:0-6902 GCA_044326505.1 Candidatus Nanopelagicales bacterium | reverse complement strand
TGATGCCGGACCTGCACCCGCCGGGTTCACGGCCCGCAACCACACCTGGTAGGTCGCGTTGTTCGACAGTCCCCACACCGCCACGGGCGAGGTTGTGTCGTTCGGGAAGTTCGAGATGGGCGAGCCATCGGGGTTGGTCGGCTTCGCCACCGGCGCCCACGTCTTGCCGTCCAAGCTGTACTGGAATTCGGTGACCGCAGCTCCGCCGTTATACCCCGGGGTGAAGGCGATGGTGGCCCGACCGTCCTCCCCTGTGCCGACCGGAGCGATCGGCGCCGAGGGAATCGTGCGGGGCGTCACCTGTGCAGTGGCACTGGCCTGCCCCTCCCCGAGATTGGTGATCGCGCGCAGCTTGACGCGGTAGGTCGTGCCATTCCTGAGGCCGTCGATAGTCAGCGGACTAGTAGTAACTGTCGGGACACGGGGAGTCCAGGTTGCGCCGTCATCAATCGAGTACTCGTAGTTGGTGACGGTGACGCCCGGGACGACCGCCGGGGCGGTGAACACGATCTGGGCCGAGCTGTCGAGCGGGTTGGCGGCGGTGATCGTCGGGGGCCCGATCGCGGTGATGCTCACGCGCGCGTTGCCGGGGGTGATGGACTCGACCTTGACCACGCGGTTGTCTGCGAGCTTGATCGTGGTGCCAGCCGTCATGCCAAAGGCCGCGGTCGACTGGTTGGCGGCGTTGCCGGGATAGGACCACACACTCGCGCTGTCACCGGGGGCGAAGGCATAGGCGACCCGATCGAATGCCTGTTCCAGGAACACCCCTGCGGGGCTGCCGGCAACTTGACGGAACTCGAGGATGACCTTGGGGGCACTGGTGAGGACGGGAGTTGGCGGAATCGGAGTCGTGGTGTTGGGGACAGCGAGTTCCAAGGCAGTCAACTGTGAGTCGGCGGTGGCTTTCGCTCCACTGGGCTTGAGGTCGAAGGTGCCGGTCGTGACCGCCCTAGCATTCGCCGCGCTCGAGAGCGAGAGTCGCTGCAACTGGTTGAACGACAGCCGTTTCGGCACGATGCCGGTGCCCGACTGGCCCATCATGGACCCGTAGTCGCTGTACTCGTTGGACGAATCAGCACCGCACGGCCACGTGGGCGCCTGCGCCCCCGGATAGAGCGGTGACGAGCCCGCGCAGGCCATCGTGCCTGCGTGCCCAGCGCCGAAGTTGTGCCCCATCTCGTGCGCGGTAATCTCGGGCCCGTTGTGCGGGTTTGCATTCAAGGGTGACGTCGGCCAGAAGCCACCGTTGAGGTTCGAGCTCCAGCCGACCCATGCGAGTCCGGCCGGGCACCCCTGATTGCTCGGCAGGACGTACAGGACCAGGTTCTTGGTGCCGCTGTAGCCGGCGGCCGTCACCGCGGTGCGGACGCTGCTGTCGAAGAGCGTGTCCATCGCATCGAGCGGGTTTCCCAGCGTGCACACGTTGCCCGGGTAGGTGGCACTGACGAAACCGTTGCTGTTGTAGTTGAGCGTGTACATGCCAGCGGAGGCGTCCACCCACAGCTTGTTGATCTTGACAATTTCGGCGGGCGTGTTGTCCGTCGTTGCCGGGGACGCCAGTCCGTCATTCTTCACGGCCACGACGATTACGTTGTAGGCGCCTGGCCCGCTAGTCGCCGTGTGGGCCAGCGGCGCGAGCGGCTCCACGGCTTTGGGTGCAGCGCCGCCATCCACCGGCGGTATCAGCGCATCGGATACCAGCGGGACCGGCTCGGGACCCTCGGCAGCGGTGGCAGCCGACGCGAGTCCGACCCAGACGCCGAAACTGAGCAGCCCCACGACCGCCGCGAACAGGCCGAGCAGCCAGGCCGCTCTCCCGCCCCCGGCGCCTGGACACACTGGCACCATCAAAGAACTCACACCCCCAATATCGTCCAAATGGGGGTCTGGCTAAAGTCCTGCAGCGAGGAAAACCCCGCTACGCGCTCTTCTCGCGCCGCTCCCGCCGACGGGTCGGGCGGATCGGCACGAGGGTCGGCAGCACGTTGTCCTCGACGACCTCTTTGGTGATGACAACCGTGGCGACGTCGTCTCGACTCGGCACGTCATACATGACGTGCAACAGGACCTCTTCCATGATGGCCCGCAGGCCGCGCGCACCTGTGCCGCGCTTCATCGCCTGCTCAGCGATGGCCTCGATGGCCTCCGGCTCGAACTCCAGCGCGACGCCGTCGAGCTCGAACAGCCGCTGGTACTGCTTCACCAGGGCGTTCTTCGGCTCGGTCAGAACGGCCACCATGCCCTCACGATCCAGCGCGGTCACCGATGTCAGCACCGGGAGTCGGCCGATGAACTCCGGGATGAGCCCGAACTTGAGCAGGTCCTCCGGCATGGCCTCGGTGAACAATTGCGTGTCGTCGGTGCGAGCCGACTCGACCTCGCCGGTGAACCCGACGGAGTTCTTTCCCACCCGCGCCGCGATGATCTGGTCCAGGCCGGCGAACGCGCCGCCCACGATGAAGAGCACGTTGGACGTGTCGATCTGCAGGAACTCCTGGTGGGGGTGCTTACGCCCGCCCTGCGGCGGCACCGATGCGGTGGTGCCCTCCAGGATCTTCAGCAGCGCCTGCTGCACGCCCTCGCCGGAAACGTCGCGGGTGATGGAGGGGTTCTCGGACTTGCGGGCGATCTTGTCGATCTCGTCGATGTAGATAATTCCCTGCTCGGCGCGCTTGATGTCGTAGTCGGCTGCCTGGATGAGCTTGAGCAGGATGTTCTCGACGTCCTCGCCCACGTACCCGGCCTCGGTCAGCGCCGTGGCGTCGGCGATGGCGAAGGGAACGTTGAGCATGCGGGCGAGCGTCTGCGCGAGCAGGGTCTTGCCGGACCCGGTCGGACCCAGCAGCAGGATGTTGGACTTGGCCAACTCGATCTCGTCGGCCAGTCGGCGCTCCTCGGCCCCGGCCTGCACCCGCTTGTAGTGGTTGTAGACGGCAACGCTGAGCGCCTTCTTGGCTGCCTCTTGGCCGATCACGTAGCGGCTGAGGAACTCGTAGATCTCGCGCGGCTTAGGCAGCTCGTCAAACTGCAGATCCGCAGCCTCGTTGAACTCCTCTTCGATGATCTCGTTGCAGAGGTCGATGCACTCGTCGCAGATGTAGACGCCCGGCCCGGCGATGAGCTTCTTGACCTGCTTCTGGCTCTTGCCGCAGAACGAGCACTTCAGCAGATCCGCACCATCACTGATACGCGCCACGGCCGGACCTCACCTTCTCCGGCTCCGCGATGGCACCGGTGGGAACACGCTACCTCCCGCCCGCCCCCCACGCCGCATGCGAGGCCAGGGTGTTGCGAGCCGGTGCGGGTGCGCGAGCGAGTCGCTGGCGCACCCGCATGAGGATCAACTGCCGGCGGTCTTCCTCGAGGCAATGACACGATCGACGATCCCGTACTCCAGCGCCTGGTCAGCGGTGAGGATCTTGTCGCGCTCAATGTCGCGCTCCACCTGCTCAGCACTCCGACCGGTGTGCAAGGCGATGATGCCTTCCATCTCCTTGCGCATCCGCAGAATCTCGTTGGCCTGGATCTCGATGTCCGAGCCCTGGCCCCCGCCCTCCGTGTACGGCTGGTGGATGAGAACCCTGGCGTGCGGTAAGGCGTAGCGCTTTCCCGCGGCGCCGGCGGCGAGCAGCACGGCCGCGGCGCTGGCCGCTTGACCAAGGCAGACCGTCTGGATCTCCGGCTTGACGAACTGCATCGTGTCGTAGATCGCCGTCATCGCGGTGTACGAGCCGCCGGGCGAGTTGATGTAGATGGAGATGTCCCGGTCCGGGTCCATCGACTCCAAACACAGCAGCTGCGCCATGACGTCGTCGGCCGACGCATCGTCGATCTGCACGCCGAGGAAGATGATGCGCTCCTCGAACAGCTTGGTGTACGGGTTGTGGACGCGCTCGCCGTTGGCGGAGCGCTCGCGGAACTCGGGCAGAATGTAGCGGGCCGAGGGGCTGAACACGGAACCTCCCACAGTTGCGGCGCCGGCGGCCGTAGCGGACGGGTTGATGAAGGGCGCGCTGCTCACCTGGCCGTCCCTCCGCTTCCGGTGACGTCGGCGGCGGACCGCACGACGGAGTCGATGAATCCGTACTCGAGGGCCTCATCGGCAGTGAACCAACGGTCTCGGTCTGAGTCCCGCTCGACCTGCTCCAATGTCTGGCCGGTCTGGTCGGCGATGATCGAGGCCATCTGCTTCTTGATGTGCAGCATCTGCTCGGCCTGGATCTTGATGTCACTCGCGCTACCGCCGATCCCACCGGAGGGCTGGTGCATCATGATTCGCGCGTGCGGCAGGGCGTATCGCTTGCCCTTGGCGCCGGCGCTCAACAGGAACTGCCCCATGGACGCGGCCAGTCCCATGGCAACGGTGGCCACGTCGTTCTGGACGAACTGCATGGTGTCGTAGATCGCCATGCCTGCGGTGACCGAGCCGCCAGGAGAGTTGATGTACAGGTAGATGTCGCGCTCAGGGTCCTCCGCGGCGAGCAGCAGGATCTGCGCGCAGAGCAGGTTGGCCACCGAGTCCTCGACCTGAGAGCCGAGGAAGACGATCCGCTCACGCAGGAGCTTCTGGTAAACGGAGTCGTCATAGTTGATTCCGGCTGCGCCATTGCCGCGAAGCTCCGGGACGATCAGCCCCTGGCTGCTGGAAGTGCCCAACGCCGCTGTCCTTTCGGTCGAGGTGGGTACTGCTGCTGTCAGCGACTCTAACGCCGAACCAGCCGCGAGCCTTCCGGCTCGCGGCTGGTGTTCGCTGTCGGCGTGCTGTGGGACTAGATCAGGCGCCGGCGGGACCTTTCGCCTCGTCGGCGTCGGCAGCGAGCTCGGCTTCGTCGGCCAGCTCATCGAGTTCGTCCTCGTCCTCGAGCTCCGCCTCGTCGACCAGCTCGTCCTCGTCCTCGTCGAGCGCCTTCAGGTCCACCGGACGACCCGACGCGTCGGTGATCTGCGCGGCTTCGAGCACCACTGACAGCGCCTTGGCGCGGCGGACGTCGCCGATGGCGGAGTTGAGCTGGTCGGCTTGCAGCAGCGCCTGCACGAACTGGTCCGGCGACATGCCGTAGCGCGGGGCCTGCTGCATGATCCAGGCGCTGATGTCGTCCTGCGCGACGTCGACGTCCTCCGCCTCGGCGATGGCGTCCAGCAGGAACTGGCTGCGCAGCGTCTGCTTGGTCTCGTCGATGAACTCCTCGCGGTGCGCGTCGTCTCCGTGGCCATCGCTGAAGTGCTGATCCACCAGTTGCGCCAGCAGTTGCTCGGGCACCGGGATCTCGAGGCCGTCCAACAGCGCCTTGGCGAGCTTGTCGCGCGCCTCGATGCCCTGGTCCACCAGCCGCGAGCGCTCAAGGCGCGTACGCAGGTCGTCCCGGAGCTCGTCGATGGTGTCGAACTCGCTGGCCATCATGGCGAAGTCGTCGTCCGGCTCCGGCAGCTCGCGCTCGCGCACGCCCTTGACCGTGACGCTCAGCAGGATCTCGCGGTCGGCATAGTCGCCCTCGGTCGGGACGTGGCCGAACTCCACCACGTCGCCCTCGGAAGCGCCGCGCACCGCGTCGTCGAACCCAGGGATCATGTTGCCGGCGCCAACCTCGAAGGACATGCCGGCACCCGAGTACTCCTCGACCTCTTCGTCGTCGGCAGCACCCTTGACGTCCACCACGACGACGTCCCCGTCCGCTACGGCGCGCTCCACCGGCGTCACCTTGGCGAAGCGGCCGCGCAACTCGGTCAGTTGTGCATCCACGTCGTCATCGCTGACCTCGGCGTCGGCCACCTCGACGGCCATGCCGCGGTAGTCCGGCAGGTCGATCTCGGGCCGGACGTCCACCTCGGCCACGAAGGCGATGGAGTCCTGGTCGCCGACCTCTGCCAGATCCTGGTCGATCACAACGTTGGGCGTACCCAGCGCGTCGACCTCATGCTCGACGAGTGCATCGGTGATCGCCCTCGGCACGGCCTCCTGCAGGGCCTCCTGCAGCACCACGCCGCGGCCAAAGCGCTGCTCGAGCAGCTTCGCCGGCACCTTGCCCTTGCGGAACCCGGGGATGTTGACCTGCTGGGCGATCTGCCGGTAGGCAGTCTCCAGCGCGGGCTTGAGGTCCGCCGGGTCCAGCTCGATGCTGAGGTTGACGCGGGTGGGAGACACAGTCTCCTTGCTGCTCTTCACGGTGCAGGCACACTCCTGGTAGGGATGGTGGATACGTCGGGGCGGGGAGACTCGAACTCCCGATCTCCTGCACCCAAAGCAGGCGCGCTAGCCACTACGCTACGCCCCGGAACGACTCGCCCAATCAGTCTACGGGTCTCGCATGGACACCGCGCTGTGGGTCGGGACACGATATGCAGGCCAAGTGCAGCACCTACGCTGCAGCACCCCGGCGCTGCGACGCCGGATGACGACATTACGAAGGGCTATTCATGGCTACCAACGACCTGTCCGCAATGCTGAACCAGGTGCTATCCGGCGCCGGCGGCAGCATCGACACCGCCAAGCTGCAGCAGAGCATCCAGCCGCTGATCGACCTGATCCAGCAGAACGGCGGCCTGCAGGCCTTCATCGAGAAGCTGCAGGCGTCCGGTCTGGGCGACCAGGTGCAGTCCTGGCTGGGCCAGGGCGCCAACCTGGCCGCCAACCCGCAGCAGTTGGCCGAGGCGCTCAACCCGGAGAGCCTGAAGGCGGCCGCCGACAAGGCCGGCGCCTCGGCGCAAGACATGGCCGGGGAGCTCTCGTCGGTACTGCCCGGCCTGGTCGACAAACTGTCGCCGTCCGGCCAGCTGCCCGGCACGGCCAACATCACCGATGCCCTGGGCAAGATCCCCGGCGGTGACCAGCTGAGCGGACTGCTCGGCCCGCTGCTGGGCGGCGGTTCGGCAGGTGCGGCCGGCGCCGCCGACGCCGGGAC
>JBIRBF010000213.1:0-4107 GCA_044326505.1 Candidatus Nanopelagicales bacterium | reverse complement strand
TCGTGGGTGTCCGACGCGTCCCATCCGACTTTGCGGTAGGGCGGCGCGACCGTCAGGCCAGGTGTTCCGGCGGGCACCAGAATGGCCGAAATCTCCTTGCCGCCATCGGGCCGCCGACCCGTCACCGCCGTCACGATGATGAATCCCGTGATGTCGGTACCGGAGTTGGTGATGAAGGCCTTGGATCCGTTGATCACCCACTCGTCGCCTTCGAGCTCGGCAGTAGTGGCCGTACCTCCCGCGTCGGAGCCCGCGCCGGGCTCCGTCAGGCCGAAAGCGCCGAGCACCTCGCCCGCTGCCAGCTTGGGCAGCCACTCCCTCTTGAGCTCCTCGGTGCCGAACCGGTAGATCGGCATGGCCCCCAGCGATACCGCCGCCTCCAGGGTGATGGCGATCGAGGAATCGACCTTGGCCAGCTCCTCGATGGCCACGCACAGCGCGATGTAGTCACCGCCCATTCCGCCGTAGTCCTCGCTGAAGGGCAGCCCGAAGAGTCCCATCTCGCCCATGCGTGCGACCAGCGGCAGCGGAAACTCACCGCGGGCGTAGTAGTCGCCGATCACCGGCGCGACCTCGTCCACGGCGAATTCCTGCACGGTGGCGCGCAGAGCCTCGAGTTCGTCGGAAAGCCGCAAGTCCATGAGGTGCACTCCTCGTCCAAGGGTCGGCGCTGAT
Organism: Candidatus Nanopelagicales bacterium; assembly: GCA_044326505.1. Lineage (GTDB taxonomy): Bacteria > Actinomycetota > Actinomycetes > S36-B12 > UBA10799 > JACJWR01. Next base: position 3,432 of record JBIRBF010000213.1, on the reverse strand, counting down.
GTCATGGTGACAGGACTCACGCTCTCAGCCCTGTCTGAACGCATGCTGTGACCGGTACTCTAGACGCGTGACATCGACGACGGAGGCGCCCACCGGCACCGAGCCGCTCCCAGCTCGGCGGGGGTTCGTGCACGGCCTCTACGACCGGGTGGGCGGCCTGATCCACGAGATCGCCAAATTCGGCATCGTGGGACTGAGCGCGCTGGTCGTCGATATCGGCCTGTTCAACCTGCTGCTCTACGCTGGGCCGCTCGAGGGCAAGCCGTTGACCGCCAAGATCATCTCGGTGGCCGCCGCTACCACCTGCGCCTACTTCGGTAACCGCTTCTGGACTTTTCGACACCGCGCTCGGACCTCGTTCACGCGCGAGTACCTGCTCTTCTTCGGCCTCAACGGCGTGGCCATGCTGATCGCGGTCGGCTGCCTCTGGGTCAGCCACTACGCGCTTGGCTTCGACAGCGCCCTCGCCGACAACATTTCGGCAAACGTGATCGGCCTTGCGCTCGGCACGCTGTTCCGCTTCTGGTCCTACCGCAAGTTCGTCTTCCCCGAGATCGACGACGAGGACGAGCGACAGCGGCTCATGGGAACCGTCGAGATCTGATCGACCGGCCACACCAGGCAGGTTACGCCGGCCCGGCGGCTACACCGGTCCGACGTCGTCGTCAGCCAACTCGGGCGCGGATTGTCCCCGGTACTGCGGCAGGTACACCGTGAACGTGGGCGGTTTGCGCGAGGTCAAAGCGATGTCACCGTCATCGGCGGCCACAAGCGTCCTGGCAAGCGCCAGACCAAGCCCGGTGCCGCTCACCGAGACTCCCCGTTCGAACGGGTCCTGGCCTTCTTTCAGTTTGAACACCCCGCGGGTGTCGACGACCTCGATCACCGCCGAATCGCCGGACTCGCGAAGGCGCACAAGCACGTCCCCGCGCCCATGGATCAGGCAGTTCTCGATGAGCGTCGCGAGCACCTGACTCTGGCCCGCGCGGCTGGCCCAGGCCACCACCGTCCCGTTTGCCTGCAGCGTGATCCGGCGCCGCCGGATGGCGAAGGCCGGGTACCACTCGACCATCTGCTCGGACACCACCGAGCTCAGGTCCAACGGCTCCTGCTCGGTGACGACGCCCTCGCGCCGCCCTTTCACCAACTGGTTGATCACATCAGTCAGCCGCTCGATCTGGACCACGCCCACCGCGGCCTCGGCCTTCGCCTCGGCCAAGTCGTCGGTGGCGATGATCTCCTCGAGCCGCAGCGACAACGCCGTGAGCGGCGTGCGGACCTGATGGCTCATCTCGCGCGAGGTCCGGCGCTCAGCTTCGAGGACGTCGCGCACCGTCGCGCCCCGGTCGTCGAGCACGCGCGCGATCCGATCGATCTCGTCGATACCGGTCGGCTTCGCCTTGCGGGTCGCGAGGCCGGATCCGATGGTCTCGGCATGCGCGGCCAAGTCGCCCAGCGGCCTGTTCACGCGGCGCGACTCCAGATCGGACACCCGATAGGCCACGGCCAGAGCGATGCCCGACACCACGACGATGACCAGGGCCACCACGCCGATCGTCAGATAGGACTCGGCCTGGCTGGTCGAAGCAGTGGCGGTGACCTGCCCCAGCGGATCCGTGCGGGTGGCGACGAACTGCGGACCGGCGCTCTCGGCGACGTTCGCCACCGTGGTGCCGTCGGCCAACGTCACCGTCACCTGGTCGCGGCCTGCGATTGAGTCCAGGTACTCCGGGGTGACCTCGATGTTGCTGGCCTGCCGGTAGGCCACGGCCACCACGACCCGCGAGGCGAGGGTGTCCACCTGTTCCTGATAGATCCGCCGGATGAAGTAGGCCGCGATCGACCCGAGGACGATCGCTAAGAGCAGCACCGTCACCACGGCGACGCGCAGAGTGGCCGAGAGGAACCGTTGGTACACGCTCGCAGCCTACGAGGCGTTGGCGCTCGGCTCGTCCTCCAGGCGGAACCCGACGCCGCGCACGGTGCCGATCGTGGGCTCGCGGCCCTGACCGACGTCGGCCAGTTTGCGCCGCAGCCCCGAGACGTGCATGTCCAGGGTCTTGGACCCGCCGTACCACTCCCCGCGCCAGATCTCCTTCATGATCTGCTCGCGGCTCATCACCCGGCCGACGTTCTGGCTGAGCAGCAGCAGCACGTCGTACTCCTTGGGCGTGAGGTTGACCTCGTCGTCGCCGATGCGTACTCGACGGGCCGCCGACTCGATGACGAGCTCCCCGACCCGGATAGTCGCCGGGCTCGATCCGCGCCGGACCAGCGCACGCACCCGGGCCAGCAGCACATCGGTGCGGAACGGCTTGGCCATGTAGTCGTCGGCGCCCGCATCGAGGCCCACGACGAAGTCCAGGTCGGATGTGCGCGCGGTCACCACGATGATGGGCAGTTTCGAGCCCTGCTCGCGCAGTGACCGGATGACCTCGAGACCGTCGAGGCCGGGCAGGCCCAGGTCGAGCACCAGCAAGTCGCCCACGCCGGCCGACGCCACTTCCAGGGCGCTCGAGCCGGTGGCGACCACTGCCACCTCGTGCCCGTCCCGGCGCAGCGCTTTAGCCACAGCTTCGCTAATAGCCTCGTCGTCCTCGGCCAGGATTACTCGTGCCATGGGCCCATGCTAGACACGTTTGCCGCGCTGTACCGCGCGGCAGAGAATCCGCCCCCACTTATCCCCAGGCCAGGCCTATCCACGGCCAGGCTGGGCGAGGTCCAGGAATTGCTCGTAGGCGGCTTGGCCCCAGCCCTCCTTGCGCTCTCGCAACAGGCGATCCAGGGGCCCCCGACGGAGAGGCATCGCACTCGGCCACGACGTCGGCATACGCGCCGCGCGCCCGCAGCACCTGATTGCTGCGCCACACCGCCCTCATGACCCCTTCGCAGCGGAACGCGTCCCCCAGTTGGCTTCGGCATACCGCCGACCGAACTCAGGGCTGACCAGCCATGATTCGTACTCGCAGGACCACGCACCATGGGACTCAACGACGTCGGGCACCATCACTCGACTCAGAAACACGTTGCGCAGATCCGGGCGGTCGGCGGAGATGCGGGCCAACACCGGCTCCCCCAGCCCGTGTCGATGACCAGGTTGGTCTTGGCAAACGCCACCCTGCCCGGGTCCGGATTGGCGCTCAATGGCAACGTCCCCGCTGGGAGTTGTGCGCCGAAAGAGTCGATGCCGTCCAACGTGGGTGCGGCATCGATCTCCCACCCCAGCATGGCGACGGGGTCCAGGCTCAGGACCAGCACGGGAATGGCCAGGAACAACACCCGATAGGGGTCCATCCGGGCATCGCCGCGCCACCGCGACGCCCACGGCGCCGGCTCCCCCAGTACCCCACACCACCGCCGCGCGATCCGTCATCCCTGCTCGGCGGCCCATGCCGGTGAGCAGCACGGCGGCGACTGCCGCGCCGGCGACAT
>JBIRBF010000145.1:0-7071 GCA_044326505.1 Candidatus Nanopelagicales bacterium | reverse complement strand
ATCATGCTGCCCAAGGTGCAGTCGGCCGCCCACATCGAGTGGCTCGACCTGACGCTGACGCAGCTGGAGCGCTCGCTCGGCCTGCCCGTCGGCGGCATCGGCATCGAGGCCCAGATCGAGAACGCGATGGGCCTCATCAACGTCGACGCGATCGCCGCGGCGAGTCCTCGGGTCGAGACCATCATCTTCGGCCCGGCCGACTTCATGGCGAGCATCAACATGAAGTCCCTGGTCGTCGGCGAGCAGCCCCCGGGCTACGTCGAGGGCGACGCCTACCACTACATCCTCATGCGCATCCTGATGGCCGCCCGTGCCTACGACAAGCAGGCCATCGACGGCCCGTTCCTGCAAATCCGCGACGTCGAGGCCTACCGGCGCGTCGCCGAGCGCTCGGCCGCCCTCGGCTTCGACGGCAAGTGGGTGCTGCACCCGGGTCAGGTCGATGCCGCGAACGAGGTCTACTCGCCGCGCCAGGACGACTACGACCACGCCGAGCTCATCCTCGACGCCTACGACTACTACACGTCGGCCGCGGGCGGCGCCCTGGGCGCTGTCATGCTCGGCGACGAGATGATCGACGAGGCCTCGCGCAAGATGGCGCTGGTGATCTCGGCCAAGGGCCGCGCGGCCGGAATGCAGCGCACCAAGACGTTCGCGCCGCCGGAGGCGTGAGCTGACACCCCTGCAGGCCCCGCCCGCGGCGATCGTTGAGATCGCCCGCGAGTGGGGCCTGCAGCTTGTCTCGGGCACCGACTCGCGCTACTCGCACACCTGGTTCGTCATGGCCGGCGAGCGCCACCTGGTGCTCAAGGTGGGCGAGCGGTCGGCGCGGCTGCGCGAGGCGGCGGCACTATCGACGTACGAGCTCGGCGCCGGGCCCGGCCAACCACCGGCCTGCCGAGTGCTCAGACTTGCACCTGACGTGGGCGAAGGTACCGCTGCGCTGCTGTTGGAGCGCGTGCTACTTGGCGATGACCTGCGGCCGCTGGCGCGCACGGACGACGACGCTGCCACAGAGGTGATGGCCGAGGTCGTGCGCGAACTGCACCGTGCGGCGCGGGACAGTGGGCCGATGGGCGAGCCGGCCGGGCCGGGCGATGAGCCTGCGCCGACGCTGCCGCACCTCGCTACGTTGCTGGGCACCTTTGACGACTACGCGGCGGCGCGCGAGCAGCCGCTGCCGCGCGCACTGGTTCTGCGGGCCCGGGGACTCGCCACCGAGCTCACGGCCGTATCCACCGGCGACATCGTGCTGCACGGCGATCTGCACCATGCCAATGTGCTGCGCTCGGGTGTCGGCGACGGCGCCGACCGGTGGCGCGCGATCGACCCGCATGGCTGGGTCGGCGATCCCGCGTTCGACACTGCGGCCTTCCTGCTCAACCCGCAGGACGTGGTGGACCAGCACTGCGACCCGGCCGGCCTGGCGCTGCGGCGGGCATCGATCCTGGCCGAGGGCACGGGTATCGAGGCGGCCCGGATTCTGGCGTGGGCGCTCGTCGGCGGGGTCGTGTCGGAGCTGTGGTGCTGGGCCGACCACGGTTTCGTCGCGGGCGGCGCTCTGCGGCTAGCTGAGGCGCTGGCGGGGCGGTAGCCGGCGAGGGAGGGGGCCTCGGGAAGGGTCGCGGATGCGGCAAACCTACTGGCCGGTAACATGTAGTCCAACATCCCTGCCGGATGGGCGGGGCCGATTCGCGGAGGTACGCACAATGGGTCGATTGCTCGAGACAGAGGGCCTCACCGAGACGCAGCAGGACATCCTCAACGCCGTGCATGACTTCGTGGACAACGAGATCATCCCGGTGGCGCAGGACCTCGAGCACAGCGACACCTACCCGACGGAAATCGTCGAGGGCATGAAGGAGATGGGGATCTTCGGCCTGATGATCCCGGAGGAGTTCGGCGGCCTTGGAGAGTCCCTGCTGACCTACGCCCTCGTGGTCGAGGAGATCGCCCGCGGCTGGATGAGCGTGTCCGGCATCATCAACACGCACTTCATCGTCGCCTACATGGTTATGCAGCACGGGACCGAGGAGCAGAAGGCCGAGTACCTGCCCCGGATGGCGGCCGGCGAGTTGCGCGGATCCTTCTCGATGTCCGAGCCCAACTGCGGGTCGGACGTCTCGGCCATCACCTCGCGGGCGACGCACGACGGCGACGGCTACCTGCTCAACGGGCAGAAGATGTGGCTGACCAACGGTGGCTCGTCGACGCTGTGCGCCGTCCTCGTGCGGACCGACGAGGACGCCCCCGAGGATGCGTCGGTGTACCGCAAGATGTCCACCTTCCTGATCGAGAAGCCCGCCGGTTTCGGCGAGGTGCTGCCGGGCCTGACCATTCCGGGAAAGATCGACAAGATGGGTTACAAGGGCGTCGACACCACCGAGCTGGTGATGGACAACTTCCAGCTGCCGGCATCCGCGATCCTTGGCGGGGAGCCCGGCAAGGGCTTCTACCAGATGATGGACGGCGTCGAGGTGGGCCGCGTCAACGTCGCAGCGCGCGCGTGCGGCCTGTCCGCTCGGGCGTTCGAGCTCGGCGTCTCCTACGCCCAGCAGCGCACCACGTTCGGCAAGACCATCGCCAACCACCAGGCGGTCGCCTTCCGGCTCGCAGACATGGCGACCAAGGTCGAGGCCTCGCACCAGATGATGGTCCGCGCCGCCCGCAAGAAGGACTCCGGCGAGCGCAACGACCTCGAGGCGGGCATGGCCAAGTACCTGGCCAGCGAGAACTGCAAGGAGGTCGTCGAGGACTCCTTCCGCATCCACGGCGGGTATGGCTACTCCAAGGAGTACGAGATCGAGCGGCTCTACCGCGAGGCCCCCATGCTGCTCATCGGCGAAGGCACTGCCGACATCCAACGGATGATTATCGCCCGTCGGCTGCTCGAGGACTACAAGCTCCGGGGGTAGCCTGGAAGAAGCCGGGGGCCGCGTTCTGCGGGACCCCGCCGCGTGCAGGAGGTCATCATGGCTGTGGGCATCCCACCCGCCGACCAGCTCAACTCCCGAGTGCTGCTGCAGGAGTTCGACACCTACGACGGCGCTCAGGAGGCAGTTGACACGCTCAGCGACAAGCATTTCCCGGTGGAGCACGTGTCGATCGTCGGCGTGGATCTGCGCAGCGTCGAGATGGTGCTGGGCCGCCTCTCCTGGGGTCGTGCAGCAGTCTCCGGACTGGCCATGGGCGCATGGTTCGGCCTGCTGATCGGCTTGTTCGTGTCGCTGTTCGCGACCGCGCAGAGCAGCACCTTCACCATGATCCTGCTCGGGTTGCTCTACGGCGCCGCCTTCGGCATCGTCTTTGGCCTGGTGTCGTACGGCTTCACCGGGGGCAAGCGCGACTTCGTATCCCGCAGCCAGCTGGTCGCCTCCCGGTACCAAGTTGTGGTGGACCCCAGCCACATCGGTCAGGCCAGGCAAGTGCTCGGCACGTCGAGCCGCAATCCCGGCGCCGAACAGGGCGAATAGTCCGAATCTGGCGCTAGGGTCGCTGGCGATGGGGCGCACCGGGCGCCCGCTGCAACGCACCGTGCCGCTCCGACAGTCGCGGCCCTGCGAAAGGTGGCGACATGAAGGTCCTCACACGCATCGTCCTGAGCGTCGTGGCGGTGGTTGTTGTGCTCGTGGTCGCCGTGGTCGGCGCGCTGATGTGGTTCAACATCCCGCAGAATGCGGCCGGTATGGCCGCCGAGACCGTCTGTTCCGCGGTGTTCGTGGCCGGTCGGGAGCCGGATGCTCAGCAGATCATGGCCGACGACGTTCTGCCCGCGAGTGGAGTGCTCAAAGCGATCAGCACTGAGATCGACCCGGCCAACAAGACTGTCTCGGCGCGCTTCCTCGGGCTGTTCGGGCGCACGGCGGCGCTCGCACCGGATCGCGGTTGCGTGCTCGACCTGTCACCCGATCCCACGGCCGAGGGATACCAGCCGCCGCCACTGGACCCAGCGCCCTGGCCGACCGGTGATGCCGTGGCGCCGAGCGCATCCTCGGCCGCCTTGGAGAAGGTCGTCGACGCCGCCTTTGACGGGGCAGGCGACCCGACCGCGGCCAACGCGCGCGGCGTGGCTGTGGTGCAGGGCGATCAGTTGCTCGCTGCGCGGGAGGGCACCGGGTTCGAGCCGAACGTCGCACTGCACGGCTGGTCCATGACCAAGACGATCGGCGCCATGCTCTTCTACAAGAAGGCCCAGGAGGTCGGGCTGGATCTGAACACGCCGGTCGTGGCGGCCATCCCGGCTGATCGGGCGCCCTCGTGGGTGGCCCAGTGGCGCCAGGACGGCCGCGACCAAATCACCGTGGCCGACCTGCTCTTCATGCGCGACGGGCTCGACATCAACGAGGGATACGACCCCACTGGCGATGTGGTGCAGATGCTGTATGGCGAGCCGGACATGTCCGGCTGGGCCGCGGAGCACAGGTTGAAGGCCCAGCCGGGGACGCAGTGGGAATACCTCAGCGCCACGTCCAACATCCTCGCCGCAGTCACCCGCAGCCTCTTCGCCACCGATGAGGAGTACCTGCGGTATGCCCGAACCTCGCTGTTCACCCCGCTGGCCGCGGACTCGGCGACCCTCCAGACCGACACCGTTGGAACCTGGGTGGCGTCGTCGTACCAGTGGGCGAGTGTGCGGGACTGGGCCAAGTTCGGCCGCCTGATGCTTAACGACGGCCAGTGGCAGGGCCAGCAGGTGATCCCGTCGGGCTGGTGGGAGCTGGCCGGGACGCCGGCGATGTCGAGCGGTCCTGGGGTGGGCTACGGGGCTCAGACCTGGCGGATCGGCGACCCGGTGGAGGGCGCCTGCAAGGACACGCCCGGGGTGCCGGCCGACACCCTGGCAATGGAGGGCCACTGGGGGCAGATCGTGGCGATGGTGCCATCGCGCGATGCGGTCGTCGTGCGCTTGGGCTGGACCTTCGAGAAGGGCCAGTTCGATCAATGCCAGTTCGTCAGCGACGTCCTGGCGGCACTGCCGGCGAAGGGCTGAGACCAGTCGGGGCCAGCTCGGCCCAGACGATCTTGCCCGGGGGCCGCAGTCGCCAGCCCCAGTTCGTGCTGAGCGCTTCGACAATGCGCAGGCCGCGTCCTCCTGCTGCTTCGGTCTCCGCAACGCTGGTCGAGCGGATCACCCGCGGGAGCCGAGAGTTGGCGTCGGCGACCTCGATCCGGAGGCGATCGTGGTCATACTCCATCGTGATCGATTCGATCCCGCCCCCGTGGCCGACTGCGTTCATCGCCATCTCGGCGACGACAAGCTCGGCATCCTCGGCGAGGTCATTGAGCCCCCAGCCCGCCAGCGTCAGTGCGACAGCTCGCCTCGCCGTCCTCGGATCGGCGGCGACCAGCGTCGCGTGCGTCTGACTGCCCACGCTTGATTTGTACCCGTTCACCTGCGGGCCTAAACCCTGGCCGCAAGAGCGCCCCAGCGCGAGACCAGGGCTTCTGCCAAGGCATCGGCGTTGTCAGTGTTGGGGGAGTGACCGGCGCCGGCGATGGCCACTGCTGGCGCGTTGAGCCGGCTAGCCATCGACTCCTGCAGCTCGGGCCACCAGACGTCGTCGGTGCGCCCGAACGCGACCAGTGTGGACACCCCGGTTCGGCGCAGCTCTGGCGTGAGGTCGGGCTCGGTCAGCAGGATCCCGGCCTTGGCCCGCAACCCGTGCGGGCTGTTGGCAAGCCAGCGGCGTTCCAGGAATGCCTGGATCTCCGGGGCCGGATCGATCACGCCGTTGCGGGCGTCGAGCAGGCGCTTGGCGTTCCACACGTCCACCAGGCTGACCTGCGGCAGCATCTGCCGCAGGGCCTGCAGCTGCGCTCGCTGGTGGTCGGGGATCGCCGCGGGACCGCTGCCCAGCAGCGTGAGCGAGGACAGGAAGGTCGGGTCGGCGATCGTTGCTCTGCGGGCGACCAGGCCGCCCATCGAGTGGGCAACGACATGGGGTCGCGGACCCTGCGGCCATACCGCCGCGCAGACGTCGTGCAGATCGGCGGCCAGCTGGCTCGCCGCGCTCTCCCCGTCGCCCCAGGCCTCTGCGGAGTCGAAGGTCATGCGCGACTCGAACTGGCCCAGTTGGTCGATGGCGGCGACGTCGTAGCCAGCCCGTGCCAGCGGCACCAGCATGGTGAGGAAGTCCTCCTTGGAGCCGGTGAAGCCCGGCACCAAGAGCACCCGTCCGCTCGTCGTCGGCGTCGTCGGGGGGTGCCGAAGCACCGCGATACGTCCGCGGCCCACGTCGATTGCCGCGCTGGCCGCGCCCGCGGGGAGGGCAATGGTAGTGGGAACACTCACGCGTTGCAGAATAGTCTGCGTGACTCGCACCATCGCCGTTGCCAACCAGAAGGGCGGAGTGGCTAAGACCACCACCGTCGCATCGCTGGGCGGAGCGCTGGCCGAACTCGGACGCAAGGTGCTGCTGGTCGATCTCGACCCGCAGGCCTGCCTGACCTACTCCCTGGGGCTGGACCCGGAGGACCTCGAGTTCTCCATGCACGACGTGCTGCTCGGGCGGGTCGATGTGCGCCTGGTGATCAACCCGACGGACGAGGGCCCGGACTTGCTGCCGGCCACCATCGACCTGGCGGGCACCGAGGCCCACCTGCTCACGCGGACCGGCCGGGAGTACGTGCTCCGCACGGCGCTGGAGGAGGTGTCTGGCGACTACGACGACATCCTCATCGACTGTTCGCCGTCGCTGGGTGTGCTGACGGTCAACGCCCTGACGGCCGCGGATGACGTCCTCATCCCGATGCAGTGCGAGACGCTGTCCCACCGCGGGGTGCGTCAGTTGCTCGACACGGTCCAAGACGTGCAGCGGCTGTGCAACCGTGACCTGACGGTGCTGGGGGTGCTGCCGACGATGTACGACGCGCGCACCAACCTCGCGCGGCGCACCCTGGCCGACGTGGAGGAAAGGTACGGTTTGACCGTGATCCGGCCGCCTATCACCAAGTCCGTGCGCTTCGCGGAGGCGCCGTCGGCCGGGCGCAGCGTTCTGGCCACGGCATCGAGCTCTCGCGGTGCCCAGGCCTATCGCAAAGTCGCGCAGCGCATCGTGGAGTCCGCTCCGT
>JBIRBF010000210.1:0-4306 GCA_044326505.1 Candidatus Nanopelagicales bacterium | reverse complement strand
GCGCGGGCGGGGGAGGCGTCCAGGCGCCAGCGGGCTGCGGTGACTCGGGTTTCCAGCCGTCCTTCGGTGGTGCCGGGTCCTGGCCGCCGGTCCCGTCCGAGGAGTTGCCGCCGCCGTAGGGCGGCGGCTGCTGCTCGGACCAGCCGGGCACCGGGTCGGTGTCGTCGCTCATGTCTGGCTCCTTGGGGCGGATGCGGCCGGTCGGTCGGGTAGCTACGACCGCTCGACCACGATTGTGCGTCATCGGAGCGGCGGGCTTGTCCACAGACTCGCGTGCGCGTGTTCCCAACCCTCGCCGCGGCACCAGGATGGCGGCATGGCCTGGGAGGAGTGGCTGGACGTGGTGCTGCCGCGGGAGTGCGCCGGCTGTGCTCGACCGGGGGTGCGGTGGTGTCATGGCTGTGCCGGGGGACTGGGGAGTCTGGTGCCCCGGCTGGAGCCGTCGCACGACGACGAGCTCGGACTGGTCGCGGTCGGCGGAAGCTATGAAGGACTGCTGAAGTCGGCTGTGCTGGCGCACAAGCGCGGGCCCCAGCCAGCGCTGCGGGACTCGCTGTCGTTGCTTTACGCGCGCACCTTGGCCGTCGTCGCCGGAGTGCTGCGCGCCGCGGGTACGTGGCGACCGCCGGTGCTGATGGTGCCGGTGCCGCCAAGCGCCAGGCGCCCCCATCGTTGGCCGATGGTCGAGCTCGCGCCCTCAGCCTGCCGAAGCAGCGCTGACGTGCACGTCGCGCCGTTGCTGGTGCCGCGCAGGCGACGGCGCCCGCAGAAGGGTTTGGATGCCCACGAGCGCGCCCGCAACCTGAGCGGCGCCTGGTGGGTGGACCCGGCGGGTCTGCCCACGGCAGCGGGCGGCGCCCCGCGCGCGACGATGCTGGTCATTGACGACGTCTGGACCACTGGTGCGAGCCTGCGGGAAGCCGTCGCATGCCTGCGCGCGAGCGGCGTGGCGCCAGTCGCGTCGATCGTGCTCGCGCGGGCAGTCGGGCTATGACTGCACTACGGGCTGAGCAAACGCGCCTGGGCGCGATAGCGTTGGGCTATGGCATCCGCCCGGGTCCGTGGTTGCGTCGTCGTTCGGTCCATGTGCCGAACGCGGCAAGCCGATGCCAGCCGCAGGCGAAACGGCCCACGTAAGGCGACTTGTGGTCGTCCGATCACGGTGCGGCTTAGGAGTAAGACCTGCGACGTGGGGTCCTGCCAATCAGGAGCCCGCGGCAGAGGGACAAAGCGCCCGACGCAGGCGAGTGTGGGGTCGAAGACCAGGTCGGCCGGGTGGATGCCTACCACCGTCCTGACGCCATTGAGAGGAGTCCGCCGATGAGCCAGCAGCACGTCGATAGCGAGACCGAGGTGGTTGTGCACGGTCGACACGTTGACCTGTCGAGCCGTTTCCGCGACCACGTCACCCAGAAGCTCGCCCGCGTCGGCAAGTTCGGCGTGCCCATCGCCCGAGTGGACGTTGAGGTGTCCAAGGAGACCAACCCGCGACTCGCCGACCGGGCATTCGAGGTCGAGCTCACCTGCCGCTCCCGCGGCCCGGTCATCCGGGCGGAGGCCTACGCGACCGATCACTACTCCGCCTTCGACCTGGCGTTCAACCGGCTCACGGAGCGGCTGCGCCGCTACGCCGAGCGGCATCGTCCGCACCGGGGCGGCCGCCACGCGCACCGCGGTTCGCTGAGCAACGAGCCCTGGCAGGACGACGCCGCCGTGGCGGACGGTGTTGCCGTGGACGAGGTCGCGACGACGGATGGCATTGACGCGGACGCCTACGACACCGATGCCGAGGTCTTCGCGGCCGGCCCGGTGGTGGTGCGCGAGAAGACCCACGCCGCCGAGCCGATGTCGGTGGAGGACGCGGTGACGCAGATGGAACTGGTCGGCCACGACTTCTACCTGTTCCAGGACAGCGACTCGGGTCTGCACTCCGTGGTGTACCGCCGTCGCGGGTACGACTACGGGCTGATCCGCATCGAGGCAGCGGGCTGACCGTGACGCCGGCCCGGGGCCCGACCCGGGTGGTGGTCATCGACACGTATCCCCTGTTTGCCCAGGGGGTCGCGTCGGTGCTGCGGGCGTCGGACGACTTCTGGGTGCAGGCGTTCGTCGGCTCGGCGCGGGAGTTCCGAGGTGCCGAGCCGTTCGACGTCGTGGTGGTCGGAGTCGAATCCGATGTGCGCGGGGTCTGGGAGGTGTGCGACCACCTGTTGGCCGTGCGCAACTCCCGGCCGCTGCGCTTCGTCCTGCTGCTGCCGGGCCGCTCGGAGTTCGAGATGACCGCGGCGGCCAGCCTCGGCGCTGAGGCGATCCTGCCGCGGACCGCGGCGGTGGAGACCCTCCGGGAGGCGGTCACGGCAGTCGCCGACGGGCGCACGATGGTCGCCCCCGGGATGTCCGAGCGCATGCTGACCGACTTCGCCGGAATGCTCCGCCGTCGGCGTGAGGCCGTGGCCGTGGACCTGACCAACCGCGAGGCGCAGGTGCTCGAGCTCATCGCCGCGGGTCGGCGCAACTCCGAGATCGCCGTGGAGCTGCATCTGTCGGTAAACACGGTGAAGAACCATGTGCGCCACATCCTGGACAAGTTCGGCGCCGGGTCGCGCACGGAGGCCGTCGCGATCGCGGCCCGCTACGGCATGGTGCTCGTCGGTCAGGCGGGGGTGAGTCCCAGCGCCCCGCGGGCGTAGCGGGACACGGCATCCGCCCCGGTGCGGGCCGCGGCGGCGTGCTCCGCCGAAGTCGGCACCGCCATCACCCAGAAGCGATCGCCGCGCACGAGCAGGGCAGCGACTGCCTCGGTTGCGGCGGTCGTGGCCAGTCGCACCGACCACAGGCCGGCGGGCACGCAGGCCGACACGGGCAGCAGCCGCTCGGCGAGCAGCGCGTCCGCGACATCCACCGGCTGCAGCTGCCAGGCGCCGGCGGCGATCTCGATCAGACAGGCACGGCGCGCCGCGCGGCCGCCATCACCCGATCCTGGCTGCAGCGAGCCCGTCCAGGAATCGACGATCTCGCCGCGATGGCCGAGGGCGGCGTGCAGGGTTCCTTCCAGCGTGAAGCCGGCGGCGGCCGCGACTCTCAGCGACGCGACGTTGCCGACTACGGCGTGCCACAGCAGCTCGCGCAGGCCGGCGGCGGTGAAGGCCCAGTCGGCCAGGCCGCGCACGGCGGCGCTCGCGACCCCACGCCCGCGTGCCCACGGAGCCACCCAGAAGCCCACCGCCGCCCGCGCCGAGGCGTCGATGCTCTGCAGGGCAGTCACGCCCAGCACCCGATCCGAGGCATCGGCGATCGTGAAGGCGACCTGAGTACCGTCGGCCAGACCGTCCGGAGTGAGCCGGTGGATGAAGCTGTGGGCGTGGACTGCGGTGTAGGGCTGCGGCAGCTCCGTCCACTGCAGCATCGCCGCATCGTTGCCGGCGGCCACGAAGGCCGGGGCGTCATGTTCCTGCGGCCGTCGCAGCGTCATCCCCGCCAGTGGGATGCCGGCATCGGCCAGCGCGCCGACCCGGCCGACGAGCTGAGCATGCGCGGCGGCGGCGGGCCCATCGGTCATGACCCCATCCCAGCACAGCCCGCCGGTGCTGCAGCACGCAGCGTACGATGGCGCGCGTGGGTCTCTTCGACAAGATGCTGCGCGCCGGCGAGGGTAAGAAGCTGCGCGAGCTGAACAAGATCACTGCTGTCGTCAACTCGCTCGAGGAGGACTTCGAGGAGCTCAGCGACGCCGAGCTGCGCGCCAAGACCGCCGAGTTCAAGCAGCGCCTGGCCGATGGCGAGGACACCCTCGACACGCTCCTGCCGGAGGCCTTCGCCGCGGTGCGGGAGGCGTCCAAGCGCACCCTCGGTCAGCGCCACTTCGACGTCCAGATCATGGGCGGAGGGGCGCTGCACAAGGGCAACATCGCCGAGATGGGCACCGGTGAGGGCAAGACCCTGGTCGCCACGCTGCCGAGCTACCTGAATGCGCTGGCCGGCAAGGGCGTCCACATCGTCACGGTCAACGACTACCTGGCACAGCGCGACGCCGAGACCATGGGCCGCATCCACCACTTCCTCGGCCTGCAGGTGGGCGTCATCCTGGCGAGCATGTCGCCGGCCGAGCGCCGCGTGGCCTACAACGCCGACATCACCTACGGCACCAACAACGAGTTCGGCTTCGACTACCTGCGCGACAACATGGCCTGGTCCCTCGACGAGCTGGTGCAGCGCGGGCACAACTTCGCCATCGTCGACGAGGTCGACTCGATCCTCATCGACGAGGCTCGCACGCCGCTGATCATCTCCGGCCCGGCCGAGCACG
>JBIRBF010000009.1:0-29754 GCA_044326505.1 Candidatus Nanopelagicales bacterium | reverse complement strand
CGGCGGGCTGATTGCCCGCGGCGTCGCCCCCGCGGCCGCGTTGACGTTCCTGCTCGCCGCGCCGGCGATCAATCCCATCGTCATCGCCTCCACGCTCGTGGCCTTCCCTAACGATCCGCAGATGGCGGCGGCGAGGTTCGCTGCGTCGCTGGCGACCGCGGTCATCATGGGGTGGCTCTGGCTGCGGCTCGGCAAGCGCGAATGGCTGCGGGTGCCCCGACGCGACCACTTGGTGGGCAGCAGCAACTGGCATACCTTCCGGCTCACGGCCACCCACGATTTCCTGCATGCGGGTGGCTTCCTCGTGATCGGTGGGCTGACGGCTGCGGCGCTGAACGTCGTGGTGCCGCGCAGTTGGCTGGACGGACTCGCCTCCCACGAGCTGCTGTCGGTCCTCGCCATGGCCGGGCTCGCGGTGGTCCTGAGCATCTGCTCAGAGGCCGACGCTTTCGTCGCAGCCTCACTGTCGGAGTTCTCGCTCTCCAGCCGCCTCGTATTCCTCGTGGTCGGACCAATGGTGGACCTCAAGCTCGTCGCGCTGCAGAGCGGGACGTTCGGCTCGGCGTTCGCCCGCCGGTTCGCGCCCGCGACGCTGGTCGTCGCGATAGTGGTGTCGGTGCTCGTGGGGACGTGGCTCTGATGCGCCGCGAAGTGCCCGCGATCCTGTTGCTCATCGTCGGCGGTGCCCTGTTGCGAATCACACTGGGCGGCTCGTACCTGAACTACGTCAAGGCGTCGACCAGGCCGTTCCTGCTCGTCACCGCGGCGGTCCTCCTCGTCCTGGGCGCGTTGACCCTGCTGGACGTAGTCCGGGGGAGGTCCGCGGACGTGCACGCGCCCAAGTCAGCGTGGCTCCTGCTCCTGCCGGTGGCGGCGGTGTTCCTGATCGCGCCGGGACCGCTGGGCGCCTTCAGCGCCGCACGGGAAACTTCGATGGTGGCGGCGCCCACGGCGCAGGACTCCGGCCCGCCGCTGCTGCCGGCCGGTGACCCCGTCGCTGTGCCGCTCGACGAGTACGCCATCCGCGCCGTGTGGGACGACGGCCGCACTCTCGCGGGGCGCCAGGTGCAGCTCGTCGGCTTCGTCACCCCGGATGTGGACGGCGGCTGGATCCTGACCCGGATGTCGGTGTCCTGCTGCGCCGCCGACGCCGTCCCCACCAAAGTCAAACCGGTGGGCGAGGTGCCGGACCTGCCGGCCAACACCTGGGTGGAAGTCACCGGCACCTACGGGCCGGGTGGCGGAACGCAAAGCACCGCTGCGGTGCCCTGGGTCGCTGTGAAGGACGTGCAGGAGATTCCGGCCCCGGCCAACCCCTACCTGTAGCCCGCGCGCCGGGCGGTCTGCTAACTCTGGGGCTCTGCCGACGGCGCAGGCTCCGGCTGCGTCGCCCCGCGACTATCTCGGATCAGGTCCAGCACTCCCACCAGGGCCAGGGCCACGGCAGTGGTGGCCACAACTGCGGCCACGGCCACGAACGTGCCGTGCCAGATTGCCACTCCTACGACGATCAGCGCGGTTGCCGCCCACAGCGCCACGACGGCGCTGCGATCATCGACTGCGATCCGCGAGTAGAGCAGGAACTGGGCCAGCGAGAACGCTGCTCCGATCAGCCCGAACAGCCACAGGTACGGCCCCAGCGCGGCGTACTCGGGCCCGGCGATGAGCCCCAGCACCAGGTCGGGCAGCGCGGCCAGTCCGATCACGATGATTGCGCCGATCGCGGCAACGGCTGCGGCGGCCTTCGCCGTCGTCTGCCCGCGCCGATCGTCGGCCATCCGTGGGAAGGTCACCACCGCCACGAACGACGGCAGCCAGAACGCCACCTTGCTCACCAGCGCTCCCACGGCGTAGACACCTGATTCGGCGCCGGGGAGCCAGAACCGGGCGAGCAGCACGTCGATGCTGGTGGCGACGTACAGGGCCAGCAGCGCATGGCTGGCGTGGAGTACTTGCGACCGCAGTCCGGGTACGTCCAGGGCAGGGCCGCTGACCATCGGACGCACGAGCACCATGCCGACGGCGGCTCCCAGCCAGGTGCCCAAGCACATGGCAGCGTAGGTGCCGACCACCGAGCCGAACCCCAGCAGTCCGGCCATGCCGAAGGCGTAGCGCAGTACGCCGTTGACCAGCAGCAGGGCGGCGAGGCGGCCATGCCGCTCGTGTCCCTGGGCCAGCCCGAACTGGCACCCTGCCAGCGTGAGCGGCGGCAGCATGAGCACGGCGCACAGAACCGGCCAGATACTCGGCTGGCGCAATGCGAAAGCGACTACGGGCGACAGCGCGAGCAGGATGGCGCCGACGATCGCCGCGATCCGGAAGGAGAAGCCCAGGGCCCGGGTGCCGAGGGCCCCCGCGTCGTCCGGTGCGGTGTTGACGACCAGGCGCGCGATCACCGCCTGCAGGCCGAAGGCCAGCACGGTGCCGATGAGCACCAGGTTGAGTAGCGCGCCGAAGGATCCGAAGGCGTCCGGCGGCAAGGTTTTGGCGGCGGTGACACTCAGCACGTAGGCCATCACCTGCGTGAAGCCAAGGGCGGCGGCGATGATGGCCGAGCCGCGCAGCAGGCCGCCCGACCGGGTCTGGCGCGCCTTGCCTTGCCCGAGGTCGAACTCCTCTGGCGGTGCGCTGCTCATTGGGGCCCACCCACGGCTGCGCCGGAATCGCCCAGGACGCGACACGTGCCGCAGATGCCAAAGATCTCAACCGTGTGCGAGACGTCGGCGAAGTCGTGTTCCGCACCAATGCCCGCGGCCCACTGCTCCACTTCCGGAGCGGCGATCTCATGGGTGGTGCCGCACGAGCGGCAGATCAGGTGGTGATGATGGGCGCCGCCGCAGCGCCGATAGCGCACCTCGCCAGACTCGTCCACCACTGTGTCCAGGAGTTCGGCGTCGGCGAGCGCCGCCAACGTGCGATAGACGGTCGTGAGGCCCACGGCGTCGCCGCGCTTGCCGATGGCCTCGTGCCACTGTGCCACGGTGCGGAAGTCGTCGGCGGCGGCGAGGGCAGCCAGCACGGCGCTGCGCTGCCGGGTGGGTCGAAGGCCGGCGCGCTGGAGGGCACCCGCCGCTTCGGGCGCTGGGACCTTGCGCGGAGTCATGTGCGGCTCCGCGCGGTCCGGCGGCGCAGCAGGGCCGCCGCGATTGCCAGCACCACGAAGATCAGCAGGGCCAGGACGACGATGGCCGGTCCTGGCGGCACGTCGACGCGGAAGGAGACCACCAGGCCGCCCACGGCCGATGCGACTCCGAGCACCGAGGCCAGTCCCATGGTCGTCGAGAAGCTTGGCGTGACCTGCTGGGCGGCGGCGACCGGCACGATCATGATCGCGCTCACCAGGAGCAACCCGACCACTCGCATCCCGACCACTACTGTCACGGCTGCCAGAACCGAGGTGAGCGTGCCCATCGCCTGCACCCGGATACCCTGCACGGCCGCCACCTCGGAATCGATGGCGACGGCGAACAGCTGCCGGCCGAACACCGCGACGACGAGCACGACGGCGACGCCGAGCACGACCAGCGCGATCAGGTCGGACGCCGACACCGTGGTGAGGGATCCGAACAGGTAGGAGGTGAGGGACGCGGCGCTCTTGGCGCCGGCGAGCGATGCGAACAGGACACCGCCGGCGATTCCGCCGTAGAACAGCAGAGCGAGCGCCACATCGCCCGCCGTCCGGCTGCGGTGGCGGATGAACTCGATCAGAAAGGCGCCTGCGACGGCGGTCACCATCGCGGTGGGCAGCGGGGCCGTCCCCAGCAGGAATGCCAACCCCACGCCGGTCAGCGCGACGTGGCCCATGCCATCGCCGAGCAGCGCGAGGCGGCGCTGCACCAGGAACACCCCGATCAGGGGCGCGACCAGGCCGACGATGATCGCCGACACTAGCGCCCGCTGCATGAAGTCATAGCTGAGCAGATCAGCCATCTGCCCCGCCCCTCGCCTCTGCGCCGCCGGGTCCGTTCACGTCGGCGGAGGGGCCGAGGTCCAGCGGCCCCGGCTCCAGCAGCGGGCTGACCCCGGTGCGGAAGGGCTGGTCATGATGGTGGACGTGGTCGTGCAAGTAGGCAGCCGGCGGGGTCGGGCCGTCGTAGGCGACGCGTCCGCCCGCCAGCACTACCGTGCGGGTCACCAGCGGGGCCAGCGGTCCAAGCTCATGGGTGACGAGGATGACCGTCGCGCCGGACTCGGAGAGCCGTCCCAACAGGTCAGCCAGTCGCTGCTGGGATGCGGCGTCCACGCCCGCCGTCGGTTCGTCGAGAAACAGCGTCCGCGCGCCGCCGGCCAGGGCTCGGGCGATGAGCACGCGCCGCTGCTGGCCACCCGAGAGGTGGTCGAGGCGGGACCGGCGCCGCTCGGACAGATCCACGTCGTCGAGTGCCCGCGCCACGGCGTTGCGGTCGGCGGTGCGTGGCCAGCGCGGCCAGCGGCCCACCCGGCCAGCCGCGACGACCTCCCCGACGGACATCGGCACTGCGCCGAGCGCTGGGAGCCGCTGGGGGACGAGCGCCACGGCGCCGTCGCGGTCGCGTTCCGGCGGCTGCCCATCCAGCAGCACTCTCCCAGCGGCCAGCGGTACGAGGCCGAGAATCGCATTGACCAGGGTCGTCTTGCCGGCGCCGTTTGCGCCCAGCAGAGCGACGAACTCGCCAGCCTCGATGCGCAGGTCGACGCTATCGAGCACCGTGACGCCGTCGAACGCCACGGTGGCCCCGATCGCCTCGACCGCGGGCGTCACTGGCAGGCCTGCCCCTGGACAAGAGCCTTCAGGTTGGCCTGCATGAGGGTCTGGTAGTTCTGATCGCTGCCCTGGGAGAGTCCTTCGATGGGGTCCAGGACGGCGGACTTCGCGCCCGCCTCCTTCGCAACTGTCTCAGCCACCTTGGGGTCGACCAGGGTCTCGTAGTAGACGGTGGTCACACCGTTGTTCCTGACGAGGTTGGACACCTCGGCCACGCGTGCGGGTGACGGCTCGGCATCTGGGGACAGGCCCGAGATTCCCACCTGGGTGAATCCATAGGCACGTGCCAGGTATCCGAACGCGGCGTGGCTCACCACGAGGTCCTTGATCGTGCACTGGGCCAGTGCGGTGTTGAACTCCTGGCTCAAGGCCGACATCTCGCCGGCGAACGACGTTTGGTTGGACTGCACATCGGCAGCATTGCCAGGTGCGGCCTTCTCGATGGCCGCAGCGGTGTTGGCGCCAATGGTGGTCATGTTCGCCGGGTCCAGCCAGACATGCGGGTCCTGCCCCCCGTCGGTCGTCAGGGGTGCGATGCCGGCGCTGGCGTCCACCGCCTTGCCCTGCGCCTGCTGGGCTACTGCCTGATCCACGGCGGGCATGAAGCCGGGAACGTAGAGCACGACGTCGGCGTCCTTGATCTGGGCCACCTGGGCCGGGGTCAGCTCGAGGTCGTGCGGTTCCACTCCCGGCGGGGTGAGCGTGCTGACCGCCACGGAGTCGCCCCCGACCTGCTCTGCGGCGTACGCCAGCGGATAGAACGCGGCCACGACTTTGACTTGTCTGGGAGCGCCGGAACCTGCTGCTGACCCCTCACCGGAGCCGGAGCCGGACGAACCACAAGCAGTCAGCGCGAGCAGCGCGCCCGCCGTGGTCACCATTGCGATTAGATGTGCCCATCCTCGGGCAGCGTTTCCGATCATGAAAACCATTTTCACATAGCTGTCAAGTCCGTTGTCAGAACCACCCGAACATGCGGGCGATACCTGCGGCGAGGACGACGATCGTGACCCCCAGCCGCAGGGCCCGCGATCCAGGGGTGATGACCGGCCAGGACAGCGCCAGCAGCCAGGCCAGGAATAGCCCGACGAGCACGATGAAGATGCCCGCCCAGTTGCCGGGCACTGCCAGTCCAAGCAGCAGCAGGGCGCCCATGATGACCGGGATGAGCCAGCGGGGCAGTCGGTGCAGCCACAGCAGGGGACCAGCCGAGCGCTGTTCGAGTCCTCGGCGGGCCTCGGATGCGGGGCCCTTGGGCCCCTGCTGCGGTCGCGGCGACAGCGGCCGCTGCGGCGTGGTGGTGCTCCCGGCGGTCGCGCCCGCCGGGCGTGGGCGCCCCTTGGACTTCCGCTTCTTCTTGGCCATGGGGTCAATGGTGAACCATGATGAGGCGTCCGGAGGTGAACGACCCCGGCGAAACCGTGGGAGGTTCCATGTTGGTGGTCACCCGGCACCGGCCGGTCGAACCCGCGGCATTCCTCGAGCAGGCGTCCGGAGCCCTCGCTGCGCTCGCGGCGCAGACCGGCTGCGAGTCCGCGGAGGTGCTGTGCGATCTCGACGAGGGCGCCGAGTACGTGATCGTCACCCGCTGGCGCGATGTCGGGTCCTACCGGCGGGCGCTCAGCTCTTTCGACGTGAAGGTGGCTGCCGTGGGTCTGCTGGCGACGGCCCTCGACCAGCCGAGCGCGTTCGAGGCCCGACTCACGGCAGAACCGGGCACGGGCGCCGTGCGCGCCGCCGCGGGCGATCGTGCGCCTGACGCGGACACGGCCGGGCCGCAGTAACGCACCTCGGTATCCTGACGGGGTCACCCGTTGATCAGGCCCCCCGTGGGCCTGTCGATCCCTGGAGCCGAACCCGTGAGCGCTGATCGCGTCGATGCCATCGTCAATCTGTGCAAGCGGCGCGGATTCGTGTTTCAGTCGAGCGAGATCTACGGCGGCAGTCGCTCCGCATGGGACTACGGGCCGCTGGGCGTGGAGTTCAAGGAGAACATCAAGCGTCAGTGGTGGCAGAACGTCGTGCGGGGCCGCGACGACGTGGTCGGCCTCGACTCGGCCGTGATCCTGGCGCCGCAGGTCTGGCAGGCGTCGGGGCACCTGACCGCCTTTAGCGACCCGCTGACGGAGTGCCGCAACTGCCACAGGCGATTCCGGGCGGACCAACTGCTCGAGGAGTTCGAGGAGAAGAAGGGGCGTCCGGGCACCCTCGCCGACGTCGTGTGCGCCAACTGCGGCACCCGCGGGCAGTTCACCGAGCCCCGCGACTTCAATGGGATGCTGCGGACCTCTATCGGTCCGGTGGAGGACGACGGCGCGCTGCACTACCTGCGCCCGGAGACCGCGCAGGGGATCTTCGTCAACTTCGCCAACGTGGCCACCGCCGCGCGACGCAAGCCGCCGTTCGGCATCGGCCAGGTCGGCAAGTCGTTCCGCAACGAGATCACACCCGGCAATTTCATCTTCCGCACGCGCGAGTTCGAGCAGATGGAGATGGAGTTCTTCGTCCCTCCGGGCACCGACGAGGAATGGCACGAGTACTGGCTGGCCCAGCGCTGGGACTGGTACACAGACCTGGGCATGAACCCGGACAACATGCGCTTCTTCGAGCACCCGCAGGAGAAGCTCAGCCACTACTCCAAGCGCACCGTCGACATCGAGTACAGGTTCAAGTTCGCGGGCTCGGAGTGGGCCGAACTGGAGGGGATCGCCAACCGCACCGACTTCGACCTCACCACTCACGGCCAGCACTCAGGCGTGGACCTGTCCTACTTCGACCAGGCCACCGGAGAGCGCTGGGTGCCGTTCGTGATCGAGCCGGCCGCGGGCCTGACCCGGTGCGTGTTGGCATTCCTGCTCGATGCCTACGACGTGGATGAGGCCCCCAACGCCAAGGGCGGTGTGGATACCCGAACCGTCCTGCGCTTCGACCCGAGGCTGGCACCGGTCAAGGCGGCTGTGCTGCCGCTGAGCCGGCATGCGGACCTATCGCCAGTAGCCCGGGACCTCGCCGCAGCCCTGCGCAAGACCTGGAACGTGGACTTCGACGATGCCGGGGCCATCGGCCGCCGCTACCGCCGGCAGGACGAGGTGGGCACGCCTTTCTGCATCACGGTCGACTTCGACTCGCTGGACGACCGCGCCGTGACCGTGCGCGAGCGCGACTCGATGCAGCAGGAGCGTATCGGGATGGACGCGCTGCAGGGCTGGTTGGCGGCGCGCCTGCCGGCGTGCTGAGCCCGCTGCGGCTCGGGCGCTACGAGCTCGGTGTCCCAGTCGTCCTCGCGCCGATGGCCGGGGTGACCAACCGGGCCTTCCGGAGGCTTTGCCGGGAGCAGGGCGCGGGGCTGTACGTCTGCGAGATGGTCACGTCGCGCGCGCTCGTGGAGCGTAACGCCGAGACCCTGCGCATGGCGCAGTTCGACGACGACGAGAGTCCGCGCAGCCTGCAGCTCTACGGCGTCGACCCGGCGACGGTCGGCGCGGCGGTCGAGATGGTGGTCGCGGAGGACCTCGCCGATCACATCGACCTCAACATGGGCTGTCCGGTGCCCAAGGTGACTCGCAAGGGCGGCGGCGCGGCACTGCCCTGGAAACTGGACCTGTTTGCGGCCATCTGCGTCGCCGCACTGGACGCGGCAGCGTCCGCGGCTAGGGCGCGTGGCTTGCCCGAGCCGCCGCCGGTGACGGTCAAGATGCGCATGGGCATCGATGTCGATCACCTGACCTACCTCGATGCCGGCCAGATCGCCGCGGACGCCGGGATGGCCTGGGTGGCCTTGCACGGCAGGACCGCCCAGCAGCGCTACTCCGGTCGCGCAGACTGGCGGGCGATCGCCACGCTGGTCGAAGCCTTGGCACCCATGGGCGTGCCGGTGCTCGGCAACGGCGACATCTGGTCGGCCGACGATGCACTGGCCATGGTGCAGCGCACCTCCTGCGCCGGTGTGGTCGTCGGCCGGGGGTGCCTGGGCCGACCATGGCTCTTCGGGCAGCTGGCCGCGGCATTTGCCGGCGAGCCGGTGCCCGACGATCCCGATTCGGGCCAGGTGCTTGAGGTGATGCGTCGCCATGCCGGCCTGCTGGTCGAACTGCTCGGGCCCGACCGCGGCCCGCGGGACTTCCGCAAGCATGTCGCCTGGTACCTCAAGGGCTTCCGAGCGGCACACCATGTGCGCGTCGGTCTGGCCAACGTCGCCTCACTCGCCGAACTCGACGAGTTGCTGGCGCAGATCGATCCGGACCAACCTTTTCCTACCGGCGTCGGCACCGGTCCACGCGGGCGGACGTCGGGCGGCAAGTCGGTTGCCCTCCCCGAAGGATGGTTGGATTCCCGCACCATCGACGGAGCAGGCGCAGCAGCGGTGGCGCAGGGGGAGGTCTTTTCGTCCGGCGGCTGACCTCCGTTCGCATGATTGACTCAGGCCGAAAGGATGGTTTCACCCGGCGCGCGGTGGGTATGTGGCCCGCGGGCTTGCGTAGACGGTGGCACAATAGCCTGGTGTCGACGCAAGCCGAGCTCAAGCGTGAGCATGTGCGTCGTTCGCCCGTGCCCGAAAAGCCCCGGCGCGGCTGGGGATCGGCTGTGGCGCTGGCCGTCGCAGGGCTGCTGTTCATCATCGTCGCGATTCCGTTCGCGTCGGCCTACCACACCGTGCAGATGGCCCACCGCCACGTGACGGCGCCCACCGACGCGATCGTGGTGCTCGGCGCCGCGCAGCTCAACGGCACGCCCACGCCGGTGTTCGCCAATCGACTCGACCACGCGCGCGACCTGTACGAGTCCGGTGTGGCGCCGCGGATCGTCACGGTCGGCGGCAAGCAGCCCGGCGATGCCTTCACGGAGGGGGAAGCCGGCAGGGACTACTTGATCGAGCAGGGCGTGCCCGCGGAGGCCATCACCGCGATTCCTGTGGGCGACGACACGGTGCACAGCCTGCAGGCGGTTGCGGGCGAGATGGCCGATAGGGGATTGACCTCGGCGACCATCGTGTCCGATCCCACCCACATGGCGCGCTCGGTGGCGATCGCGGACCGCCTGGGGGTCAGCGCACAGCCCAACCCGACCAGCGCTGGCGACGGAACGAACGTCACCAGCGAATATGTCTCACGGGAGACGCTGGGCTACCTCTACTTCGCCCTGGTCGAGCAGTGGGGCGTAGACCGGATTCTGCCGCCGTCCGTGGCGTGAACCCTCCCCGCGTGGTCCCCCCGCCCGGCTACACCGAGAGCGACGTGGAACGGCGCGCGGTCGAGCCGGCCAAGTCCCCGCGCCGTCCCGATTTCGTCCGCGATCGCGCCCGCGTCCTGCACAGCTGGGCGCTGCGGCGCCTGGCGGACAAGACCCAGGTGCTCCTGCCCGGGCTGTCCGACTTCCCACGCACGCGCCTGACGCACACGCTCGAGGTGGCGCAGATCGCCCGCGAGATGGGTGCGGACCTGGGTGCCGATGCCGACCTGGTCGATACCGCCGGGTTGTGCCACGACCTGGGTCACCCGCCGTTCGGCCACAACGGCGAGGCGGCCCTGGACGCGATCGCGGACCAGATCGGCGGCTTCGAGGGCAACGCCCAGAGCTTCCGCCTGCTCACGCGGCTGGAGCCCAAGGTCCTGGTCGGAGGCCGGTCGTTCGGGCTCAATCTGACCCGCGCCGTGCTCGACGCGACGATCAAGTACCCGTGGCCGCGACCCCCCGAAGGGGGCAAGTTCAACGTGTACGGCGACGATCTGCCGGCGTTCGCCTGGGTCCGCGCCGGTGCGCTGGCGGGGCAGCAGTGCACCGAGGCGCAAGTCATGGACTGGGCCGACGATGTCGCCTACTCAGTGCACGACATCGAGGACGCGCTCTACTCCGGCTTCATCTCCGGCGAGGTCTTCCGCACCGGGGATCGGGCCGACATCGTGATCGAGGCGATGCTCCTGGCCGACGATCGGTGGACGGAGGAGGCCCTGCGCGCGGCCCAGTCGCGGCTCGCCCGGGCGGTGGCCTGGCCGACGACCGAGGTCGGTTCGGTGACGTTCCTGGCGGCGGTCAAGGCTGTCACGAGCACCCTCATCGCCAGGTTCATCTCGGCCGCTGTGACCGCCACCATCGCCGAGCATGGTGCGGATCGGATCACCCGCTACGACGGTGACGTTGTGGTCCCCGCCTGGGCCCGGGCAGAGGTGGCCTATCTCAAGACCGTGGCAAGCGAGTTCGTCTTCAAGCGGCCGGGTGCGGAGATCCTCTACGCCGACCAGCGCCAGCTGCTCGTCGAGCTCGTGGGAGCCGTGCTGGGCGGTGGTCGCGATGTGCTCCACCCGTGGCTGGCCGACGATTGGGACGCCGCGGACGGTGACGACGGCCGGCTGCGGGTTGCCGTGGATCAGGTTGCCTCGCTCACCGACGTCTCGGCTGTGCGCTGGCACGAACGGCTCTGCCGGTCGACGACATAGGATTCGACTCGTGGCGAAGATTCGGGCCGAGGACATCGCGGAAGTGCGCGAGCGCGCCCGGATCGATGAAGTCGTCGGCCAGACCGTTGCCCTCAAGCCGGCAGGCGGGGGATCGCTGAAGGGTCTGTGCCCCTTCCACGACGAGCGCAGCCCGAGCTTTCAGGTGAGCCCGGCGAAGGGGCTCTGGTACTGCTTCGGCTGCGGTGAGGGCGGCGACACCATTGACTTCGTGATGCGCACCGAGGCGTTGAACTTCGCCGAGGCCATCGAGCGACTGGCCGAGAAATACCGCGTCGAGCTGCGCTACGAGGAGGGCTCCAGCGTCCCCAACCGCCAGCAGGGGCAGCGCACCCGCCTGCTGCAGGCCAACGCGATGGCGGCCGCGTTTTTCGTCGAAGTGCTGGAGTCGTCCGAGGCGGCCATTGGCCGCGAGTTCCTGAGCGGCAGGGGTTTCGACGCGGACGCGGCTGCGATGTTCGGGGTGGGTTTCGCCCCCAAATCCTGGGACGCCCTGACGAATCATCTGCGCCGCGCGGGCTTCTCGGACGCAGAACTGCTGGCCGCCGGGCTGGTCGCCCAGCGCGACCGGGGCGTATACGACCGCTTCCGCGGCCGGCTTGTGTGGCCCATCCGCGAGCTCGGCGGCGAGGTCGTCGGCTTCGGCGCCCGCAAGCTGCACGACGACGACCAGGGGCCCAAGTACCTCAACACTCCTGAGACGGCCCTGTACAAGAAATCCCACGTGCTCTATGGCGTCGATCTGGCCCGCAAGGCCATCGGCAACTCCCATCGAGCTGTGATCGTCGAGGGCTACACCGACGTGATGGCGTGCCACCTTTCCGGCGTGACCGGAGCCGTGGCGACGTGCGGCACCGCGTTCGGGGAGGGGCACGTCAAGGTGCTGCGGCGGCTGCTCATGGACGACACCGCCGCCGGCGAGGTGATCTTCACCTTCGACGGCGACGCCGCCGGGCAGCGCGCGGCGATGCGGGCGTTCGAGACCGACCAGGCATTTGTGGCTCAAACCTTCGTGGCCGTGCAGCCCGATGGCCTCGACCCGTGCGACCTGCGTCTCAGCGGCGGGGACGCCGCGGTGCGCACTCTGGTGGACGGTCGCGTGCCGATGTTCGAGTTCGCCATTCGCAGCACGCTGGCGACGTACGACCTGAGCACAGCCGAGGGCCAGGTAGCCGGACTGCGGGCCACGGCCCCCATGCTGCAGTCCATGCGCGACGTGTCGTTGCGCGACGCCTACGTCCGTCGGCTGGCCGGTTGGCTGGGACTGGACGCGGCAGCGGTCCAGCGGCAGGTCCGATCGGCCGGCGGGGGCGCGGATCGATCGAAGGGACGCGCCGGTGGGTCGATGGCAGGGGATCCCAGGGGCGCCGGGTCGGCTCGGCCCGGTGGCCGAACCGTGGCTGACGAGGCCGACATCCGGGTGGAGCGGCTCGCGCTGCAGGTGATGCTGCAGCTTCCCGTCGATTTGCAGGAGTGGATCGCGTCGACGGAGGAGACCGCCTTCACCGATCCGGCCTGCGCAGCGGTCTTCCGATCCGTGCGGGCCGCGGGCCCCGCGGCGCAGGGGGAGGAGCGGGCGTGGCTCGAGGAGGTCCTCGCGCAGGCGGAGCATGACGGAGTCCGCTCCGAGGTGCGGCGGTGGGCGGTCCTCGGGCTGCCCGTCGCAGCGGGCACGGATCCCGTGCCCTATGCCGAGGGCGTGATGGCGCGCCTGGCCTCGCTCGATGTGGCGCGGCGGATTGGGCTGCTCAAAGGCCGCCTCGCGCGCCTCGGCCCGCAGGAGCCGGCCGAGGCGGTAGGCGACGTGCTCGGCCAGCTGATGGTGCTCGAGGCGTATCGGCGGGAGATGCTGGAACTGGCAATGGGTGACGCTTGGGCAGCAGGCCAATGACCTTGTCGACCGGACAGTGGGAGAAACCATGAGACTGCGCGGCCGATGGGGCAGTGACACTCCGCCGGAGGTGCAGCAATTGGCAGGCCCCGGCAGGCGCGTCCTGGCCTGGTGCACGGCCGGCGAGGACGGCCTCGTAGTCGCCACGGAGGAGCGGCTGCTGTGCTCGGAACCGGAGCTCGATGCCCGGTGGCCGGAGATTCTGGGGGCTGCGTGGGACGCTCCGATGCTCGAATTGACCATGTGGGGCGCCGGCGCGGCAGCGACTGTCCGGCTTCGCCTCGATGAAGCGGGGGTACTGCCGCAGGTCGTGCGCGAGCGCATCATGGCGTCCCTGCTTGTGCAGCAACACGTCGAGATCGCCGGAGATCTTGGAGTTCGCTTTCTGGCCAGGCGAGACCCGGTCAGCGGTGTGGTGACCTGGCAGCGGGTCGTCGATCCCGGGCTGGACGTGGCCGATCCGCGCATCGCCGTCCTCGTGGATGACGCGCAGCGGGAGTTGCAGGCGACGTTCGGGGTATAGCCGGTGGGGCGGCTGATCAGCTACCCGGCGGGCTCCCGCGACTGGATTCGAACCAGTAACCGTCCGATTAACAGTCGGATGCTCTGCCGTTGAGCTACGCGGGAATAGCGTCGTTATGTTACCAGCGGCCGATGGCCTGGCCGCGTGTGGCCTGGACCCAAGTGCTGATCGGTATTATGGCGCTACTGGGGCGGTAGCTCAGCTGGTCAGAGCGGCGGACTCATAATCCGGCAGGTCGTGGGTTCGAGCCCCACCCGCCCTACTCCCGAGGCTGGTCAGAGCGGGATTGGCGGTGACCGAGCGACATCTCACCGGGTGGTGTACCAGGTGGTGATGGAGGCCTATCTGCACTCCGGTGTCCACTCGCGAGGTAGATGACCTTGTGACGACCCTGGGTGCGGACACGGGCATCTGGCAAGTCCGACGTGTCGCGGACCTGGACGCGGAGGTCGCGGCGTTCGGGACCGCTCCCTGGCCCAGACGGCCTACCCGTACTTGTTCCTCGACGCGACCTAGTGCAAGGCCCGGGTGAGCCGGCGGGTCGTGTCCCAGGCCGTCGTGGTCAATGCCGACGGACGCAGGGAGGTGCTGGGCATGGGCGTCGGGGACGGCGGGGACGGGGCGTTGTAGACATCGTTCCTGCGCACGCTGAAGGCCCGCGGCCTGGGCGGGGTGCAGCTGGTCGTATCCGATGCATACGCCGGGCTGAAAGCGGCGATCGGCGCGGTGCTGCTCGGCTCGAGCTGGCAGCGCCGCCGGGTGCACTTCATGCGCACCGTGCTGGCGGTCGTGCCGAAGGGCAACGCCGACATGGTCGCCGCGGCGATCTGCACCGTGATCGACCAGCCCGACGCCAACCATGTCGCAGAGCAGCACGTGGTGATCGTCGGCATGCTGGGCCGGCGGCTGCCCGAGGTCAAGGCGCTGCTGCGCCTGGCCTGGGCGGTCCTCATCGACTAGCACGACTAATGGGCCGCCTCAGACGGGCGCGACTTCTCCGAGAAGTCCATGGGCACTGCTCTCCCGCGCAAACGACACCAATGCCGCAGGGCAAGTGAGCACACCTGAACTCACTTCGGAACGATCGGAACACCGAGCCGCGTACTCACAAAAAGAGCCGCCACTAGGGGGACGTCACCCATGGCCCGCTCAGCCCGCGGTGCGTCGCCAAGCGTTCAACTCCGGATCGACCTTGTCCCATCGAACTCCCCACGACGGCGTGACGTACCTTGAGGCAACCTCACGGATGGGTGCTCGCTTATGCCCGTGCCGGGCCCAGTAGGTCTCGGGCATCGCCAAAGCCGTCTCGACAACTCGCATGTCCAGGAGTGGGTACCTGTACTCGACCCCGACTCGTCTGCCTGCCTCCCACCAGTGTTCGTTTCGCCACTCGAGGTGTCCTGATCGCACCAACCACGACATGATCTCCCTGGCCGAAGCTGCCTTCCAGTGGGTCAGGGCGGCTTCGTACCGGGCGGCGTCCACGTCGGTTCCGTCGGTTGCCTGCACCGGCCCGTCGCCGAATGCGCGCCACCACCGCGTCCCGTGTCCGATCAATACCCGGGCAGCGAACGGCAGGCCTGAGTGTCCGCGGGCGCGCACTTCCGCGCGAAGCTGTCGCGAGGAGGCACGCACTTGTCCTCTTCGCAGCAGATTCTCGACGTAATGTCGACCGCCGAAGGATGCGAAGTCGTCACCTCCCCAGCCCGAAAGGAGTATCTGCACATCCTCGTTCAAGGCATCCTGCAGGACGTGGCGTTCTCGCCCAAGGTCTTGCATCGGTTCGGTTGCTCGGGTCCAGTCATCCAAGGATCGCATGCGAATTCGCGGTGAGAACCAGACTGGAATCCCTAGGTCGGCTCCGATTCGCCGAACCACGGTGGACTCGCTCTCTTCTTCAGGGATCCCCTCTGGAGTCGGGGTCCAGGAGTAGAGCCTGACCAGGCCCTTGCCGCCGCGGCGTTTCAGACTTGAATGCGCAAGCACGGAAACCAGCGTCGAGTCGATCCCGCCGCTTGCGTGACTCGCAGTGCGTACCGAGGGATCAACGGCGTCGGCAACGGCGTGACGTATTGCAGCGTCCAGGGCGTCGCAAGCTTGCGCAAAACTCCACCGCTCCTCGATCTGGACGGCTGCGGGATTCCACGCGCCTGTGACGCGGTGACCGGTGGACGAGACTTCGGTCGTGGCACCCACCGTCGCACGCCTGACGCCTTCGACTGCAGTTCGTCCTCGAAGCGAATGTGTAGCCCCGACTGTGAGTTGCCCGAGTGCTTTCTCGTCGATTCCTCGTGGCCAGCCGGGGACGTTTATGAAGTCCTTGAACACCGAAGAGAACAGGATGTGGCCTCGAATTCGAGCCCAGAAGAGTGGGACCTGGCCGAATTGGTCACGGCAAAGCCGCAGCTGACCGTCCTCGAATTGGGCGCCAACGAAAGCTCCATTGAGTCGCGCCGGACCCCCCGAGCCGTCTCGCGACCATGCGGCCAGCGGTCCACCGCCACCCGTTTCGTCCATGGCCCTACGTACGCGGCGGTTGCCAAGTCGAGTCCCAATGTGGGCGACAGCCGGCGGGACCAGACGACTCACCGCTATGGCAGCGCCAGCATTGGTGAGGTGATGCTCAACAGTCCACCCGGCCGAGACCGGGGTGGCCGCGAGAAACAGTCCCGAAGACCACGCCACCCGTTGCCGCACACCACGGCCGTGCCCCTGCCATCGGGATTCGAGCCAGTCGAGTAATCCGACATCACATGGCCCGGCAAGGGCGCAAACGCCGGAAATCATCTCCCCAGGATATGAGGGCCTTGGCCGATGAGCGGAGGACGCGCGATGCGCGCCGCCCTCACTGTGCCGCCGTGTGCGACGTCCGCGGTCGGCCGGCGTGCTACGTTCAGATTTGTGGACAACTGGCAAACGCCGAAGATCGTGTTGGTGGTTGAAATGGGATTGAGCGAGAACGGTCCGCATGTCACTTTGCCGGAGATGAACTTCACCACTATGCAGGCTGGGTACCAGTTCTTCAGCCCCTAGGCGACCCGGCATTGGACTCCCCCCAAATCAGTAAAGCGAGGCGTCGCCAGCGGCGGGTTGGGCACTGCTTAGGGGATCGGCTCAGATGCGCTTGGGTGCCGACTTCGTGGGGACGGCTTGTCCACCTCGGTGGGATTCACGCAGCTTGAATCTCCATCGTAGGTCGCGAAGGACGACCGTCGTCACCCGTTGCGCGGCAACGCTGCCCAACCCACGCGGGAAGGTCCGACCGAGCACGGGCAGTAGCGCGCTCGAGGGGCCGGAGCCGACTCCGAAGTCCGGCAGAGATCGAAGTGCGGCTGCTGACGCTATCCACAGCCGGGCGCGCAGCTGCAGCTGATGTAGTGCGGCGCTGGCCGCCGCGGCTCGGGCTCAGGCTGGGCACCGAGCGTTTCGTGATCGACGCCGCAGCGCCGGCACATCCGATGCAGCACCACCCGGCAGTTGGGGTTCGCGCCCCCCTGCCGCACTTGCGGTGCAGGTCAGAGCAGAATTGCCCGCGACCGTGCGAGACCTCACCGACGGGTCTTGTTGATTTCGTCAGTGGACCGTAAATGAGTGGATCGTTGCGAACCCGTCTGTGAGACTGCCGCTCTCCGGCCCTGCCACGGCGGCGCCCGTTGTTGCCGAAGTGGGAGACAGAGGCGCGCGACCGGGTGAAGCGCGCGATCAAGAGGTTTTCGCGGCCGTTGGGGGACCTGCGGGAGCGGGACGCAAACGAGGGCGATACGAGGCTGCTCGTCACCGATTTCCTATGCGAGGGGCTGGGTTACGACAAGTACGAGCACTTGACGACCGAGTACCGGGTCAAGGGCGAGTTCGCTGATTACGGGGTGCGTGGATCGGCAGCTCGAAGCATTCATTGAGGTCAAGCGTGTCTCCCAGCGGCTCTCGGAGCGCCACCTGCGGCAGGTGCAGCAGTACGCGGTCAACGAGGGCGTGGAGTGGATGGTCCTCACGAACGGGCAGATCTGGCAGGCGTACCACTTGACCGGCGGGCTCCCTGTAGTGGTCGACCTGGCCCTGTAGGTCGATCTGCTCGATGACACGCCGATCTCAGAGAAGGCGGACCTGCTGTTCTACCTGACGCTGGAGGCGGTCAAACGCGACCGGATCGATCCGTTGTGGCGGGAGAAGGCGGCCACGTCACCGGGCAAGCTGGCTCAGCTGTTGCTGACCGATCCCGTCGTGGACGCGCTGCGCAAGGCCGTGCGCCGCGACACCGGTCACAACGCCGATGTGGAGCGCGTGCGCGAGGTGTTGGCGTCGGAGGTCATCCGCCCGGGCCTGTGAGACCTTCCGGCTCCTCCCCATAACTGCGGGTCGCGGCGAGGTCGTCGCGGAGGCTGGCGAGGTCGCGGCGCAGGGCGCGCACCTCGTCAAGGACTTCCTCGATCTCGTCGTCGGTGCGCGTCTGCAGCTTGGCGGCGAACCAGGCGGCCAAGGTCGCGGTGACTGTGCCCAGCAGGCCGATTCCGGCGATCATGATGAACACCGCGGATATTTCGCCCACAGCGGTGACGGGGTACTTGTCGCCGTAGCCGACGGTAGTGAGGGTGACGAACGACCACCAAAGGGCGCCGGGGAACGTCTTGATGAGCGCATTCGGCGCATCTCGCTCGGCGTCGAGGACCACGAGCGAACCGAGGACCGCCAGGAACAGAACGGCTGCGACGAGGCCGATCCAGACCTGGCCGAACTCGACGCGTCTGCCCCGCTCGACCAGGACGCGCAGGGCGGCGAAGACGCGCAGGGCGCGGAACGCGCGGAACGCTGGAAGCAGAATGGTGATGATGTCGATGGGGTGAGTGACGATGTAGTGCAGCCGCTTCGGGGCCAGCCAGATCCTGATGGCGAAGTCGGCGACGAACACGAGCCACAGCGCCACCTGCGCTGCGTCCATGATTCTGCTCGCGATCGGCGGCGCGGACAGCCACAGCACCTGGGTCGCGAAAAGCGCGAGGTAGGTGACGGCGAGGACGATCATCGGCGTCGCGGTGCGATCTTCCCATCGACCGAGCCGGTCCCCGCCCAACGTGCTGGTGACCACGATCGGAGTGTGGCGCTAGGGGGCACAGCCCGTCAGGCAAATGCGCGGACTGGGATCGCCGCTGCGCTTGGTCGCCTGACGAAACCGGTGCGCTGAGGGTCAGTTGCGCGTGAACGTCCCCAGCCCGTTGTCGTTGAACTGGCCGAACGTCACGCTCGTCGCCGCCGACCCCGCTTCTGCCTGGAAAGTCACAGACGGCAGCCAAACATCGGTGTAGGTGACGGGGGTGGCGAAAGTGTTGCCGTCGTAGGGGCGCAGCGGGAATTCCTTGGCTGCCGGCCCGACCCTGGCCACCAGCGCGTCCCCCTCGACGGCGACCGTCATCGGGCCGTAGTAGTCGTTCGAGTAGGCCCCGGCGTATGTCGCCAGCGGTGCGGGGGGCACGGGCGACGTCGGCGCAGGCGGGGGCGTCGGCAGGCTTCCGGTCGCCGAGCCCAGCGCCTGCCCCATCACCGCCAGCCAGTCCTGTGTGCTCGCCCCGGTCTCAGCCCGGTCCATGAACTCGTTGCTGATCGCCTCGGCCGCACCGATGGGTTGAGCGTTGGTGAACACCGAGATGCCCAGGCCCTCTGAGGGCAGCAGGCTGAAGTTGGTCGCTGCACCGACGGTGAAGGCACCGCTGAAGCTGTAGCGCATGCGACCGGTGCCGTCCGTGCCCACGCCGATCCCGTAGCCGAACTGGCTCGAGCGCTGGTCCGGTTGGGCCGCAGGACGCGAGGTCATCGCCGGGAGCAGCGACTCCTGCAGCGCCTTGGCGTCCACCACCTGAGTGCCCTGATAGGTGCCCTGACCCAACTCCATGATCATCCACTTGGCCATGTCATTGGCCGTCGTGCTCACGCCGCCAGCGGGGGATTGCGCCTGCGGGTCGCGGACCTCGGTTGCGGTGAAGCGGCCGTCGACCTTGGAATGCAGCGCTGCGCGATTGTCCGACGCCAGGAACTCGGCGTAGTTCGACGTTGTGCGGGTCATCCCCAGCGGTGCGTAGATCCGGTCTTTAGACAGTCGCTCCCAGGTGGTGCCCGTCGCGTTCGCGACGGCCTGGGCGCCGGCGGCGAGCCCGAAGTTCGTGTAGTGGTAGTCGGCTCGGAACGGCGCCAGCGGCAGGTACCGCAGTCGTTGGAGCACCTGGGCGCGGTCGTAGCCCATCCACTCCAGGTCGTCGCCCGCCTCGTCAGGCAGCCCGGAGCGCATCGCATACAGGTCAGCGACAGTGACATGGCTCGTGACGTAGGGGTCCGAGAGCGCGAAGTCCGGCATGTACGTGGCGACGGTGTCCGACCATGCGACCTTCCCGGTCCCGACCACCGAGGCCACGACGCTGGCGCCGATCGGCTTCGACACCGATGCCACCTGGAAGATCGTGTCGGCGTCGACGGCCCCGTTGGCCCCCGCCTTGCGCACCCCGAACCCCTTGGCGTAGACCACCTCGCCGTCGTGCACCACGGCGATGGCCATCCCCGGGACGCCGGTTTTGGCCATGGTGGTGTCCGCGATGCCGTCCAGACTGGCTATCGCCGCGTCGATCTGGGAGTTCGGGATGTCCACGGCCGACCAGGCTCTCGGATCGGCGGCCGAGGGTGAGGAGGCCGGCGCTGTGCTGTCGGCGGCGCCGCATCCCGCTAGCCCCAGCGGGGCGGCCAGCAAGGCCGCACTCGTGACAACGCGGGCGACGTCTGAACTGCGCATGCTGACCTCCGGTCATCACCGATCGTACTGCGGTGGAAACCGCGCGATCCGACGGTGGGGGCCGCGCACGGCGACCTCCGGCGACGCCGTGGGCACACGCGTGCCTACTCTGAAAGGGTGACTTCGCAGCCAACCGCACTCGTCCTCTCCGGCGGCGGCGCCAAGGGCGCCTTCTCGGCTGGCTCAGTGGACTATCTGGTGCGTCAACTCGGCCTGGTGCCAGACGTGCTGACCGGCACGTCCGCCGGGAGCCTGTGCGCGGGCGTCATGGCCCAGGCCAGGGGAGCGACGGAGTTCTTCGCCGCCGCCGGCCAGCTGCGCGACGACATCCTGCGCATGAGTGCCCCGGGCGCGTCGTTCCAGGTGCAGGCCTGGCTCAGCGCGCTGGAGGGGACCAGCCTGGGCGACGACATTGAAGCCGTCGTGAAGGGGAAGTCGCGCCCGCCGATACCGGTTGATCCTGGGCTGACAGACGATCCGTTGTCTGGAGTCGCTGCGAGCGGCTTCACCGCCCGCAGAGGGTGGGAGGACGTTCGCTCGCTGCTCGGCCACGCCGGCGCCCAGCGCAAGGCGATCAAGGAGTTCGCGGGTCACAACCAGTCGCTGCTGGTGCTCGATCCGCTCGAGGCCGCCCTGCGCGGTCGCACCCCCGGCCAAGGGCCGTCCCCCATCGACGAGCAGCGCATCGCCCGACCGGGTTTGCAGTTGCGGATTCCGGTCACGGCACTTGGCGCGGGCTGCAGCCACTACGTCACCGAGCTCGGCGCCCTCGTGGACGGTCAAGGGATGCCCGTTCCGGCTGGTGCGCTGACCGACGACCCGGCGGCACCGTTGGTCCCGGGCGTCGTCGAGGGCATGCTCGCGTCGTCGAGCGTCCCGGGGGTCTTCGCTCCCCGCAGCATCGGCGCGGACGTCTACGTCGACGGCGGGATCCTGCAGAACATTCCGCTTGCGGCGGCTCAGACGCTCGGCGTCGAGTCCTGCTACGCCGTTCTTGCCGATCCGCTCGCCTGTCCGCCGCCCGCGCAGGACTACGCGAACGCCGACTTCGTACAGGTCGGCCTGCGGGCCGAGATGACGGTTGCGTTCTACGGCCAGCAGGCCCGTGAACTGCAGGCGGCCCGGGCTCAGGGGATGACCGTGACACTCATCGATCCCACCGTCACCGTCGTCAGCAGCTTCGAGACCGAGCCGGGCCTGCTCACGATCGCGATGGACTACGGCTGGCTGCGTGCCTGCGGGGTCACGTCGACCACCGACGCGCCCACCGCCGCCCGCAGCCACTCGGCTGCCGATGAGATCGCCGCCGGTCGGGTGCGGGCGTGGTACCTCGAAGCCGGCCTCGGCGGCAGCGGGGACTCCGTGGACAAGGCCCTCGCCAGCGCGAAGTCGATGGTCGCGCGGGCTCTGCAGGACTGGTCGGATCTGGGTCTCGCTCTACCGGACAAGGCATCGACCTGGAGCACCGAGCCGGAACTGCACACCACGGGCTGAGGGCAGGTAACCGAAGGGTTCGACTCGGTCAACACCTTGCGCCTACAGTCGGGGCTGGCACTCCCTCGTACATCGAATGGAGCAGAAGATGGCACGGATTCTGGTGATCGGATCGACGGGCCTGCTCGGCGGCGCCGTGGCGTCGGCACTCGCAGCCCAGCACGAGGTCATCAGGGCGGCCCGGACGCCGGCCGCCGGTGTCGAAGCGGTGGATATCTCGAAGCCGCAGTCGATCGCGGACTTGTTCGGTCGGATCGGCGAGGTCGATGCGATCATCTGTGCGGCCGGGTCAGCGCCGTTCGTGCCGTGGCCCGAGGTCACCCTCGACGTGCTCATGGCTGGGCTTTCGGACAAGTTCGCCGGACAGGCCAATGTCATCCTGGGTGGCTCCCCGCATGTGCGACCCGGTGGCAGCATCACAGTGACGACCGGTGTGCTCGCCGACAACCCGATGCCGGGCAGCGCGGCCGTCACTACCGCCAACTCCGCGCTGGAGGGCCTGGTCAGGGCAGCAGCGCTGGAGCTGAAGGGCTCGGTGCGGGTGAACGCTGTTTCGCCGGGATGGGTATCCGAGACGCTGGCCTCGATGGGGCGCGACCCCGCAGATGGCATCCCGGCTGCCGGAGTGGCCGACGTATATGCCGAAGCGATGGAAGTAGATATCACCGGGCACGTCTTGGCCGCCCGCAAGTAGCGGACTACCGCGGCACGAGCCGCAGGAACTCGCCGAAGCGGATCGACCCCCACCCGGTCGCGCCGTCGAAGCCGGGTGCGGCCGTGCAGCACCCGACGCCAAACAGGTCGTTGGTGCCGGCCGTGACGTCGACGAAGGCGCCTGCCGCAGCCGGATCGCGGGCCAGCGAATAGATCGTCGGATTGAGCAGGCCGAGCCGATACGGCGCGTCGTCGGATGTCTCGATGGCATCCATGACCTCCGAGAGAGCGCCCGCAACGCCAGGCGCAGTCGCCGAGGTGCCGCCCACCGACTTGAGCGTGCAGACGCCGGCGGCGTCGCAGACAGGAATGGGGCCGAAAGTCGCCGGCGCGGCTACGAAGGCGACGTCGGGCACCGCGCGGCGCGTTCCCGGCAGGCCGATACCGTCCTGGTAGTGCGGCCGTGGCCGCTGGCTCCGCGGCGTTCCACCGCCGGCGTTGCGCACCGAGGGGGAGGCGTTCCAGACGACCTCGGCGGCGATGGCGCCCGCCGCGTAGGTGAACTGGGTTCCGCCGACGGCAGTGACGAGCGCCGACGAAGCCGGGTACTGGCTGGCCTCGGCCGTGCTCTCCGGTGCGCAGGCCGACGACCCCGTGTCGCCGGCTGCCGCCAGGACGGTGATGCCCGCCGCAGCGGCAGCCGAGAACAGCCACTCGGACGTTGCCACGGTGGCGGTGTCGACGTCCGGTTCGCAGTAGCCGATGCTGGTCGAGATGATCTGTGCACCACCCGGTCGCAGGGCATCGCCGATGCTGGCAGCCAGCGGGAAGACGATCGTGGAAAACGGGTTGAACTGGTAGGTCGTGATTCCCTCGAGGTTGGGTGCGACGAGTGACGCCGCGGCGATATCCAGGGTGGATTCCTCGGTATCTGTGCCGTACACGGAGTCGTCCGTGGCGTCCACTTTGACGGTATCGACGGTAGGGATGGTGACCCCGTAGCAGCGGCGCACCTGGCCGATGGCGACCTGCGAGGTTCGGTCGATCTGCAGCAGAGCGATTCGCACGCCGCGGCCCCCGGCGCCGGCCGCATTCAACGACCCCATGCCGTAGTAGTCGCGCATCAGCGCGGAGGATCCGGGCGAAGGCGGGCACGACACTTCAGCTGGGTTGGCGGAAGTGGGCCTGCTCACAGTGGCAGGTTCCGACCCTGCGGCCGGAATCTGCAGGGTGAGGCCCATCACGGCTGTGACTGTGCCGGTCCAGGCGCGCGGAACCGTAGGGGGTGCCGACGGTTTGATCACCTGGCTGGTCCCTACCGGCACCGTCTGCATCGTCACCCCCAGCAGACGTTCCGCCTGGGCGGTGGTCATGGTGCCGGTGATCAACCCCCGGGTCGGGTCTATCGATCCCTGGAATCCAGCCCGGCTGGCCTCGGCGAGGACGCGCTGCGCGGCCTGCGCCGGAGCGCCGAACCGATCGGCGATCTGCGCGGCGTCGAGCCAGGTCCGAAAGGCGGGATCACTTGGGGTGGAGCGCTCCATCGCCGCCGAGTACAGGCCCTCGGCGTCGCGCGTGAGCGCGAAGGCCACCGGTAGACGCGCATCGTTCGGGGCGGGGCTGCCCGCGGCCGACTCAGAGGTCGAAGTGCAGGCGCCGAGCAGCATGGCGGCGATCGCAACGCAGCTAGCCGCGGCCGCCGCCCGTCGAAGCGCGCCGCGGTGGCTGGTGCTGGACATCCCACCTCCGTTCGGACAAGCGCTGGTGTCGCTGGCCCATCTTGGGCCAGCGAGTGGCGCGAAGGGAACCGCAAGAGTTACGTTGCCGTCACAGAATGTGTCCAGTCGGACGTCAGGCCCAGCATAGGTTCGGAGACATGAGAATGAAGCAGCCAACAGTCCTTCGCCTGGCGGCGCTCGGAGTTCCACTGATCCTGGCCCTGGCCGGCTGCGCGGGTTCGTCCGGCGCCTCGGACGCGAGCAGTTCCACCGCACCGCCCCAGGCCAAGGCCGACGCCGCCACCGGAGCGGCAGCGGTGCCCGCCGGCGAGGTCATCACTGTGCAGCCGGACTCCCAGGGGCAGGCCCTCTACGACGCGATCGATTCGGCCACGAGCTCGGTAGACATCGTCGTCTACCAGTTCAGCGATGCCACGCTGCAGCAGAAGCTCGTGGCCGCCATGCAGCGCGGCGTCAAGGTGAGGCTCATCCTCGACGGCTACAACGCCAGCAACGTTAAGTACAACGGGCAGGCGGCGAAGGCACTGCAGGCGGCAGCAACTGCGGCGAACGTCCCGGCCGGCAGCGTGCAGACCAACTGGGCCAGCGACAACTTCAACATCACCCACCAGAAGACGGTCATCATCGACGCGGCCGACGGCAGCGGCGCCCCCGTTCCGGCCGGCTCACTGCCGCAGACCGCGCGGCTGTTGGTGTCCACCGGCAACTTCCAGTCCTTCAAGACCCAGCCCTTCTACTCGGCCCGCGACTTCTACGTGACCTCGTCCGACCAGGCTCTGATCGGTCAGGCCCAGACCGTCTACAGCTCGGACTTCAGCTGCGCCGGCCCGAGCGTCACGAACGATCTGAAGTCCAGCGCTGACCTGGTCTGGAGCAATGGCACGACGGGGCTGTACCCAGAACAAGTCGGCCAGTACCCGCCAGTGGCGCAGGGCTATTTCGGCGGCCAGAGGGCAACCGATCCGGCACCGGTGGACCAGGGGAACTCCTACGACTACCAAGCGGCTGTGATCAACAAGTCCGGCGCAGGCGATATCGTGCGGATCTACAACGAGGAGTTCACCTCTCCGGGCATGGTCGCTGCTGTCACGGCGGCCCTCCAGCGCGGTGCGGAGGTGCGGATCGTCATGACGTACGGGCAGCCGAGCAGCAGCGGCAAACCCAGCCCCTCGATGACCAACCTGACGACCCTGGCCGGCCAGGGGGCAAAGGTCACGCTCTTCGCGCCCCAGGCCGTGGTTCCCGAGGCGCTGTACATCCACGCCAAGTCCATCACCGTCAACGGTTCCGACGGCACCTTCAAGCAGGGCTTCGTCGGCTCGGAGAACTTCAGTGACCCCTCGCTGCAGTTCAACCGAGAGCTGGGCCTGCCGCTAGGTGCGGCCGATACCCCGGTCGCCCAGACGATCGTGACGACCTTCGACGGAGATTTCGGATCCACGCAGAACACCGCCACCCCCTCGACCGTTCCGGCGGCCTGGAACCAGGTCAGCGCCCCCCTGGGCGACGAGCAGCAGCCACAGTCTGCTCCCACCGGTCCGGCGGAGCGGCTCGGATCGCCCATCGGCAAGTGCGGGCCGATCTCGTGAGCATGGGCGAGCATCCGGGATTGCGACTGCCCCTCCTGCGCCCCGCGACCCTGACAGCGGCCTGCGCCGCCGCTGTGCTGCTGCTCGCAGGGTGCGGATCGGCGGGCACCGGTTCCGCAAGCTCGGGGTCCGCGGGGTCCGGTTCGGCCGCTGGCGCGACGACCGGGTCGGCCAGCCCCTCGGTCGAGATGCCCACAGCTTCCTACACCCCGCCGGCCGACGACCAGGTCACGCCTGCGCAGGACATCGTGCTCAACAGCATCGAGCCGGATGCCGGGGTAGCTCCGGTGGTCGACTTCCTCAACTCGGCGACGACCTCCATCGACATCTCGACCTATCGCATCGACTCGACCTTCACGCCGGTGGTCGATGCGCTCAAGGCGGCGGTCGCCCGCGGCGTCCCCGTGCGCGTGTCGATTTCGCGTCAGTTGGTGGGACAGTCGAACCCGGCTGAGGGCAATGCCAGCCAGGTGCAGGTTGCCGAGCAGCTCAATGCGCTGGGCATCCAGACCCAGCTGAGCCGGCCTGAGTTCCACTACGGGCACGAGAAGGCGATCATCATCGACGCCGGCCAACCAACGGCGAGGGCCATGATCTCGGACTGGAACCTGCAGGCCAGCTACTTCGGGCCCAACGCCTACGGCCCGGTGGGTGCCCGAGGGTTCGCCGTGGTCGACTCCAACGCCGAGGACCTCGCGACGATCAGCGCCTACTTCAACGCCAACTGGCCCCCTTTCGCACCGTGGCCGGTATCCAACCGGGCCAGCCTGCTGTGGAGCCCGAGCGGAATCGAGTACTCCCCGGTGGGCAACTCCGTGGCGGCACTCACCGACTTCATCGACAACTCAAAGAAGACCCTGGACATCTACGCCGAGACCATCCAGGACGACTCCTTCCTGCTGCAGCACGTCGCAGATCGGGCGAAGGCGGGCGTCAAGGTTCGGGTGATCGCCAACTCCTCGGGCCAGCCGCCGGCAGCTATCGAGACGCTGCGCAAAGCCGGTGCCGAGGTCAAGTTCGATCCCACCAACGCGATGACCCCGGACGCGGTGATGTACGTGCACTCGAAGTCGATGGTCGCCGACTACGGGCAATCCGGACAGGTGGCATTCGTCGGTTCGCAGAACCAGTTCATCAACGAGTCGCTCGAGGCGATTCTGGAGCTTGGGACCCTGGTTAAGGACGGGAAGGCTATCGACCAGATCCATTCGACCTTCGACACCGACTTCAACCGCAGCCAGGACAACCAGGCGTCGGCCAGCCCGAGTAGCAGCGGCACCAGCCAGAGCGCCTCA
Source organism: Candidatus Nanopelagicales bacterium (assembly GCA_044326505.1). Taxonomy (GTDB): domain Bacteria; phylum Actinomycetota; class Actinomycetes; order S36-B12; family UBA10799; genus JACJWR01. The sequence goes on along the minus strand of JBIRBF010000009.1, from coordinate 2,601 downwards.
GGGGCGGCGGCAAGCGCCACGAAGAGCCCATGAACCGGCGGCGGACGCGCGCGCTAGCCTTCGCGGTCGCGGTTCTGGCAGCGGCGGGGCTGCTATCCGCCTGCGGTGGCGCCGCGAGCGAAACCGGTACGACGCCGATGCCCGGCGGTGCCACGCCCAACTCGTCCATCAAGCTCGCCATCGTGGAGCCCGACGATGGGGTGGCGCCGGTGGTGGACTTGATCAATTCGGCCACCACGTCGATCGACGTCGGTACCTACGAGATCGACCCGGACTACGCCCCCTTCATCGATGCCCTGCTCGCCGCGCAGAGCCGTGGCGTGGCCGTGCGGGTGATGGTGTCGCGCACCGAGTTCCCGCTGACTGGTCCGCAGGAGAATGCCCAGGTCGTCGCGGCGCTGCAGGCCAAGGGCCTTGATGCCCAGTTGAGCAACCCGCAGTTCAGCTACTACCACGCCAAAGTGCTCGTGCTCGACGATGGTCAGCCGGGGGGTAAGGCCTTGGTGAGCGACTTCAACTTCGCGCCGGGGTACTTCGGGCCCGAGACCACCAACGCCGACGAGGGCGGTACCCGGGGGATGGCCGCGCTCGTGACCGATCCGGCCGACGTGGCCGAGATCGGAGCGTACTTCGATGCGGATTGGCCGCCGTATGCCCAGTGGCCGCCTCGGCGGCAGTCCGACCTGATCTGGTCTCCCGGGGCAGACACCTTCACCAATCCCGGCAACTCCGAGCAGGCGCTGCTCGAGCTCATCAACGGGGCCGAGGGCTCGCTCGACATCTACGAGCAGCAGATCCCCGTCGACTCGGTGCTGGTGCAGCCGATCCTGGACCGCGCCAAGGCCGGCGTGAAGGTGCGGATGATCGGCAACAAGCAGGGGTTCGACCCGAAGGTGGCCGAGCTGCTCGAGCCCGCGGGCGTCGAGATCGTGTTCGCGCCCAAGGATCCCTTCCCAGACGGCAAGCCGATGTACATCCACACCAAGACGATCGTGGCCGATGCCGGCCGCTCTGACGCCGTGGCGTATCTGGGCTCGGTCAACCCCTTCCTGGCCGAGTCGCTCAATACCGAGCGAGAACTCGGCGCGCTCGTCACCGATCCGGATTCGGTCGCACGGATCGATGCCCTTTTCGATCGAGACTTCAGCGAAGGGACCGCGGCCCCATGACCTATCAGCAACCCAGCCGGCGCGCGGTGCTCAAATGGGGCCTGGCCGGAGCAGGGGCTCTGGCGCTGGCTGCCTGCGGCAAAGGCTCCCAACCAGCAGCCAGCGCTTCGGGGAGCGCCTCCACCACGCCCATGCCCGATATCCCCTCGCCCACGAGCACTGCCCGCGTGACCTCGGCCGAGCAGGCTGCGGCGCTGGTGGAGTGGCAGGCGCGGCAGGCCGCCGACGCAGGTAGCTACGGGATCGCGGGTGCGCTGATCCGCACGGACACCGGTGAGGTGCTCATGCACCTGCCGAACCGAGTCGTGCAGCAGGTCGCCCCCGCAGCCCAGGCCACAGCGGGCAAGACCTTCACCTACGACCCCACGGCGCACGGCGAGCGCCAACTCGTCTACTGGTACTTCGCCAATCGCGAGAAGCTCAAACTGCCCGAGCCCGCGCAGCTCACCGTCGTCACGTCGCTGGACCCCTGCGCGATGTGCACCGGCACGATCCTGACGGCCGGTATGAACGCCGGGGTGGTCGCGATGGACACGTTCTCCGGCATCAACTACACCGGCAAGGGCACCTTCGACGATCTGCCCGACGGGCCGCGGCAGAAGGCCCTCGCCACTTTCGGGTACTACGCGGTCAGGGATGGCCGAGCCTTCCAGGGCAGCCAGTCCGTGGCATTTGCGAAGGATCAGCTGGAACCCGCCACGTTCGCAGGCTGCGAGACGATCTACCAGGACAGCGCCGACGCAGTGCGGACGTCCCGCAAACAGACCGGCATCGAGCCGTCGGCGCTGACCGATCCCGCCGTTGATCCCGCCGCCGCTGCCGTTGTGGCGGCCTTCCAGAAGGCCTACCCAGGCGCGTTTACGCTCAAGCTGGCTGACTTCCAGAAGCCAGACGCGGCGCTCAAGTCGCTGCTGGGGTCGCTGCGGAGCGCCACGCCGGGCGCCACCAACGCGGTCGCCTTCGTCGACCCGTTCGGCAACCTGGTGTCGGCGGCCGCAAACGATCCTGCGACGAGTCCGGTCGCGACGGCCATGATGGCTGTTCTCCAGGGCTACTCGATCACGCGCTTCGACTTGGTCAACAACCCAGCCACGTCGGCAATCGCGCAGAAGACCATCACCAGCCCGAAGTACGGGACCTTCGTCTGGCTCGAGGCGCCCGACCCGGCCGCCACCACGACCATCGAGGATCTGGGGGCGTATGGCTCTGCGGTGGAAGGAAAGCTGCCGGGGCAGACCGCCGCGACGAACTTCCAGTTCTACGACCCGCCGGCGAACGGCACTGTCGATCAGCTTCGGCAGGTGATCGCAGGCCTGCCGCCGCTGTACTCCCAACTCATCGCCATCAACCCTCAGCAGGTGCAGCAGTAGCCCTGACGGCCCTGTCCGCGGGTAGGGTCGGGTTATGAACCTCGCGCTGGTGGCCGCCGCCG
>JBIRBF010000085.1:0-11113 GCA_044326505.1 Candidatus Nanopelagicales bacterium | reverse complement strand
CAGCCAGGTAGTTCGCCGACAGGATCGCGACCCGTGTGGCCTCCCGCAGTCCCTCAGCGCCCATCATGCGGATGTAGGCGTAAGGAATCGGAAGCACCCCGGCGCTGCCCCACGGCGCGCCGCTGACGGGCCCGACGCCGCCGTCGTCGAAGCCCCGGCCGGCCGGGCCTGCGTCGGGCCGCAGCGGGTGGCCGGGCAGGAACGGCGCCAGGTGCGCCCGCACCGCGACCGGTCCCACGCCTGGACCGCCCCCGCCGTGCGGGATGCAGAAGGTCTTGTGCAGGTTCAGGTGCGACACGTCCGCCCCGAAGGCGCCCGGTGCGGCCAGGCCCACCAGCGCGTTCAGGTTCGCGCCGTCCAGGTACACCTGGCCGCCCGCAGCGTGGACCAGTCCGCAGACCTCCTGCACGGTCTCCTCGTAGACGCCGTGGGTGGACGGGTAGGTGATCATGAGCGCAGCCAAGTTGCCGGCGTGGGCGTCGATCTTGGCGCGCAGATCGTCGATATCGACGTTGCCGTGGTCGTCGCAGGCCACCACCACCACCCGCAGACCTGCCATAACCGCGCTCGCGGCGTTCGTTCCGTGCGCGCTCGACGGGATGAGGCAGACGTCACGGTTCACCTCGCCGCGCGACGCGTGGTAGGCGCGAATCGCCAGCAACCCTGCGAACTCGCCCTGGCTGCCGGCGTTCGGCTGCACCGAGACGGCGTCGTAGCCGGTCACTGCGGCCAACCAAGCCTCCAGCGACGTGATCAGCTCGGCGTAGCCCTGGCTCTCGTCGGCCGGCGCGAAGGGGTGAACGTTGGCGAAACCGGGCCAGGTGATGGGCTCCATCTCGGTGGCTGCGTTGAGCTTCATGGTGCAGGAGCCCAGCGGGATCATGGTGCGATCCAGTGCAAGGTCAAGGTCGGACAGCCGCCGCAGCAGCCGCATCATGGCGGTCTCACTGCGAAATTCGGCGAACCACTCGTGGGTGAGGTACTCCGATGTTCGGGCCAGAGTTGGTGGGAAGGCCGGCTCAGCGGCATCTGTCAGGTCCGCGGCAGAACCGTCCCACACGTCCGAGAAGGTACTCACGGCGGCGTTCAGCGAATCCGCCGAAGTGGTCTCGTCGACTGCGATGCCCACGCGGTCGGCGTCCACGAGCCGAAGGTCGACCCCACGCGCCCGCGCCGCCGCGACGACCTGCGCCGCTCGGCCCGGCGCGAGCGCCGTGACCGTGTCGAAGAAGGACTCGTGCTCGAGCTCCACCCCCAGGTCCGATAGCGCGCGGCCGAGGCGCGCCGCCTTGCCTGCCACGTCGGCCGCGATGGCGCGCAGACCGTCAGGTCCGTGGTAGGCGGCGTACATTCCGGCGACGATCGCCAAGAGCACCTGGGCGGTGCAGATGTTGCTGGTGGCCCGCTCGCGACGGATGTGCTGCTCACGGGTCTGCAGGGCCAGCCGATAGGCCGGCCGCCCGTCTGCATCGACGCTGACGCCGACGATACGACCGGGCAGCGACCGGGCGAAGCTCTCGCGCGCCGACATGAAACCGGCGTGCGGACCGCCGAAGCCCATCGGCACCCCGAACCGCTGGGCAGAACCGATCGCGATGTCGGCACCCTGCTCCCCCGGCGGTCGGATCACTGCGCAGGCGAGCAGGTCGGTCGCCACTGCGACAATCGCCCCGCCCTCGTGCAGCGAGTCGATGGCCGCAGCGGCATCCCAGACCACCCCGCTGGAGCCCGGGTTGCTCAGCAGAGCCCCGAAGACGCCCGTCGGCGGCTGTTCGGTGCGCGGATCGTAGAGCTCGATCTCGATGCCGATCGGCTCGGCGCGCGTAGCGATCACGGCGAGCGTCTGGGGGTGGGTGTCGAGGTCCACGGCGAACCGGCTCGACTTGACCGTCGACACTCTTCGGGCCAGCGCCATCGCCTCGGCCGCCGCAGTCGGCTCGTCCAGCAGCGACGAGCTGGCCAACGGCAACCCGGTCAGGTCGGCGACAACGTCCTGGAACATCAGCAGAGCCTGCAGACGGCCCTGCGAGATCTCCGGCTGGTAGGGCGTGTACGAGGTGTACCAGCCCGGATCCTCGAGCACGTTGCGACGGATCACGGCCGGAGTGTGGGTGCCGTAGTAGCCCATGCCGATCATGGCAGTCAGCGGGGTGTTGGCCGCCGCGATACGACGCAGTTCGGCGGTTACCTCCACCTCGCTCAGCGCAGGCGGAAGGTCGGGCACACCGGTGCGAATACCCTGCGGGACGGCAGCATCAATGAGCGCGTCCAGGGTGTCGACCCCGATCGCAGCCAGCATGGTGCTGACGTCGCGGGCGCGCGGCCCCACATGTCGGTCGAGGAAAGCCGGCGCACCGGCTGCGGTCTGCTGCAGTTGGGCTGGCGTATTCATCGGGGCAAGGATACGCCGAGGCTTTCGGACCGCGATTCAGGCGCGGCGGTCAGCCGGTCTTGCGCGACCGCCGAGCGGCGAGCTCGTCGGTGATGCCGTCCGGCAGCACGACCTCGCCGTCGAGGTTCTCCTGTGGGAATCGAGCCAGGGTCCCCGCGACTTCGGAGCGCACGCGACCGATGGCAATGCCGAACACGCCCTGGCCGCCGCGCATGATGTCGATGACCTCGTCCTCGGTGACGCACTCGAAGATCGTGGCCCCGTCGCTCATCAATGTGATCTCCGAAAGGTCCTCGACACCTCGCTCGCGCAGGTGGTCCACGGCCTTCCGCACGTTTTGCAGCGACACTCCGGTATCCAGTAGTCGCTTGATCACCCGAAGCACCAGGATGTCGCGGAAGGAGTAGAGCCGCGCACTGCCGGAGCCCTTCGCGGATCGAATGCTCGGGACAAGCAGGCTCGTCCGGGCCCAGTAGTCGAGCTGGCGGTAGGTGATGCCGGCCGCAGCGCAGGCCGTCGCCCCGCGGTAGCCGATCCCGTCGGCCGGCTGATCGTCGAGGTCGAAGAGGGTCTCCTGATGGCCGGTCCCGACCGTGCCTGCGTCGGCACCCATGGCCACAGGACCCAGCGTGCCATCGCTGCCCGACTCGTCGGTGCCCGTCATCTGCCGCCTCCTCACCAGTCGACCGGGAGGTACCCGACCAACCTGCACGATTGCAGGCTAGGCAGCGGGTCCACCCCCGTCAACGACATTCGCCCAAGACACACCGAGGAAATCTCCACGGTGTAAGTGTAACTATCTAGTAACAGTTTAGAGTTGAGGTCGAAATGGCCTCAACCATCACCTCGTTCGAAATCCTCCGGACTGACATTCTCAATGAACTCCCGGAACGCCTTGACCTCGTCCTCCTCGTCATCGGCCACCGGCACCCCCGCGGCCTCGAGTACCTCATCGGCACCCAGGATCGGCGCATCGCAGCGAAGGGCCAGGGCGATGGCATCGCTGGGCCGGGCACTCACCTCGACTCCGTCACCCAAGTCGATGACTGCATAGAAGACACCATCGAGCAGGTCCGTGATCCGCACCTGGCGAACGGTCCGGCCCAGCGCGTCCAGGAGGTCCTTGAGTAGATCGTGAGTGAGCGGGCGGGGCGGCTCGACGCCTTCCTGCGCGAAAGCGATGGCAGTGGCCTCCACCGCGCCGATCCAGATCGGCAGGTATCGCTCGCCGCCGACTTCCCGGAGCAGCACGAGAGGTTGGTTGGACGGCATCTCCACTCGCACGCCCACGACCTCAAGCGGTTCCATGACCCGACTCTACCCCTGCACGGCTGGTCAGGCGTGCTGTCCGTACTCGCGCTGAACGTGCGAAGACACCAGCGCATCGGCCAGCCGTCGGGTGAGTGCCGCCACGTCCAGCGCCGTGGCGGTGCGCGCGGCAGGCTCCGGCCGCGATCCAGCCACGACCTGATCGATGATGCCGATCTGCCGCTCGGCCGCCAGGCGGACTCCCCGCAAGTGCCGCACGGTCAAGCCGAAACCCTGCAGCCCGGCGATGGACTTGGCCGCCTCGAGGTCAGCGACCCCGAAGAACCCGTCCCCACCGACTGTGACGAATCCAGCTTCCTGCGCCTCTTTCAGGTCCGCCGGAGCCAGACCGGACAGTCGCAGCAGTTCCGCCTCGCTCAGTCGTACGTCCGCCGCGCCCGTGGCCGCCACCGGGGCATCGGCCGCGTCGGCCGGTGGCTGCGGCGCCGGATCTACCAGCGGCGGCGGCTCGAGGCCTCGCTCCATCGCGTCGAGGTGCTCGGCGATGACCTTGAGCGGCAAGAAGTGATCGCGCTGCGAGCGCAGGATGTACCGCAACCGGTCACGATCGGTCTGCGAGTACTTGCGGTAGCCGGCCTTGGTGCGCGCAGGGGAAAGCAGCCCTTGCGCCTCCAGGAACCGCACCTTCGACACCGTCAGTTGCGGGAACTCCACCTGCAGGTCGGCGATGACGGCGCCGATCCCCACGAGCTCGCTCACTGATCGGCCGGCGCGCCCGACATGAAGCGGAAGCGGTACTTGCCGATCTGCACTTCATCGCCCGAACTCAGCTGGGCCTCGGTCACCGGCTGGCGGTTGAGATAGGTGCCGTTCAGCGAACCGAGGTCCACAATCACCCAGCCCGCGGGGGTGGAGCGAATCTCGGCGTGCTGCCGCGAGACCGTGATGTCGTCCAGGAAGACCTCCTGGTCAGGTCCGCGACCGACCTTCACCACCGGGTGTTCCAGGGTGTAGGCGGTGCCTTCGCCCGGACCGCGGCGCACCACGAGGACGGCGTAGCTCTGGTCCTCGCCGGCGACGGGCGCATGGGCGCCGGTGTCCTCCAGGCCTGCGACCGCGCGCAGCGGCCCGGTTGCATCCACTCCGGCCAGCGGGGTCCCACAGTTGCTGCAGAAGCGCGCCTCGGGTGGGACCGATGCACCGCAGTTGGGACATGTCATGCGTCGGTCTCCGTTCAGCTCTGGCCGGTCGGCGGCTAGTTGCCGGCCAGCGCGTCGTAGGCGGCCGCGTCCAGGAACTCCGCCGCCGATACCTCCGACGCCGGGCGGATCTCCACCAGCCAGCCGGCACCATAGGGATCGTCGTTGATGGTCTCCGGCGCAGTCTCGACAGCGTCGTTGCGTGCCGTGATCGTGCCCGCGATCGGGGCGTAGACCTCGCTGACGCTCTTGTGCGACTCGACCTCGCCGAAGGAGGCACCAGCCGCCAGGACGTCGCCCACGTTGGGCAGCGCGACGAAGACGATGCCCCCCAGAGTGTCCTGGGCGAAGTCGGTGATGCCGACCCGAACCGTGCCGTCCTCCTGCAGCGCGAGCCACTCGTGCTCGCGGGTGTACCAAAGCTCCGCTGGCGTCATGGGCACAGCCTAACGCGCGCGCGAGGACTAGCGAGCCTCCCCCGCCGCGGCGGGGGACTCCGCGGCGGCGTCGCGGACCACCGCCTTCCAGCGCTCCATCAAATCGTGCGCCCGACTGTCGTCGTACGACTCCACCCAGAGCCGTATCGATGCTGCGCTGGGGTCCGCCGAGACCAGCACCCAGGAGTCATCCGACTCCGTGACGCGCACGCCCTCGGTCACATCCACGGGCAGATCACCGGCGGCCCGGCGCACCTCTGCCATGACGACGGCCTTCCGCGCCCACGGCGTCGCCACCCGCGCCCGCAGCAGCGTCGTGGAGGGAATACGTGTGTCGATCTGGCGCAGCGAAATGCGGGTTCGGGCGATGAGTCCCAAGAGCGCCACAAGTGCCGCCATCGCGTCCGGAAAGCGACCGGCGGCTGGGATCACGAACCCGCCGTCGGCGTCGCCCGCCATGATCAGGCCCTCGGCGGTACTGGCTGCGGCGAGCGCCTGCGGGCCGGTGGGTGTGCGGATCACACCGACGCCGTGGTAGCTGGTCACCCGCTCCGCCACACGGGTCGCCGTGACGGGCAGCGCCACCGCGCCGTAGCGGCGCTCGGCGGCGATCAGGTCGAGCACGACCAGCAGGGCCCGGTCGTCGCTGAGCACTCGGCCGGTTTCGTCGACGATCGACAGCTGCTCGCCGGTCGGACTCAGCCGCACGCCGAGCGCGGCTCGCGATGACGCAACGATCTGACCCAGGCGCCGCAGCGCCTCCTCCTTCTCGTCATCGACTTCGGTGGGGTTAAGCGGTGTCAACCTCGCGTTGACGTTGAGGACATCAACGTCGAGGCTCGCCATGAGCTCGGGCAGCACAGTCACGCACGGGCCGCCAGCGGTGTCGACGACCAGCCGCAGCCCGGCATCGCGCACACCGTTCATGTCGATCGCGGACAGGACTGTCGATACGTAGTCCTCCACCGCCCCTATCGGGGCAAGAACCTCGCCGACCTCATCCGGCGCCGAGCGCATGATGTCGTGGCGATTCATCACCCGCTCCAGGTCCTGGCGGGTCCGTAGGTCGATATCGACTCCGTGCGCGTCCAGGAACATGAGCAGCTGTCGCTCGGGCCGACCAGGCGACGTACAGACGATGATGCCCCCGTCGCAGTGGCGCCCCACGTGCGTACGGGCCACCGGCACGGGGCAGGTGCCGAGCACGTGCACGCTCAGTCCCGCCGCCGCCAGGGCACCGATGAGCACAAGACTGACCGCCTGCGCCGGAGCCGAGTGATCGCGGGCGACCGCGACGCACCCACCTTTAGGCAGGATCGTCGCGTACGCACCCGCGACGCGTGCAGCGACCTCTGGCGTGATGTCGATGTTGACCACGCCATCGAAGTGCTCGCCGGAGAACATCTGCCGCGGCGAGCGGGCCTCCCACAGAACGCTGTCGGTGACCACCTCACCGGCGGCGATCGTCTTGTGCGGATAGACATCCGCACCGGCAGTGACCACCGACTCTGCCTCCAGCCGGCAACCCTCGCCGACCGCCGAGCCATCCTCGACCTGCGCCCGGTCAAGCACGTCGGATCCGCGTCCGATGACGCAACCCCGGACATGGGCGCTCGGCCCGAGATAGACGTTGTCCAGCAAGACCGCGCGCTCGACCTTGGCCTGCGAACCGATGATGGCGTTGCGCCCGATCACGCTGTACTCCGACACGACCGCGCCAGGTCCGATGTGCGAATGGTCGCCCACCACCATCGGACCTGTCAGGGTTGCGCCCGGGTTCACATCGACCCCAGTCCCGAACCAGATCCCCGGATCCACCTCATGGCCAGGAATGTCGACGCGCACCCGCCGGTCGAGCGCATCAGCCTGGACGGCCCGGTAGGCCTCGAGCGTTCCCACGTCCTCCCAGTAGGCGTCCGTGATGTAGCCGTAGATCGGCACCCCTTCGGCGAGCAGACGGGGGAACACGTCCCGGGACCAGTCCACCGGGCCGCCGGTCTCGATCCCGGCCAGGACGGATGGGTCCACGATGTAGATGCCGGTGTTGACGGTGTCGGCGAACACCTGTCCCCAACCGGGCTTCTCGAGGAAGCGGCGCACGCGGCCGGAGTCGTCGGTGACGACCAACCCGAGCCCGGAGGGATCCGCCCGGCGCGCGAGGCACATCGTCACCATGGCGCCGCGATCGCGGTGGAAGTCCATCAGCGCCGTCAGGTCCACGTCCGTCAGGCCGTCGCCGGAGATGACCAGAAAGGGCTCGTCGCGCAACGCTTCCGCCGCGAGTTTGACGCTGCCCGCCGTGCCCATCGGCTCCGGCTCCGTGACGTAGGTCAGACGCATGTCCAGTTCGGCGCCCGATCCGAAGTAGGTCCGGATCAGCGGCGCCAGATAGTGCACGGTGATGACCGCATCCCGCACTCCGTGGCGGGAGAGCAGCAACAGCAGATGCTCGAGCAACGGCCGACCCGCCACCGGCAGCAGCGGTTTGGGCCACGACGTGGTCAGCGGGCGCAATCGAGTGCCCGTGCCCCCGGCCATCACCACTGCCTTCATCACGTGCCCTTCTGCATGTCCGGCTCAGTGCACCGGTACGGTCCGGCGGCGCGCGGCGAGGATGCGTCTCGCCTGCTCCATGTACAACAATCCCGCCCACCAGTACAGCGCCGTGCCCCAGATCGCGAACGCCCAGCCAACGACCCGGCACACCGTCTGCCAACCGGCTGGCCCGTCACCCAGCAGCAGCAGCGGGAACGCGTACAGCAGGCAGAACGTCGCGGCCTTGCCCACGAAGTGCACCGGAAGCCCAGTGATGCCAACGCGCTTGAGCAGTGCGAGGACCACCACCATCACCACATCGCGGCCGAGCAGCAGCACTACGAACCAGAGCGGCACGATGTCGCGCAGCAGCAATCCGATCAGGGTTGCGACGATGTACAGCCGGTCGGCAATCGGGTCGAGCAGTTGCCCCACCCGAGAGATCTGGTTTAACCTGCGCGCCAGGTAGCCGTCGAGGAAGTCGGTCAATCCAGACACGGCCAACAGCACAATCGCCCAGCCGTCCGCCTTCGGCACGAGGATCAGCCAAAGGAAGACCGGAACGCCCAGCAGTCGCAGCATGCTGAGGGCGTTGGGCCACGTCAGCACGCGGTCGGTCGTCACCGCAGTCTGCTGGACCTCCACAGGGTCACGCTAGCGTCAGGCCGACGCGCGGGAGGCCTTGCCCCCGGAGCGAACGGCCAGCACGAGCAGGACCACGCCCAGGACCGCAACCAGCGCACCGACCACGCCAAGGCCGATCGTCATTGCGCCCAGATTCGCCCGGTACAGCGTGGCCGAGATGTCAGCCTGCACTCCGGCGCTGCCGTCTGCGTTCATGACGACGAGCACCTCGGACCCCTGCTGACCGTCCCAGGGCAGCGTGGCTGTGGTGCCGGAATCGGAGAGCGTCCAGATCGTCTGCTGCTCGGGGGCCGGAGCGGGGACGATCAGCCCAGGGACCGGCTTGACCTCGAACACGCCATTGGCGATCTTCGAGGCGGAGTCGTAGGGGACGCCGCGCAGGTAGGCCTGTGCCTTGTCCGGCGGGGTAAGTCCGACGAAGACCTGTTTGCCGTTGGCACTAGTGACGACGACACGCAGGTCCAGGTGCTCCTGCGGGCCCTCGGTCCGCTCGACGTTGAACGAACGTACGTAGAGGGCGGGCGTGTCGGTATTGACCGGTGCGACCGCCGTCGTGTGCTCGCCTTTGGTCCCGAACACGGAGATCGCCAAGCCACTGGCCACCGCGGCGGCAATACCGAGCAGCAAGAGGAGCACACCGAGGATGGCCAACAACGCCTTCTTCACTCGACCTCCGCACACTCGACCCGGCCACCTGCCGTGCCAGGCTACACAGCCGGCCCGACACGATTCGGGAGCCCACGCCCGACAGGCTCGGCTTGCGCCGCGGGCCACGCACAGCAGTGGCAAGGTAGGACCATGGATCTGCAGCGCACCCGTCCCCCCGCTCCCTTCGACCACCAGCCGCCGCGTCCCGACTTCACGCTCACGAGCCCGGATCTGGTCGACGGCGAGCAGATTCCGATGGCGCACGTCTACTCAGGCGCCGGCGGCGGCAATACGTCGCCGCACTTGAGCTGGAGCGGCTTCCCCGCGGACACCAAAGGCTTCGCCGTCACCGTCTTCGACCCCGACGCACCGAGCCCGTCGGGCTGGTGGCACTGGCTGCTGTTCGGCCTGGCCGCCGACTGCACCAAACTGCCGGCCGGGGCCGGATCATCGGGCAGCGCTGCCCTTCCCGAGGGCGCCGTCATGCTGCGCAACGACTTCGACTCCTCCAACTACGACGGTCCGGCTCCCCCGCCCGGGGATCACCACCATCGCTACTACTTCACCGTCCACGCGCTCGACACCGACGATCTGGGCCTCACTGGCGACGAACCCGCCACAGTCGGAGGATTCCAGTTGGCGGCCCACACGCTGGCCAGGGCCCACCTCATGGTCACGTACGCGCACTAGTCGGGGAGGCTGAAAACCGCACCCTGAACGGTCTAGTGTGCGGCCATGGCAACTGAAACCGCACCGGTTCCGAGTTCGTCCGACAGGGCGTTCTTCGGGCAGCCCCGGGCGCTGTCGACGCTGTTCTTCACCGAGATGTGGGAGCGGTTCTCCTACTACGGCATGCGCGCGCTGCTGGTGCTCTACCTAACGGCGCCGCTCGTGAGCGAGGACGGCAAGCCCCACGGCCTGGGCATCGACAACGGAACCGCGATCGCCATCTATGGCGCCTATTCGGGATTGGTCTATCTGACGCCGATTGCCGGCGGCTGGATCGCGGACAGGCTGCTGGGCGCCCGCAACACGGTCCTCTACGGCGGCATCGTGATTGCGCTCGGCCACTACTTCATGGCCGCACCGTTCGAGATGACGTTCTGGATCGGCCTGCTGCTCATCGCCCTGGGCACCGGTGCACTCAAGCCCAACATCTCGGCCATGGTGGGTGACCTCTACGACGAGACCGACACCCGTCGCGACGCCGGCTTCTCACTGTTCTACATGGGAATCAACATCGGCTCGTTCTTCGCCCCGCTAGTCGTGGGCTGGGCGGCCGATCGGCACGGCTACCACTGGGGATTCGCGATCGCCGGGCTGGGCATGACCCTGGCGGTGATCCAATACGTGCTCGGCTGGAAGAACTTCCGCGGCGTCGGGGTGCACGCACCCAACCCCGCCTCCAAGGCTGAGCGCAACCGTTTCCTGCTGGTCATCGCCGGCTCGGTGCTGGCCGTGGTGGTGATCGCCGTGCTGCTCGGCCTCATCGCCGACGGCAGCTTCATGGATCACATGGCCACCGCCATCACGATCTTCATCCTGATCGTGCCCTTCGTGTACTTCTACGGTTTGTTCAAGCGCAAGGACTACTCCGAGCGCGAGCGCTCCCACGTGCGCGCCTTCGTGTGGGTGTTCCTCGCCGCAGCCTCGTTCTGGATGGTCTTCGAGCAGGCCGGCTCGACCCTGAACATCTTCGCCGAGGAAGTCACCGACCTGGGCATCGGCTCCTGGGACATGCCGGCATCCTGGCTGCAGTCGGTGAACCCGCTCTTCATCATCATCTTCGCGCCGATCTTCGCTGCCGCGTGGACCAAGCTGGCCGACCGCGCCCCGCGCACGTCGATCAAGTTCGCCATCGGCCTGGTGGGGGTCGGCATCTCGGTGCTGCTGCTGGTCATACCCATGTCGGCCTACCGGGACGACGGCGACAAGGCCGCCCTGTACTGGCTGCTCATGACCTACCTGCTGCAGACCTGGGCTGAGCT
>JBIRBF010000100.1:0-9815 GCA_044326505.1 Candidatus Nanopelagicales bacterium | reverse complement strand
GGCATCGTCGACGGCGCCGCGCTGGTGCTGATCGGCAACGAGGAGGTCGGCAAGCAGTTCAACATGAAGCCCAGGGCGCGCGTCGTCGCCACCGCGGTGTCCGGCGCCGACCCGACGATCATGCTGACCGGTCCCACTCCGGCCACCCTCAAGGCGCTCAAGACCGCTGGGCTGAGCCCGGAGGACATCGACCACTGGGAGCTCAACGAGGCCTTCGCCGCGGTAGTGCTCAAGTGGATGAAGGACCTTGACCTGGACCCCGCGAAGGTCAACCCCAACGGCGGCGCGATGGCCATGGGCCACCCGCTCGGCGCCACCGGCGCGATGATCCTGGGCACCACGATCGACGAGCTCGAGCGCACCGGGGGCCGCTACGGCCTGGTGACGCTGTGCATCGGCGGCGGCATGGGCCTGGCCACCATCGTCGAGCGCGTCTGAGCCGGCCCGGACTAGGAGAGAGAGCCACACATGACTGACAACATGATCGCCTGGGACGTCGACGCCGACGGCATCCTCACGCTCACCATGGACGACCCCAACCAGGGCGCCAACACGATGAACGAGCTGTTCCAGAACAGTCTCGCCGCCACCGCCGACCGCATCGTGGCGGAGGCCGACAGCATCACCGGCATCGTCGTCGCCTCCGGCAAGAACACCTTCTTCGCCGGCGGGGACCTGAACATGATCAGCTCCGCCCAGCCGGAGCAGGCGGCCGAGTTGGAGAACTACATCGATGCGATGAAGGGCCACCTGCGTCGCATCGAGACCCTCGGCAAGCCGGTCGTCGCGGCCATCAACGGCTCCGCCCTCGGCGGCGGCCTGGAGATCGCGCTGGCCTGCCACCACCGCGTCGCGTTGGCGGCGAAGGGTTCCAAGCTCGGCCTGCCCGAGGTCACGCTGGGCCTGCTGCCCGGCGGCGGCGGGGTCACCCGCACCGTGCGCATGTTCGGCCTGCAGAAGGCGCTGATGGAGATCCTGCTCCAGGGCCAGCAGCGCTCGCCCGAGGCGGCGCTGGCCGTGGGCCTGGTGGACGAGGTGGTGGACTCCCCGGAGGCCATGCTGACCGCCGCCAAGGCTTGGATCAAGGCCAACCCGGAGTCGGTGCAGCCCTTCGACGTGAAGGGCTACCGGATCCCTGGGGGCACGCCGTCCAGCCCCAAGTTCGCGGCCATGCTGCCCGCCTACCCGGCCAATCTGCGCAAGCAGCTCAAGGGTGCCCCGATGCCGGCCCCGGAGGCCATCATGGGTGCCGCCGTCGAGGGCTCCCAGGTGGACTTCGACACGGCGTCGAAGATCGAGACCCAGTACTTCGTCGCGCTCGCCACCGGTCAAGTGTCGAAGAACATGATCCAGGCGTTCTTCTTCGACCTGCAGGGCATCAACAAGGGCTCCGCCCGGCCCGAGGGCTTCCCGAAGTACACGGCCAAGAAGGTCGTCGTACTCGGCGCCGGGATGATGGGGGCGGGTATCGCCTACTCCTGCGCCCGTGCCGGCATGGAGGTCGTCCTCAAGGATGTGTCGAAGGAGTCCGCAGAGAAGGGCAAGGCCTATTCGCAGACGATCCTGGACAAGGCCGTGTCGCGCGGCAGGATGACCGAGGCCGCCCGGGACGAGGTCCTCGGCCGGATCACCGCTACCGACGACGTGGCCGACGCCAAGGGCGCCGACCTGCTCATCGAGGCCGTGTTCGAGGACCCGGCGCTCAAGGCCAAGGTCTTCGCCGAGGTAGAGCCGGTGCTGGCCCCTGACGCCTTGCTGTGCTCCAACACCTCGACCCTGCCGGTCACCGGCTTGGCCGAGGGGGTCAGCCGGCCGACCGATTTCATCGGCCTGCACTTCTTCTCGCCGGTCGACAAGATGCCGCTGGTCGAGATCGTTGTCGGCGAGCAGACCGGCGATGAGGCCATCGCCAAGGCGATCGACGTCACCCTGCAGATCAAGAAGACCCCCATCGTCGTCAACGACAGCCGCGGGTTCTTCACCTCGCGGGTGATCGGCACCTTCATGGGCGAGGCCGCCGCCATGCTCGGCGAGGGCGTGGCTGCGCCCAGCATCGAGCAGGCGGCGCTGCAGTCGGGCTACCCGACCGGGCCGCTGGCGCTGCTCGACGAGGTCTCGCTCACCCTGGCGCGCAAGATCCGCAAGGCCGCGCAGGAGGCGGCCAAGGCCGAGGGCACCGAGCACCCGGAGCACCCGTCCTACGCCGTCATCGACACGATGGTGGTGGACTACGACCGAGGTGGCCGTGCCGCCGGGGCTGGCTTCTACGACTACGCCGACGGCAAGCGGGTGGGCCTGTGGGCCGAGCTGCCGGCGAAGTTCGGCGGTGAGGCTCGCATCCCCTTCGCCGACATGGCCGACCGCATGCTGTTCGCGGAAGCCATCGAGACGGTCAAGTGCGTGGACGAAGGTGTGCTGCGCAGCACGGCCGAGGCCAACATCGGGTCGATCTTCGGGATTGGCTTCCCGGCCTGGACCGGCGGCGTGCTGCAGTACATCAACGGCTACCCCGGCGGCGTCGGCGGCTTCGTGGCCCGCGCCCAGGAGCTTGCGGCGGCGTACGGCGACCGGTTCACCCCGCCGGCCTCGCTGGTGGCGATGGCGGAGTCCGGCGCGACGTTCGAGTGACGCCCAGAACTATGACGGGCAGTGGATCGGCCGGCGGGTCACCCGCCGGCCGATCCCGTTTGTCGGCGGTCGAGCGGAAGGCGCAGCTGACCGAGATCGGCCTGGAGCTGCTGCGGGACCGGCCGATCCATGAGCTGGCCCTGGACGAGGTGGCCGACCGCGCCGGAATCTCACGCACCCTGCTGTTCCACTACTTCCCGACCAAGAGCGACTACTACGCGGCTGTTGTGCAGCGGGCAGGGCAGCGGCTGCTCTCGGGCCGGCGGGCGGCATCGGGGGAGACTCCGCAGGAACGGGTGCGGTCCTTGATCGACGGCTACCTGCGACTAGTCGAGGGCAGCCGCGACCTCTACGTGCGGGTCGTGCGGGGGGCCGCGGGTGGGGACCCGGCGGTGATCGCCACGATCGACGATCTGCGCACGGCCCTCGTGCCGATCTGGATCGAGGCAGCGGGTTGGCCGTCGGATCGTGCCGATGACCCGCTGCTGGCGCTGCTCGTACGCGGCTGGCTTGTCGGCCTGGAGGAGGTCGCCCTGGCCTGGGATCCAGCGTCGGTGGACCGCGACGTCGTGGCCGAGTCGCTGGTGTCGTCGTTCCTGGCCATTACCGACGCAGCACGCCAGGGATAGCGATCGGCCGCACTCTGTAACGACGTAGGCACGCACGAAGGGCGTCGGACCGGCAACTGCCGGGCCGACGCCCTTCGGCTGAGTGCGAGGCGGGCTAGGAGCCCAGGGCCTGCGCCTTGATCTTGTCGAACTCCTCCTGGGTGATGGCGCCCTGATCGAGCAGCGCCTTCGCGCCGGAGATCTGGTCGGCCGGAGTCGTCGTGCCGGCGACCTGCTTGATGTAGGCGTTCTGCGCCGCGATGGCATCCGACTGCGCCTGCTGGGCGCGCTCGCCCATTCCCTTGCCGCGGAAGATCAAGTACACCAGCGCGGTGATGAACGGGAAGAAGACCAGGAACAGGATCCAAATGGCCTTCCACCAGCCGCTGAGCTTGTGGTCGCGGAACAGGTCGGTCAGGATGAAGAAGAGGATGAACAGGTACGCGACGAAGGCGAAGACCATCAGTGCGTACCAGAGGAATTCAGCGATGCTCATATGAGTCCCTTGGTTGAGTTCCGCCGGAGGGGCAGGCGGTGGCAACAGCGTTGCGCTAGCAGCAGCGTACCTGCCGGTCAGGAAATATTGACCAATGGGTGACGCGTGGCGAGGGCGCCGGCTGGCTCCCCGAGAGCCGGATCACGCCGCCGTTACGACCATCAGGCCGGCGATGGCGGCAGCCACCCCCGCGTACTGGATGAGCCGCAAGCGCTCGTGTAGGAAGGTCGCGGCAAGGACTGCGGTAACGACGGGGTAGAGCGAGCCGAGTACCGAGGCAACGACGAGCGGACCCTCGTCGGCCGCCATCCCAAAGGCGACGTTGGCCCCGACGTCCAATATCCCCAGCGCAATGATCGCCGGTAGGTAGGGCCGCAGGTTCGGCCTGCCGAAGGCCCCGCGCCGGTATCCGATCAATGCCGCCAGCCCGACGATGCTGACTGAGACGACGCGCATCCCGGTCATCGTCATGAGGGCCGAGTACTCGGAACCGCGCGCGATCGCCAGCATCGAGATGCCGAACAGCAGCGCGGCCAGCACTGCGAGCGCGAGTGGCTTCCACCCGGTATCCGCCTTGAGTTCCGGACCGCTGGCCAGCACCACGCCGGCGCCGATGGCGAGGGCGCCGAGAGCCTGGTAGGTGCTGAAGGACTCGCCGGCCAGGAGGCCCGCAGCGAGTGGCACGAGCCCGGACAGTCCGGAGATCGGCGCCACGACACCCATGCTCCCTGTAGCCAGGGCCTTGTAGAACACGACCAGCCCGCTCGCGCCGCTCAGGCTGGCGAGCACGGCCCAGGGCAGGTAGCCAGTGGGGGCGTGCCAGGCCCCCACGACGAGCGCCACGAGGGTCACGGCGATCAACCCGGCGGTTTGGCTAAGGGCGACCACCAGCAGACTGGGAAGCCGCTTGCTGTTCAGCCCGCCCAGGAAGTCCGCCGAGCCCCACAACAGGCTGGACAGCAGCGCGAGCACGGCGGTCATGCCACCACCACGACGTCCACGGGCTGGTCATGGGGGTCGGTTGGCACGTCCACCAAGAGTTCGCCGGGACCCACGATGGCCACGCGCAGGGCGCCGCCGGCTCTGTGCTCGGGCACAGTGGCCAGCCAGGTGTCGTAGTAGCCGCCGCCCTGGCCCAGGCGGCGGCCGTCGCGGGTCGCGGCCAGAGCTGGAAGGATGACCAAGTCGAATTCCGGTACCGCGGGACCGGCCTGTGCGACCTCCCCGGCCTCGGGGGCCTCGGGCAGCGCCGGTTGCCGGGGGAGCCCCCAGGCCGCAGCCGATGGGCCCGGATCGGCCACCCAGGCCAGCTGTCGCGCGGGCCTGGCCACCGGGAGCCACACCTGCCACCCCAGCTCGGCCAGCCGCTTGCGCAGGCCATCAGTCGGCGGCTCCCCGGGGATCGACACGAAGAGGGCGACTCGATGAGGGCCCGGGCGTCGATGCGCCGTCGCCAAGAGGGCCGCCACCAGCGGGTCGGTCAGCACGGCGTCACAGACGGCCCAGCTGCGCTGCGCCGGGTCCGAACCGGAAGCCGTTGTGACGGCCAGGCGTCGCGCGTCGCGCAGCGCTCGTCGCAGCGCGGGCTTGCCCGGCGACTCGTCGGGGCGCTCGTCGTTCATCACCGATCCGATACGGGGGAGTGCGATGGGCGATCGTACGGACCACCGTTGCGCCGCATGCCGGGCGCCGCGGATGTTGCCGATCCGACCTGCAGGCTCAGCAAGGACTCTAGGCTGGCGGCGTGATCGAGGCGCTATCGGGTGGCATCGGTGCACTCCTGGCGGTGGATCCGAGTCCGTCCCCGACTGCCCTGCCCGATCCCCTGACGGACCTCGATGCCGAAGAGCTGCTGCGCCACTTCGGCATCGACGCTTCCCGGGGCGAGTTCTGGAACGTCTCAGGCCCGGAACTGCTTGCCTATATCGTCGTCGCCGCGATCGCCATTCTGGTGCTGCGGGCGATGTACCGCGGGATGCAGCGGCCTCGGCTGGCGCTGTTCTACCACGATGAGCGCCCGCCGACGACCAGCGCGGCGGCGATCGCCCGATATGCCGTGACGCCATTTCTGCTGGTGCCCCTCTGGTATGCAGCGATCCTCGGCATTCTGGTTCTGGCGGCCAACCGCGGCGACTCGCTGCGCCCGGGTGAGGAGCTGCTGATCGCCGCGGGCGTCGTGGTCGGCGGCAGCCGGCTGCTCGCCCATGTCAACCTCGAAGGTGCCCATGAGCTGGCCAAGTCCGTGCCGCTCACCATGATCAGCCTGATCCTCATCAGCGGATCGGTGATCTCGTTCGGGGCCTTCTTCGTCACCGCCTATCTGCTCTTCCTCAATCTGGTCGCGATCGGCTACTTCGTGCTGTTGCTCGCGGTGCTGGACGCGGCGTTCACCTTCGGGTGGCTGCTCTGGCGCCGGGTGGAGTGGCATCGCCAGCACCGCCCCCCCGACGAGGACCGCCCGCCGTCATGGGTGGTCGAGTTGTGGCAGGCGCTGCGCAGCGGTTGGGGCAGCGGGCAGAGCGGGCCGAGCCAACCCGCTGCGCGCAAGGTTGACCCCGACTGAGATTGCGCTGCGTGGCGCGCAGCCAGCAGATGTGCCAGGGTGCTGGTTCTGGCGGCGCCGTGGCGCCCCGCGACGCCGCGCCACCTGACGGAGGACCGACCGTGGAGCAGACACCTCGACATCGCACGGTCGTCGCAGCACTGGTGGCCGTGCTCGGCCTCGTGGCCACGGTGATCTTGGGCGCGACGGCGCTGGACACGTCGCCCACGCAGGTCTCCGCACCGCACGAACTCGTCGGCCTGGCCGAGTTCAGCGGCGAGAAGGCCATCGCGCCCTCAGCCTTCTACAACGTCCCGGCGGCCGAGTACGACGGACTTGCGCCCGGTTCGGTCATTAAGGCGGAGCCAATCGCGGATGCGCCGGCCGGTATCCAGGCCCAGCGCCTGGTCTACGTCTCGCAGACCGCGGGCGGGCAGAACAACGCGGTCTCGGCCATGTACGTCACCCGCAGCGATCCCTCGCCGGGGCCAAACGGGAGGCCGCTGGTGGTGGTCGCCCACGGCACGACCGGGATCGCGCCCGGGTGCGGCATCTCCATCGCCCCGTTCACCAAGGGCAGCTCGGGCTTCGGCACATGGGACCAGATCATCGCAGGTCTGGTGGGGGCGGGGTTCGCGGTTGTCGCGACGGACTACGCCAACCTTGGGGTGCCCGGCACTCCGGACTACCTGACCATGCGCGGTGAGGGCGCCGACGTTCTCAACTCCGCCCGGGCGGTGCTCGACCTCGACCGCGACGGGATCGACCGTGGAAACGTGGGCCTTCTCGGCCACAGCCAGGGCGGGCACGCGGCCCTCTCGGCGGCCTACATCGCCCCGGAGTACGCCCCGGAGTTGTCGATTAAGGGCACTGTGGCGATCGCCCCGGCGCTCTTCCCGCCGGCGCCGGTGCTCAAGACCTTCATCACCGCCGGGATGGATCAGCCGGCGTCGGGCTTCCTTGGCTTCACCGCGGACATCGTCAACTCCTGGGCGGCCAACTACCCGGGTCAGATCTCGCTCGAAGATGTCTATACGCCGGCGGGCGTCGAGGCCGCCAGGGTCGCTCTGACCCAGTGCCAGGACGCCGTCTCGGCGGCGTTCTCGGGGCCGAAGAAGGACTACGTCAAACCGGACCTGCCGGACTCGATCGTCACGCTGGCGCAGCAGAACTTCCCGATCTACGCCAAGTACGCCCAGCCGCTGCTCATCCAGCAGGGGCTGGAGGACACCACCGTCGTCCCCTCGGTCAACCTCGCCGCAGCCCGCACCTTCTGCGAGCAGGGCACCGAGCTCAACTTGGAGACCTACCCGGGTGACGTGCACAGCTCGGTGCTCTACACCGGCGAGGCGCAGTCGATCAGTTGGCTGCGGGACCGGTTCGACGATCAACCGCTGGCGTCCGATTGCGGGGCCCTCTGATGCCCGCCGCCATCGCGGTGGGTGTCGCCTGCACCGTCGTGGCGCTGCTGGGACTCCTGGGACGACCCTCGGACGGCCGGCCCTGGCCGAGCCAGGTGGTGGTCTTCGGGCTGCCGTTGGGCATCATCGCCGCCGGCTACGCAGCCAGCATCGGGGCGAACCTGCTCTGGTCCCTCGTGGCGGTGCTGTCGGTCTTCGCCGCCGTGCTGATCGGATCGTTGCTGGGCCGCCAGACGGCGCTGGCCGACCAGTCTCGCCGCCCGGCCGCCGCTGGGCTCTCGCTGGCGTTCTCCGGGCTCATCGCGCTGGGACTCGCGGTGATCGTGGTGCAGTGGGCCGGACACCTGATCGGTTCGTTCGCCAATCTGCACAACGTGGTGGTCAAGGCCGTGCTCGTGCTGGCCGCCGTTGCTTACGGAATAGGCGGACGGGCCGTCCGGGGGCTGAGCCGCCTCGTGCTCGTCCTGGTGGTCGTGGGGGCGCTCGGGATGCTCGCCGCGGGGGTGCTCCTCGGCGACCTGAGCGGCCTGCTCAACCCGGAGGTGCCGGTGCCCGCGCTGTCGCCCGCGGCAGCAGTGGCCTATGGCATCGGGGTGGTGCTGATCGGCGCGGGTTTCCCCGTGCTTCGCGGCGCGTCCCACGACAATCGCCGAGCGGCGATCGCGGCGGCGGTCATCATCGCTCTGGTAGTGCTTGCGTACCTGATCGGCATGATGGCGCTCTACGGCGGAGCCTTCCAGCTCCCGAGCCTGGTGATCAATGTGCTTCCCGCCAATCTGCCGCCGGCCGCGGCGGTGGTCATCTGCGCGCTGGTCGCGATCATCTGCACCGTCGTGGCGGGAGCCTGTATCCACGCCGCATCAGAGGCCACCGCCCGGATCGTGCCCGCGTGGTACGCCGACACCGAGCACCACCGCGGCCCGTTGCGGGCGGTGGCGCTGGCGATGGGGGCGGCGGTGTTCGTGATCTCGTGGATGGCGCCGACCCCGGTGCGCGTCGTCGCGGTGCTCGCGGTGCTCGGCGGGGCCAACCTGGTGGCGGAGTGGCGGCTCGCCCGTGCGGATGGTTCGGCCGATGCGCCGCAGGGCGGCAGGTCTCCCGCGGCCGCACCCGCGGCGTAACCTGCAGGGATGCCGGACACGCTCTTCGACGCCGAACTCGGCGGGGACCGCCCCGGTGCGCCGCTGGCCGCGCGTATGCGTCCGCGATCCCTGGACGAGGTCGTCGGCCAGGCCGATGCCCTGGCCCCGGGATCGCCGCTGCGGCGGCTGGTCGCTGCCGATGATGATGACGGCACGGCCGGGGACGGCTGGAGCGGGGCAGCATGGTCGTCGGTGGTGCTTTGGGGCCCGCCTGGGTCGGGCAAGACCACGATCGCCTCGCTCATCGCCGCCGCGGGCGACCGCAGGCTGGTGGAGCTCTCGGCCATCACCGCCGGCGTCAAGGATGTCCGCGCGGTTGTCGCTACGGCCCGAGACCAACTGGTCGCGGGGCGCCCCACGGTGCTCTTCATCGACGAGGTGCACAGGTTCTCCAAGACCCAGCAGGACGCGCTGCTGCCCGCGGTGGAGAACGGCTGGGTCACGCTGGTGGCCGCCACCACCGAGAACCCTTCCTTCGCCGTGATCACGCCGCTGCTGTCGCGATCGATCGTCGTGCGCCTCTCGGCCCTCTCGGAAGAGGAGCTGGGCCAGCTGATCGACCGCGGCCTGGACAGCAGCCGGGGCCTTGCCGGTCGCTGGCGGCTGTCGCCCCCGGCGCGCGATGCCCTGATCCGGCTGGCCGGCGGCGATGCCCGCCGGGCACTCACCGCGCTGGAGGCCGCCGCTGCCGGCACCCGGGAGGGCGAAGAGATCGATGCCGGGGCGGTCGAGACTGCCGTGCAGTCCTTCGTCCCCGCGTACGACCGCGATGGGGACTCCCACTACGACATCGCCAGCGCGCTGATCAAGAGCGTGCGCGGCTCGGACGTCGATGCGGCGCTGCACTATTTGGCCAGGATGGTGGCGGCGGGCGAGGATCCGCGGTTCATCGCCAGGCGGCTGGTCATCCTCGCCAGCGAGGATGTCGGACTAGCCGATCCGACCGCCCTGCCGGTGGCCATGGCGGCGATGCAGGCG
>JBIRBF010000237.1:0-2865 GCA_044326505.1 Candidatus Nanopelagicales bacterium | reverse complement strand
GCAGCGGGGGCAGTCGGCGCCGCGCTGGACCGCGCGGCCACCGCGGCCTGCACGTCCTCGCGCCGGATGCGGCCACCCACACCGGATCCCTGCACTTCGGCAATGTCGATGCCGGCGTCACGGGCCAGTTTGCGGACCAAGGGGGTGACGTACACGGCGGCGCCGGTGGCGGCCGCAGCGGCAGCTGCTGGGGCGGCCGCACTGGCAGCAGACGCGGGTGCGCTGGCAGTGGGTGCGCTGCCCGGCGCGGCCGCGTGATGGGGCACGGCGTCGGCAACGCCGGTCTCGTCGCGCGGCTCGGGCGTCGCCGCACGGGCCGGGACGGGCGGGGTGACCGCAGGTGCGGCAGCGGGCGGTTCGGTCGCCGCCGGCTCGGTTGCCGCTGGCGCGCCGGCACCGACGACTGCGAGCACCGCACCAACCTCGGCGGTCTCGTCCTCGGCAACCCGGATCTCCTGCAGGATGCCGGCTGCGGGCGAGGGGATCTCGGTGTCGACCTTGTCCGTGCTCACCTCCAGCAGCGGCTCGTCCATGGCGACCTCGTCGCCGACCGCCTTCAACCACCGCGTCACGGTGCCCTCGGTCACGCTCTCGCCGAGCGCGGGCAGCGTCACCTCATAGCCGGACTGCGGTGCAGCCGCGGTCGTAGCTGCAGAGCCAGCTGCCACGCCTGCGAGCGCGGCGAGCCCCTCGGCCTGGTCCAACCCGACGGTGGGTTGGGACGCTGCGGGCGGCAGGGGTGCGGGCGGAGCATTCGCCGGCGGGGCAGGGGTCGCCGGGGCGGACGCGGTCGGAGGTGGCGTTGCAGCCGGCGGGGAGGAGGGCGCCGGGGAGTTGGCGGGCGGAGCTCCGAAAGTGGGGGAGGTGTAGCCGGTCGGCGCTGTGAAACCTGAGGGCGCGACGCTGACCTGAGGGCCACCTGCCGTGCTCCCTGCCACCTGCGGGGGTGGCGCGAAGCCGCCCTGGGGCGGGCCGACTGGGGGTGCGGCAGTTGGGGGTGCGGCAGTTGGGGGTGCGGCCGCCGGGGCCGGGGCGCTCGAGGGAGCTGAGGGGGGTTGCATCACCGGAGTTGCGGGCGGCTGCGGCGCACTCACCGGCGGCGGGACGGCCTCGGACTCGGTCCCGATCACGCACAGCAGCCCGCCCACCTCGACCACGGCGTCCTCCGGCGCGGCGATCTGGACGATCACGCCGGCGGCGGGTGCAGGGATCTCGGTGTCCACCTTGTCGGTGCTGACCTCGAGCAGCGGCTCGTCGGCGGCGACGACATCGCCCACGTTCTTTAGCCAGCGGGTCACCGTCCCCTCGGTGACGCTCTCGCCCAGTGCTGGCAGTTTCACTTCGACCGACATGCCTCGCGCCACTCCCTCTCTTGTCGTCGCACCAGCGGAGTTCGCCGAGTCCGACCGAATACTTGAGTATCCACGCCCCACGGGGCGGTTATCTACCTGTCGCCAGGATCAGTGCATCGCGGCGGGCAGTGCTAGCCGTGGGCATGCAGCGGCTTGCCCGCCAGGGCCATGTGCGCCTCGCCCATCGCCTCATTCTGGGTTGGGTGGGCGTGCAGCAGAATGGCTACGTCCTCCGGCATCGCCTCCCACGACACGATCAGCTGCGCCTCGCCGATCTGCTCGCCCACGCGCGACCCGACCATGTGGATGCCGACCACCGGACCGTCGGTCTGGCGGACGACCTTGATGAAACCCGCGGTACCCAGGATCTGGCTCTTGCCGTTGCCCCCCAGGTTGTACTCCACCGACTCCACGGCGTCGGCGCCGAAGGCGTCCTTCGCCTCAGCCTCGGTGCAGCCGACAGACGCCACCTCGGGCTCGCAGTACGTGACGCGGGGAATCCACTTCTCGTCCATCACCTCCGGGCCTAGTCCGGCCAGGTGCTCGGCGACGAAGATGCCCTGGGCGAAGCCGCGGTGCGCCAGTTGCAGACCCGGCACGATGTCGCCCACGGCGTAGACGCCGGGGACGTTCGTGCGCAGGTGGTCGTCAGTGAGCACGAAACCGCGGTCCATCGCGATGCCCTGCTCCTCGAAGCCCAGGCCGGCCGTGCTCGGTCCGCGTCCCACGGCTACGAGCAGCAGGTCGGCGTCGAAGGTGGTGCCGTCCTCGACGGCGACACGCACGCCTGATTCGTCCTGTTCCACACCGCTCACGCGCTTGCCGGTGCTGAATTTGATCCCGCGCTTGCGGAAGGCGCGCTCGAGTGCCTTCGACGACGATTCGTCCTCCGACGGCACCAGCCGCGGCAGCGCCTCGACGATCGTCACGTCCGAGCCGAACGACTTCCAGACGCTGGCGAACTCCACCCCGATCACGCCCCCGCCCAAGACGATCACGCGCGGCGGGATCCACTCCAGTTGCAGCGCCTGGTCGCTGGTCATCACCCGGCCGCCGATCTCGATGCCAGGCAGCGTGCGGGCGTATGACCCGGTGGCGAGCACGATCGTGCGCCCGACGTAGCGAGCATCGTCGACCTGCACCGCATTCGGCGCCACCAATCGGCCTTCGCCCTCGACGTAGGTCACTCCGCGCGACTTCACCAGCCCCTGCAGGCCCTTGTACAGGCGGTTGACGACGCCGGCCTTGTACGTGTTGACCTGGGCCATGTCAATTCCCTGCAGCGCCGCCTGGACGCCGACCGTGGCGCTCTCGCGCACCTCGTCGGCGACCTCGCCGGCGTGCAGCAGCGCCTTTGTCGGGATGCAGCCGCGGTGCAGACATGTGCCGCCGAGCTCGCCCTTCTCAATGAGGGCCACCGACATTCCGAGCTGTGCGGCGCGCAGCGCGCAGGCGTAGCCGCCGCTGCCGGCGCCGAGCACCACGATGTCGAATTCTCCGCCGCTGCCTGCCT
>JBIRBF010000002.1:0-42650 GCA_044326505.1 Candidatus Nanopelagicales bacterium | reverse complement strand
CGCAGCGCAGCGCCGACCTGGTGGCGAGCGCCGTACCGGCGCCGTCGGAGGACGTGCGCGCGGCCGACTCCTGGGTTGACGCGTGGCTCGCCGCCGATGACATGGCCGAGGGAGTCATCCAGGAAGCCCAGGCGGCGCAGGAGTGCGAGGGCCTGTGCGGCGTTACCGTCGCCCGCACCGTCTGGCAGACGATGGCACCCGATGAACTGCTGTTCGCGGGGGCATCCTGGCCGGTGCGCTTCCTGGATGCCTACGCGCCGTTGCGCGAGGAGCCGCCGTGGGTGATCGGTAACCGCGGCCTGTCGGGGATCGACGGACTTGTGTCGTCGGCCATCGGCGCCGCCGCGGTCTGGCAGCGACCGCAGGCGGGCGAGTCTGGGGGCCCGGACGTCGCCGGTGGCCGGACCGTTGCGCTGCTTGGTGACCTGGCCTTCCTGCACGACTCGAACGGCCTGCTTGTGCCGGCGGACGAGGGCCAGCCCCGGTTGGACATTGTGGTGATCGACAACGATGGCGGCGGGATCTTCACTGGCCTGGAATCGGCCGTAGGTAGTTACTCCGAGCACTTCGAACGCGTCTTTGGCACGCCCCAGGGCCGCGACCTCGTTGCGGTGGCAGAGTCCCTCGGTGTGTCTGCGGTGCGGGTGTCGACGGGCGCTGAGCTGCTGTCGGTCCTCGAGGGGGCGGCCGGGGTGTCCGGTATCCGAGTGATTGTGGCCCGGGTGGGTGCGCGCGCCCAGGAGCAGCACTTCCTCGAGGGCATTGCCGCGCAGGTGGCAGCGCAGCTCCCTGGGTCCGGCCGGCAGTGATCGCGCAGTAGGCGTCGTCATGCGGCCGGCCTCCAGGGTGGTCCTCGGCGTCGTCCGCGCCGGATCGGTGTGGCCCGAGGTTTGCCGTGCCGGGCATCGATCGTCCAGTGTCCGAGGTGGAGTTCGTGATGGTGCTTTGAGCACAGTAGGGCGCTGTTCTCCAACGATGTGATCCCACCGTCGGCCCAATGCTTGATGTGGTGGGCTTCGCACCACCCCGGCGGTCGGTCGCAACCAGGGACGATGCAGCCGCCGTCACGGACGTCCAGTGCCCGGCGCAGATGGGGCGGGATTGTGCGCTGGGTGCGGCCGATGTCCAGCGGGCGGGAACCAGGGCCGAGCACGAGGCGGTTGATCTCGCCGTCGCAGGTTGCCCACCGTGCCAGGGCATGAGGCAGGTGCCCCTGTCCTGTGCCATTGCCAACTCTCCACTCGGCGCCGCCTCCAGCTGCGGCCAACGCGGCGGCGATGGCCGCATCAGCGGCCGCGGCATCGTCGGCACCCGCGGTGTCCGCGCCCACTTCCCCGACAGCGGGTGAAGCGGCGGCATGATCCCCAGTGCAGGTGCAGGTGCAGGTGCGGACGATGTCGCCCGGTGCGTGGGCGCAGGCGTCGCACTGGTGCAGGGACTCAAGGCTGATGGTGACGGTGGCGCGGGCCCGGTCGCGCGCTCGGGCAGTCAGCCCGGCGTCGGCGGCGGCTCGGGCCGCGTCGAGCAGCGCGTCGGCGCGGCGCGCGGACACTGGCTCGCAGCGTCCTGGCGCAGTCCCACCCGGTCCGTGGTCGGAACTGACCGCGCCTGTCTGCCGGCCCTGTTCCATGAAGGCATTCAGAATCCCGGCGAGCTCCGCGCCGAGCATCGCGGGCAGCCAACCGCGTAGGTCCCAGCCGTCGCCGACCTCGGACAGGTGCAGTCGGCGGCGCTCGTGGGCTTCGGCGGCGGCGTCGTCGGAGGTGTCCGGATCGACGGTCTCGGCCCAGGTCGCCATGATGCGCGAGACGAGTCGGGCGTCGGCGTGCACGGCGGCGTCGAGGATCAGCGACTCAAAGGCGGGGAAAGCCTCGCGCCGGGCGGTGTTGGCCTGCGCGACGACCCGGATGGCGCTCACATGGTCGTCGGTGATCCGCCCAGCGGCGTACTCGGTCGCGGTGCGCGGGTGATCGGCCAACCACACAGCGTTCCGGCGCAGCCTGCCTGCCCGGCCGCGGTCGAGCCGGTGCGATGCGCCGAGCCAGGCATCGACGGTCAGCGGGCCGGGCGGCAATTCCCCGCTGGCGGCAATCTGGCCCACGGCTGTGTGGTGCGCCGCTTGCAGCCTGGTGATCACCTTGTGCAACTGCTCGGCCAGCTCGGTCAGGTCGACCGGCGCCGCTTGGCCGTCCGCCAGCACCTGATGCAGCTGTGACGCCGCGTCGTCGAGGTCGGCGAGCAGTTCGAACGCCGGTCCAACCCCGGGTGCGTCTGCCATGCAGCCGGTCGCACCCGCGCTGATGGTCGTGCCCGCGGCGATGGCCGTACCCGCGGCGCCGCTCGGACCCGCGCTGCAAGCGCCGGCCGACATCGACTTTCGGGTCTGATCGTTGGCATGCATCAAGCGCACCCCCCTCCGCGGAATGCCGCGCCGCCGGGAGTGGCAGAGAGAGCGCTGCGCGGCCGCCACCCCCCACCCCGTTGGCGAACGCACGTTCGATTACCTATCTATAACCTACGCCGCGCGACGGCACACCGCAAGCCCCCTGCCTGACAAAGAAACAAATGCTGGCCGCGGCGCCATCGGCGCCGACTGGCCGACTGGCCGACTAGCGGTCAGCGCCTAGTGCCGTCCGCATCGCCATGAGTTTGGCCTCGGACTCGGCCCACTCCAGGTCCGGCGTGGAGGCCGCCACAATTCCGCAGCCAGCCATGAGCCGGATGCCATGCTGGTCGGCCGTCAAAGCTCCGCACCGCAGAGCGATGCCGAACTCGCCGTCGCCCTCGCCATCGACCCACCCGACGGGCCCGGCGTAGCGACCCCGGTCCATACCCTCGAGTGAACCGATCACCGACATGGCCCGCTCCGTTGGGGTGCCGCACACCGCGGCTGTCGGGTGCAGCGCCGCCGCCAGCGCAATCGCCGACGAGTCGTCCGCCAACAGGCCCGACACGTCGGTGGCCAGATGCTGCACGTTGGCCAACTGCAGTAGGCTGGGTGAGGAGGGGACCTGCAGGTCGGTGCAGTGCCGGGCCAACGCCGCCGCCACCGACTCGACCGCGTACAGGTGCTCGACCAGGTCCTTATCGGAGTTCATCAGTGCCTCCGCCAGCTCGCCGTCGGCGGCGCTGTCCCCATCGCGGTGCACGGTGCCGGCCAGCACCCGCGACACCACCTGTGCGCCGGTTCGTCGGACCAGCAGCTCTGGCGTGGCGCCGACAAGGCCGTCGACGCTGAACGTCCAGCATTCCGAGTAGGAGTCCTGCAGCTGGTTCAGCACGAAGCGGGGATCGATCCGGTGTTCGCTGCGCAGCAGCACGTCGCGGGCCAGCACGACCTTGTCCAGGCCGCCCGCGCGCACCCTCGCCACCGCTTCGGCAACCGATCGTCGCCACGCTCGCGCCCGAGGCGCGTCGGGAACCTCGGTCACGACTCCGGGCGGCTGGGGCTCCGGCGGGAGTTCGGCCAGGTCCGGGCGATCGACCTGGTCGCCGATCAGTGTCAGCCACGACTTGCCGTGGCGCCGCCCTACGATCACGCGCGGCACGATGAGGGTTGAGGTCTGCGGGCCGTCAGCGAAGGTGAAGGAGCCGAAGGCCACGGGACCGCTGCCCGGTACCTGCACGTCGTCGACGATGTCCGCCGCGTCACAGATCTGCGTCCACCATCGGTGAGCGCGGCTGAAGCGCTCCTGGCCGGTCACCTCAACCCGAGCTGCCTCGCCCCAGGCGACCAGGCCGTCGCCGTTGCGCACCCAGCTCATCACCGGGCCGGCCGGCAGCAGTTCGAGCAGGTCCGCCGGCTCGGTCAGTGCCTCGGTGACCACGCGCAGCTGTGGAGGGAGGTAGTCGCGCACGCAGCGAAGCCTACGGGGCAACCGGCGACCCCGCAGCCACACGGGCGTGCGGGGAGCGTGCGGGGAGGCCGCCCGAGGCGCGTATCGTCAGGGCGCGCGCCGGTGTCGGGGCGCGCCCAGAACTTCGAACCACGCCGAGGAGCCCCATGACCCGCGCCACGCTCGAGAAGGACCCCGACGACGTCGCGGCCATGTTCGATGGCGTCGCCGCGCGGTACGACCTGACCAACGACGTCCTGTCGGCGGGGCAGACGCGGGCCTGGCGCAAGGCGGTTGTGGCGGCTGTCGCGCCGCAGATCGGCGACGTGATCCTGGACCTGGCTGCGGGGACGGGCACGAGCACGCTGCCGCTGGCCGAGGCCGGTGCCTTCGCGGTGCCATGCGACTTCTCGCTCGGCATGCTCGCCGTGGGTCGGCAGCGGCTGCCCCAGTTGCCCTTCACCGCAGGCGATGCCCTGGCGCTGCCCTTCGCCGACAACACGTTCGACGCCGTGACGATCTCCTTCGGCCTTCGCAACGTCAACCAGACCGATGCGGGCCTGTGCGAGCTCTTGCGCGTGACGCGGCCGGGCGGCCGACTGGTCATCTGCGAGTTCAGCGCTCCCACCCAGCCGGCGCTGCGCACGGCCTACACCGAGTACCTGATGCGGGCGTTGCCCGCCGTCGCCCGGCGGGTGTCCAGCAACCCGGCGGCCTATGTGTACCTGGCCGAGTCCATCCGGGCCTGGCCGGACCAGCCCGGGCTTGCCGAGCGCATCGCGGCGTCCGGCTGGCATTCGGTCGCCTGGCGCAACCTGACCGGTGGCATCGTCGCGCTGCACCGGGGGACCAAGCCGCTCTGACACCATCCGGCGGCCACATTGCCGCGATGGTGGCTAGACTGGCCAACGGGTTCCGCAGGGACGGCTCATGCCCGCCGCTGGGGTCCTAGGATCAAGGCAAGGACTCGGGTCTGGCGCTATCTTCGGCGGGCGAGCCGCGCGGAGACGAAAGGGTGTGCAGCGTGAACAACGTCCCCCTCGGAATCCTCTTCCTGGGGATCCTGGCGGCGCTCTTCGCGGTCTTCTCGGTCAGTGTCGCTACGCTCACCGGCCCCAAGCGCTACAACCGCGCAAAGGTGTCCGAGTACGAGTGCGGAATCGAGCCGACACCGCAGCCCGCCGGCGGCGGCCGCTTCCCCATCAAGTACTACCTGATCGCCATGCTCTTCATCGTTTTCGATATCGAGATCGTGTTCCTGTACCCCTGGGCGCTGACCTTCGACATGCTCGGCCTGTTCGGGCTCGTGGAGATGCTCCTGTTCATCGCAACGTTGCTGGTGGCCTACCTGTTCGTGTGGCGCCGCCGCGGCCTGGAATGGGACTAGGAGGCCATAGCGCATGGGAATCGAAGAGAAGCTCCCGAGCGGATTCCTGCTCACCACTGTCGAGGGCTTGGCCGGGTATGCCCGGAAGAACTCGATGTGGACCGTCACTTTCGGCTTGGCTTGCTGCGCCATCGAGATGATGTCCACCGGCGGCGCTAACTACGACCTCGGTCGGTTCGGCATGGAGGTGTTCCGGCCTTCCCCCAGGCAGGCGGACCTGATGGTCGTGGCCGGCCGCGTGAGCCAGAAGATGGCTCCCATCCTGCGCCAGGTGTACGACCAGATGCCCAACCCCAAGTGGGTGATCTCGATGGGTGCCTGCGCTTCGAGCGGTGGCATGTTCAACAACTACGCGATCGTGCAGGGCGTGGATCACGTCGTGCCGGTGGACATCTACCTTCCCGGCTGTCCGCCCCGGCCCGAGCAGCTGATGGACGCGATCATGAAGCTCCACACCAAGGTGCAGGACATCAAGATGGGCTCGGACCGACAGGCCGAGGTGGTCGAGTTCGAGCGCCAGGCGCTTGTCGCGACGCCGACCGTCGAGATGAAGGGTCTGCTGCGGTGAACGAAGTTCCCGAGACCATCGTCACCGGCTCCGGCGCCGACCAGACCACTGAGGTGATCGAGCTCGACGTCGTCGCCACCCGCCATGGCGCGTTCGGCGTCCAGGGATCACCTGATGTGTCCGGCTTCGGCGGCCTGGTGTCGCCGGTGGTGTTGCCGGCGCCCTCGCAGCGGCCCTACGGCAGCTGGTTCGACGCGGCCGCTGATCGGCTCGAGTCGGTGCTGGGCGCGGACTACTCCACCGCAGTCGAGAAGGTCGTGGTCGATCGAGGCGAGCTCACCTTCTCGGTCGCCCGGGACCAGCTGCCCGACTTCGTGCGGGCACTGCGCGATGACCCGGAACTCCGCTTCGAGACCTGCATGGGCGTGTCCGGCGTGCACTGGCCCCACGACACCGATCGTGAGTTGCACGCGGTGTACCACTTCCGCTCGATGACCCATGGGGGGCGCTACGTGCGCGTCGAGGTCACCTGCCCTGACGGGGATCCGCACATTCCCAGCATCACCGCCACGTACCCGGCCAACGACTGGCACGAGCGCGAGACGTACGACATGTTCGGGATCATCTTCGACGGCCATCCGGCCCTGACCCGCATCCTCATGCCGGACGACTGGGTTGGCCATCCGCAGCGAAAGGACTACCCGCTCGGCGGCATCCCGGTGGAGTACAAGGGCGCCACCACGCCGCCCCCGAACGAGCGCAGGGAGTACTCCTGATGGCCGACACCACCGAGGCGCCGGAGGCCGCGTCCTACGACACCACTGAGGGCCGCGTCTTCACCGTCAGCGGCGAGGATTGGGACTCGATCACCGCTCCGCCGGAAGGCGAGCAGGAGCGCCTTGTCGTCAACATGGGCCCGCAGCACCCGTCCACGCACGGCGTGCTTCGTCTGGTGCTGGAGCTCGACGGCGAGACCGTGACCCAGGCCCGCTGCGCCATCGGCTACCTGCACACCGGTATCGAGAAGAACCTCGAGTACCGGTCCTGGACGCAGGGCACCACGTTCGTGACCCGGATGGACTACCTGGCTCCGTTCTTCAACGAGGCGGCGTACTGCCTGGGTGTCGAGCGGCTGCTGGGCATCGAGGACCAGATCCCAGAGCGCGCCCGGGTCATCCGCGTGATGATGATGGAGCTGTGCCGAATCTCGTCGCACGGTGTGGCGCTGGCCACGGGTGCGCTTGAACTCGGCGCGCTCACCCCGATGATCTGGGGCTTCCGCGACCGCAACGTGGTGCTCGACCTGTTCGAGGAGATCACCGGCCTCCGGATGAACCACGCGTACATCCGCCCCGGCGGGGTCGCCGTGGACCTACCCGAGGGCATAGAGGACAAGATCCGGGCGGCGGTCGCGCAGCTTCGCGCGTACGGCAAAGAGACCACCGACATGCTCGTCGGCAACGGCGTGTGGATGCAGCGCACCGTCGGCGTGGGCTACCTCGACCTCACCGGCTGCGCTGCGCTGGGCATCACCGGCCCCGTCCTGCGCTCGACCGGCCTCCCGTGGGACCTGCGCAAGACCGCGCCTTACGCCGGCTACGAGACCTACGACTTCGACGTCGTCACCGCCGACAGCTCGGACTGCTACGGCCGCTGGCTCATCCGCCTGGGCGAGATCGAGCAGTCGCTGCGCATCATCGAGCAGTGCCTGGACCGCCTTGAGCCGGGTCCGGTGATGGTGGCGGACAAGCACATCGCCTGGCCAGCCCAGCTGGCCCTCGGAGGCGACGGCCTGGGCAACTCGCTGGCCCACATCAAGGAGATCATGGGCACGTCGATGGAGGCCCTGATCCACCACTTCAAGCTGGTGACGGAGGGTTTCCAGGTGCCGGTGGGCCAGGTCTACTCGGCGGTCGAATCGCCCCGCGGCGAGCTCGGCGCCCACATCGTCAGCGACGGCGGCACGCGGCCCTACCGGGTGCACTACCGCGATCCCTCGTTCACCAACCTGCAGGCCGTCTCGGCAATGGCCGAGGGGGCGATGCTGTCCGACATCATCGCGTCCGTGGCCAGCATCGACCCCGTCATGGGCGGGGTGGACCGCTGACGCGGTCGGAACAGGAGAAGACACCGATGCCCATCAGCCAAGCCGCGCGCGATCAGATGCGCGAGCTCATCGGCCGTTATCCGCAGCCGCGTTCGGCGCTGCTGCCGATGCTGCACCTGGTGCAGGCCGAGGAGGGTCACATCACCGAGGACGGCATCGCCACCTGTGCCGAGTTGGTCGACCTCACGCCGGCCGAAGTGACCGCGGTCGCGACGTTCTACACGATGTATAAGCGCCATGACATGGGCGAGTACCACATCGGCGTCTGCATCAACCCGGGCTGCGGCATGCTGGGCGGTGACGAGCTGTGGCGCATCGCCACCGAGGAGCTCGAGGTCGGCAACGACGAGGTCACCGCGGACGGCACCTTCTCCCTCGAGCGGATCGAGTGCCAGGCCGCCTGCACGCACGCACCGGTCGTGACGATCAACTGGGAGTTCATGGACGACCAGACCCCCGAGTCGCTGCGCGAGCACATCGCCACCCTGCGCGCGGGTGGTGAGGTGCTGTCCACCCGGGGACCGGTCATCCGGTCGTTCCGAGACACCGAGCGCACACTCTCGGGCTACGACGACGGCCTGGCTGCTGCGCCGGCCGTGGACGACAAGATGCTCGTGGGCCTGCGCGCCGCCAAGGCTCGCGGCATGGCGGCGCCCCAACCGGGTGCCGCGGCTGCCGCCGATGCGGCGGCAAGCACCAACGGCCAGAACGGCGGCGCCTGATGCTTACTCCGGTGCTCTCCGAGTTCTGGGACGTCGATCTGTTCTGGACCGTGGACGTCTACCGCGAGCATGGTGGCTACACGGCCCTGTCCAAGGCGCTGGCGCAGGAGCCCGACCAGATCATCGCGACGATGAAGGAGTCGGGCCTGCGGGGCCGCGGGGGCGCAGGATTCCCGACCGGTCTCAAGTGGTCGTTCGTTCCGCAGGGGGACGGTAAGCCCCACTACCTGGTGGTGAACGCCGACGAGTCCGAGCCGGGTGCCTGCAAGGACATCCCGATGATGCTTGCCAACCCGCAGGCGCTCATCGAGGGCATCGCGATCACGTGCTACGCGATCCGTTCAAGTCACGCTTTCATCTACATCCGCGGCGAGGTGCCGCACGTGATCCGGCGCATGCACGAGGCCGTCCGACAGGCCTACGCGGCGGGCTTCCTGGGCAAGGACGTCCTCGGATCCGGCTTCGACGTCGACGTGGTCGTGCACTCGGGTGCAGGCGCCTACATCTGCGGCGAAGAGACCGCGCTGCTGGACTCCCTCGAGGGCCGGCGCGGTCAGCCGCGGCTCAAGCCGCCGTTCCCCGCAGTCGCCGGTCTCTACGCCTCGCCGACGGTGGTCAACAACGTCGAGACCATCGCCAACGTGCCCTACATCATCAACAACGGCGTGGACTGGTTCCGGCAGTTCGGCACCGAGAAGTCACCCGGCTTCAAGCTCTTCGCCGTCAGCGGCCATGTGGCCAACCCGGGCATCTACGAGGCGCCGCTGGGCATCACCATGCGCGAGCTGCTCGATTACGCCGGCGGGATACGCGAAGGCCACTCGCTCAAGTTCTGGCTACCCGGCGGCTCGTCGGTGCCCATGCTGACCGAGGACCACCTGGACACCCCGCTGACGTACGAGGACATCGCAGCCGCGGGTTCGATGCTCGGTACCGGCACGCCCATGCTGTACGACGACACCACGTCGATCGTGCAGGCGATTGTGGGCTGGCTGGACTTCTACAAGCACGAGTCCTGCGGCAAGTGCACCCCCTGCCGGGAGGGCACCTACTTCATCAACCAGGTGCTGCACCGTTTTAACGCCGGAACGGCCAAGGAATCGGACATCGACCTGGTCAAGGAGCTGTGCGCCCAGATCATGGGCCGCTCGTTCTGCGCTCTGGGCGACGCCGCTTCCACCCCCTACCCGGCGGCGCTGAAGTACTTCGCCGATGAGTTCGTCGCCGGCACTCATACGCCTTCCGACCAGTTGTTCGACCCCGTCCGCACCACGGTGTTCGCCCCTGCGGAGGCCCGATGACCGCCACCTCCGACGTCTCCTCCGACGTCGTCCCCGCCGACCAGATCACGGCCACGATCGACGACATCGAGGTCGTCGTGCCCAAGGGCACGCTGGTGATCCGCGCCGCGGAGCAGATCGGCATCGAGATCCCGCGGTTCTGCGACCACCCGTTGCTGGACCCGGTCGCGGCCTGCCGCATGTGCTTGATCGAGATCAAGGGCATGCCCAAGCCGCAGCCGGCGTGCGCGATCCCGCTTACCGATGGCATGGAGGTTCACACGCAGTTGACCTCCACTGTCGCCGAGGTGGCGCAGAAGGGGGTGATGGAGTTCCTGCTGGTCAACCACCCGCTGGACTGCCCCATCTGCGACAAGGGCGGGGAGTGCCCACTGCAGAACCAAGCGATGACCGCGGGTAGCGGCGAGTCCCGGTTCGACGGCACCAAGCGCACCTTCCCGAAGCCGATCAACGTCTCGGCCCAGATCCTGCTCGACCGCGAGCGCTGCGTGTCCTGCGCGAGGTGCACGCGGTTCGCCGACCAGATCGCCGGCGACGCCTTCATCGAGCTGCTGGAGCGCGGGTCCAAGCAGCAGGTCGGTATCGCCGAGGGCCAGCCGTTCGACTCGTACTTCTCCGGCAACACCGTGCAGATCTGCCCGGTCGGCGCGCTCACCAGCGCCGACTACCGCTTCCGCGCGCGGCCGTTCGACCTGGTGTCCACGCCGACGATCTGCGAGCACTGCGCCAGTGGCTGCGCGCTGCGCACCGATACCCGCCGCAACGTCATCATGCGCCGGCTGGCTGGCGAGGACCCGGCGGTCAACGAGGACTGGAACTGCGACAAGGGCCGTTTCGCCTTCCCGTACTTGGGCATAGATCGGCAGACCGTGCCGCTGGTGCGCGAGAACGGCGAGCTGCGGCAGGCCTCGTGGCCGGAGGCCATCAGCGTCGCCGCGCAGGGGCTGGCAGCGGCGCGCGGCCACGTTGGCGTGCTCCTCGGTGGACGCCACACCCGGGAGGACGCCTACGCCTACGGCAAGTTCGCTCGTGCAGCGCTGCACAGCGACGACATCGACTTCCGCGCCCGGCCGCAGTCGGCGGAGGAGCGCGAATTCCTGGCCGCCAAGATCGCCGGCACCGGTCTGGGTGCCACGTATGCGGACCTTTCGTCGGCACCCATGGTCGTCCTCGTGGGTCTGGAGCCCGAAGAGGAATCGCCCATCATCTTCCTGCGCCTACGCAAGGCAGCGGCTGCGGGCACGAAGGTCGTTGCCATCGCGGCCTGGAACTCGCCGGGCTTCGCCAAAGCGGGCGCCCAGGTGATCCTCACCGCTCCCGGCGACGAGGCTGCAGCGCTGGCGGCCCTCGTCGATGGCGAGCACGCTGAGGCGCTGCGCTCAGAGGGCGCGGTGGTGTTGGTCGGCGAGCGACTGGCGATGGTTCCCGGCGCGTTCACGGCCGCAGTGGACCTGGCCACCAGCACCGGCGCCGCCCTCGCGTGGGTGCCGCGCCGGGCGGGGGAGCGCGGCTCGCTCGACGCCGGTGCGCTCGCGGGTGTACTCCCGGGCGGGCGTCCACTGGCGGACCCGGGGGCGCGCGCCGAAGTCGCGGCCGCGTGGGGCCTGGCCGCTGACGCGCTGCCCTCCCAGCCCGGTCGGTCGGCGATCGAGGTGCTCGACCAGTTGCACGCCCAAATCGCTGCGGCGGCCGCTGCGGCCGAGGCCGGGGACGACGCAGCAGAGGACGACGAGGAGGACGATCCGGCGCGGATCGACGCCCTGGTCGTCGCTGGAATCGAGTACCCGGACTTCGCCCAGCCCTGGGCCGCCCGCGAGGCCGTCGAAGCCGCCGGTTTCGTGGTCCAGCTCGCCAGCCATGCCGACGTCGTCGCAGAGGCCGCCGACGTGGTGCTGCCGGTGAAGGTCGTCAGCGAGCGCGCCGGCTCCTTCACCGACTGGGAAGGCCGCGTGCGCGACTTCGGCGCGGTCCTGCGTGAGGCGCCTGGCTTCACCGATGCCCAGGTCCTCGCCCTGATCGCCTACGAGATGGGCACCCCCATCGGCGGCCGTGGCGACCTGCTCACCGCCGACGAGCTCGATGCCTTTGGCGCCTGGGATGACGCTCGGCCGGACTTCGAGCCCGTCCGTGCGCCGCAGCACTCCCGATCTGGCGACGGCGCCGTCCGGCTGGCCACCTGGCACCATCTGCTCGACGACGGCAGCACCCAGGTCGGAGAACCTGCGCTGGCGGCCACCCGTCGGCCCAGCGTCGCCCGCTGCTCGGCCGCGACTGCCGCGCGCATCGGCGCCGAGGAGGGCGACGAGGTCACGGTGAGCGCCGAACTCGGTTCGATCACGCTGCCGCTGGTGATCACCGAGATGCCCGACGACGTCGTCTGGCTGCCCACCTACTCACCTGGTTCCCATGTCCACGACGCGTTCGGCCACGACGCCGGCGCCGAGGTGCGGCTCACCGCAGGAGGTCCGCAATGACCGACGTCGCGCAGCCGGAGGTGTTCGGCCCCATCCCGGTGTGGCTGACCCTCATCAAGGTGCTGGGTCTGTTCGTGCTGCTCGTGCTCATCGTGCTCATCACGATCTGGTTCGAGCGCCGCGTCGTTGCGCGTATGCAGCTTCGCTACGGCCCCAACCGGGCGGGCGCCTTCGGCTTGCTCGTCACTCTCATGGACGGCATCAAGCTGGCGTTCAAGGAGGAGATCTTCCCCAAGTCGGTGGACCGGGCGGTGTACATCATCGCCCCGCTGATCTCGGCGATCTGCGCCTTCATCGCGTTCGCCGTGATTCCCCTGGGTCCTGAGGTGTCGATGTTCGGCTACCGCACCCCGCTGCAGCTGGCCGACTTCCCGGTTGCCGTGCTGTACATCGTCGCCATCGCGTCGATCGGGGTCTACGGCATCGTGCTGTCGGGCTGGTCTTCGGGCTCGACTTACTCGCTGCTGGGCGGCCTGCGCTCGAGCGCGCAGGTGATCTCCTACGAGATCGCCATGAGCCTCTCCTTCGTCGCGGTCTTCCTGTTCGCCGGCGCGATGAGCACCTCGGCCATCGTGAATGCCCAGACCAAGCTCTGGTTCATCATCCTGCTGCTGCCGTCGTTCATGATCTACGCGGTGTCGATGGTGGGCGAGACCAACCGCGCGCCATTCGACCTGCCCGAGGCTGAGTCCGAGCTCACCGGCGGGTTCCACACCGAGTACTCGTCGCTGAAGTTCGCGATGTTCTTCCTGGCCGAGTACATCAACATGGTGACCGTCTCGGCACTGGCGACGACGCTGTTCCTGGGCGGCTGGCGGGCGCCTTGGCCACTGTCGCTGTGGGCCGGTGCGAACGAGGGCTGGTGGCCCATGCTGTGGTGGCTGATGAAGGTGTTCGCGTTCCTCTTCGTCTTCGTCTGGCTGCGCGGCACGATGCCCCGCATGCGCTACGACCAGTTCATGAAGTTCGGCTGGAAGTTCCTGATCCCGGCGGCGATCCTGTGGATCGTGGTCGTGGCGATCGGCCGCTACGTGATGATCAACAACGACCTGCCCCTCTGGTCCATCGCCGTCGCCTACATTGTCCTGCTCGCCGTCTTCGGCCTGATCGCGACGGCTGTGTCCAAGAAGCGCCGAGCCGCAGTCGAGTACGTGCCGCCGGCGCCGGAGGCGGTCGACCCGTTCGCAGGCGGCTACCCGGTCCCGCCGCTGCCCGGTCAGCGGCTAGTGGAACCGGAGTTGGAGCAGCGCTCGCCGGGTGACGGCGAGCCGATCGCCGTGGGCGCTAGCGGTACGGCACCGTCATCGGTGGAAGCCGGTCCCGAGGGCAAGGAGGCGCCCGATGCCTGAGATCCCCCAGGCCGTCAAGGCTTTCGGCGTCACCTTCAAGGCGATGTTCCGCAAGCCGGCGACGGTGCAGTACCCGGAGCAGCCAGCCGAGATCGCCGACCGGTTCCACGGCCGGCATCAGCTCAATCGCCACCCCGACGGCCTCGAGAAGTGCGTGGGCTGCGAATTGTGCGCGTGGGCCTGTCCGGCGGACGCGATCTACGTCGAGGGGGCGCCGAACACCGACGAGGAGCGTTTCTCCCCGGGCGAGCGGTACGGCATCGTCTACCAGATCAACTACTTGCGCTGCATCTTCTGCGGCCTGTGCATCGAGGCCTGCCCCACTCGGGCGCTGACCATGACGCACGAGTTCGAGCTGGCCGACGACAACCGCAGCGACCTGATCTACGAGAAGGCGGACCTGCTCGCGCCGCTCCTTCCGGGCATGGTCCCACCGCCCCATCCGATGGTCGAAGGCGCCGACGCGCAGGACTACTACGACGGTAGGGTGACAGGGGCGAGTGCGGAGCAGATGGCTGCCGCCAAGGCCCGGCAGGAGGAGAGCACCGCATGACATCAGCGCTGCTCGCCGCCACCGAGTCCCCGTACAGCACCGGGCAGGCCTGGGTCTTCTGGGTTTGCGGTTTCCTGGCGGTTCTCGGCGCGCTCGGCATGATCCTGTCCCGCAAGGCCGTGCACAGCGCCCTCTGGGTCGCAATGACGATGATCAACCTGGCGATCCTCTACGTCTCGCTGCAGGCGCCGTTCCTGGGGATGGTGCAGATCATCGTCTACACGGGCGCCGTGATGATGCTCTTCCTGTTCGTGCTCATGCTCGTGGGCGTGGACTCCTCGGACTCGCTGGTCGAGACGATCAGGGGCCAGCGGGTG
This sequence comes from Candidatus Nanopelagicales bacterium, assembly GCA_044326505.1. Taxonomy (GTDB): domain Bacteria; phylum Actinomycetota; class Actinomycetes; order S36-B12; family UBA10799; genus JACJWR01. The sequence goes on along the minus strand of JBIRBF010000002.1, from coordinate 28,096 downwards.
GCCGCCATCCTGTTCGGCTTCGGCTTCGCGGCTCTGCTCATCGGCGCCATCGTCAAGGGTTCGTCGGTCCTCCCGGAAGCAGGCTTGACCGAGGCCAACGAGGCCGCCGGGGGCAACGTTCAGGGCATCGGCGCGCTGGTGTTCAGCAACTACGTCTTCGCCTTCGAGCTGACCTCCGCACTGCTCATCTCGGCGGCCCTCGGCGCGATGCTGCTCACCCACCGCGAGCGGGTCGAGGCCCGCAAGAGCCAGCGCGAGCTCAGCACGGAGCGCTTCAGCCTGCCCGGCTACCCCGGGCCCAAGCCCCCGCCCGGCGTCTACGCCCGGCACAACGCCGTCGACACGCCGGCCCTGCTTCCCGACGGCACCACGGCGCCAGAGTCGGTGCCCGGTCCGCTGCGGGCCCGCGGCTCGGTGCGGTTCGTGGACCCGGTCGACGTGCACGAGGTGGCGGACGTCACCGAGGGCCACGTCGCCATCCCGCACGACGATGACGAGGAGGTGAGCGGCCGATGAGTTCGACGCACTACCTGGTCCTGTCGGCCATCCTGTTCAGCCTTGGGGCCATCGGCGTGCTCGTGCGGCGCAACGCGATCGTGGTGTTCATGTGCATCGAGATGATGCTCAACGCTTCGAACCTGGCGTTCGTGACCTTCGCCCACGCCAACGGCACCCTGGACGGACAGGTGGTGGCGTTCTTCGTGATGGTCGTCGCCGCGGCTGAGGTCGTGGTCGGCCTGGCCATCATCGTGACGATCTTCCGCACCCGCCGCTCCGCGTCGGTGGACGAGTCCAGTCTGCTGAGGTACTGACGCTGATGCTCACACCTCTGATTGCGTCCGCCGCTCCGGCGTTGGGCGTACTGGCCGAGAACGGCCCAGACGCTGGCGCTGCAGAACTGCAGCAGATGGCTCCAGCGACCGGAATCTTCGCGTATGTCTGGATCATCATCGCCCTGCCCTTGGCGGGGGCGGCCATCCTGCTGCTGCTCGGGCGCCGGGCCAACAAGTGGGGCCACTTGCTGGCCATCGCCATGGTCTGGGCCTCGTTCGCGCTCGGACTCGCGATGTTCTTCACCATGCTCGGCAAGCCGGCCGAGGAGCGCGGTGTCACGCAGCACCTGTACAGGTGGTTCGACGTGGGCGGGTTCACCGCCGACGTCGGGTTCCAACTCGATCAGCTGTCGATGATTTTCCTGCTTCTCATCACGGGCGTCGGCGGCCTGATCCACATCTACTCGGTCGGTTACATGGCCGAGGACCCGGATCGGCGCAAGTTCTTCGCCTACCTCAACCTGTTCGTCGCCGCGATGCTGCTGCTGGTGCTGTCGGACAACTTCGCCCTGCTCTACTTCGGCTGGGAGGGCGTCGGCCTGGCCTCCTACCTGCTGGTCGGGTTCTGGCAGTACAAGCCGAGCGCAGCCGCGGCGGCCAAGAAGGCCTTCGTGATGAACCGGGTCGGCGACTTCGGCCTGGCCATCGGCGTCTTCCTCATCTTCGCCACGTTCGGCACGGTCGCCTACCCGCAGGTGTTCGCCGCGGCGCCCGAGGCCAGCGCGACCGTGATCAACATCATCGGCCTGCTGCTGCTCCTGGGTGCCTGCGCCAAGTCGGCGCAGTTCCCGCTGCACGCCTGGCTGTTCGACGCGATGGAGGGCCCGACCCCGGTGTCGGCCCTGATCCACGCCGCCACCATGGTGACCGCGGGCGTCTACCTGATCGCCCGCGCCAACCCAATCTTCAACCTGGCCCACGTCGCCTCGACGGTAGTCATCGTGGTCGGGTGCATCAGCCTGCTGGCTGGCGCGATCATCGGAATGGCCCGAGACGAGATCAAGAAGGCGCTTGCCGGCTCCACGATGAGCCAGATCGGATACATGATCGTCGCCGTGGGCCTCGGCCCGGCCGGTTACATCTTCGGCATCTTCCATCTCCTCCTGCACGGCTTCTTCAAGGCCGACCTCTTCCTCGGGGCCGGTTCGGTGATGCACGCCATGAACAACGAGGAGGACATGCGCCGCTACGGCGCCCTGCGCAAGGTGATGATGGTGACGTTCATCACCTTCGGCGCTGGCTACCTCGCCATCATGGGCATCCCACCGTTCGACGGCTTCTACTCCAAGGACAAGATCATCGAGGCCGCCTTCGGGACGAACTTCTGGGTCGGCATGGTCACGCTCATCGGTGCGATGCTCACCGGCTTCTACATGACGCGGATCTTCGTCATGACGTTCCTCGGCAAGGCCCGCTGGAACGACGACGCCCACCCGCACGAGTCGCCCAAGACCATGATCATCCCGATGGCGATCCTCGCCTTGCTCAGCACCGTGGCCGGCTTCATCCTGGCCTACAACGGCAGCTTCGAGCATTGGCTGGAACCGGTGCTGGGCTTCACCGAGCACGAGCTGCCCTTCCCGGCCTGGATCATGTCTGCCCTGATCCTGGTGCTGGTGCTCATCGCCGTCTTCCTCACGGCCAAGCAGTACGGCCGCGACGTGCCCCTCACACCGCCGCAGCACGTGTCGTGGCTGACTCGGGCGGCAAGGGCGAACCTCTACAGCGACGCGTTCAACGAGGCCGTGTTCATGCGACCGGGGCAGTACGCCACCCGCTCGCTGGTGTGGTTCGACCACACCTGGGTGGACGGGTTCGTCAACGGTTCGGCGGCGACGATCGGCGGGATCTCGAGCCGCCTGCGCCGCTGGCAGACCGGCTACGCGCGCACCTATGCGCTTTCGATGCTGGCCGGGGCATTCATCGTGGTCGGCTTCCTCTTCCTGGTGAGGTTGTGACGTGGACACCATCCCCTGGCTGACCCTCCTGGCGCTGGTGCCGCTCATCGGCTCCCTCGTCGTGGCGCTGATGCCCGAGCGCAGCGACCTCACCGCCCGCAAGGTGGCACTGGTCTTCTCGATGATCCCGGTGGGGATCGTCATCGTCATGGGCCTGCTGTTCAAGCCCGACGCTGCCGAGCCCTTCCAGTTCACCGAGAAGCTGTCGTGGATGCCCACGCTGGGCGTCAACTACTCCCTCGGCGTCGACGGCATCGCGCTGGTGCTGCTGGCGATGACCGCGGTGCTGGTGCCGATCGTGATGATCGCCGGCTGGCACGAGGCCGAGGAGTCGCCCACAGGGGCGAGCCCGAAGGGCTATTTCGCCCTCATCCTGGCGCTCGAGGCCTGCCTCTTGATGGTCTTCTCGGCGACCGACGTGTTCCTGTTCTACGTGTTCTTCGAAGTCATGCTGATCCCGATGTTCTACCTGATCGGGCGGTACGGCGGGCCGCAGCGGCAGTACGCGGCCATGAAGTTCCTGATCTACAGCTTGCTGGGCGGCCTGCTCATGCTCGCCGCGCTGATCGGCCTCTACGTGGCTTCGGCGCGCGAGACCGGCATGGCGACCTTCGACTTCCTCAGTCTGGTCAACGTCGATCTGGACCCTGCGACGCAGAAAATGCTGTTCCTCGGCTTCTTCTTCGCCTTCGCGGTCAAGGCGCCGATGGTGCCCTTCCACACCTGGCTGCCCGATGCGGCGGCCGAGTCCAAGCCCGGCACGACGATCTTGATGGTCGGCGTGATGGACAAGGTCGGCACCTTCGGGATGCTCCGGCTCTGCCTGCCGCTGTTCCCGGAGGCCAGCAAGTTCTTCGCTCCGGCGATCATCGTCCTGGCGGTCATCGGCATCATCTACGGCGCGCTGCTGGCGATCGGCCAGTCGAACATGTTGCGGCTGGTGTCGTACACCTCGATCTCGCACTTCGGCTTCATCGTGATGGGCATCTTCGCGTTCACCACGCAGTCGCAGTCCGGCTCGACTCTTTACATGGTCAACCACGGCCTGACGACAGCGGCGCTGCTCGCTCTCGTGGGCTACCTGATCGCACGGCGGGGATCCACCCAGATATCGGACTACGGGGGCGTGAGCAAAGTGGCGCCCGTGCTCGCCGGGCTGTTCCTGATCGCGGGCCTGTCATCGTTGGCCCTGCCGGGACTTGCCAGCTTCGTCAGTGAGTTCCTGGTGCTGCTCGGCACGTTCAGCCGCTACCCGTGGGCTGCCGTTGTGGCGACCCTCGGGGTGATCCTGGCCGCCATCTACATCCTCTGGTGGTACCAGCGGACCATGACCGGTCCGGTGAAGCCGAGCTGCGAGAAGATGACCGACCTCAACGGCCGTGAGAAGGCGGGCGTCGCGCCGGTCATCGCCCTGCTCATCGTGCTCGGCTTCTTCCCGCAGCTGCTGCTCAACGACATCAATCCGGCGGTTGACCGCACGATGGCCAGCACCGGTCAGACCGACCCACAACCGGCCCTGCCGATCGCGGGGGAGGCGAAATGACCGAGCTGATGGACTCCATCCCCGGGCCCGACTTCGACTACGCGGCGCTCGCGCCGATCCTGGTCGTCCTTGGCGCAGCCCTCGTCAGTGTGGTGCTCGAGGCGCTGCTGCCCCGGCAGAAGCGACGCAACGCGCAACTGGTCTTGGTCGTCGTGGCCCTAGCCGTGGCGCTCGTGCTCGTCTTCGCGCTCGCCGGCACGAACATCACAACCGCCCGCGGGGCGTTGGCGATCGACTCGCCCGGACTGTTCCTGCAGGGTGCGACGCTGCTCATCGCCGTGCTGGCGGCCTTCGTCATGTTCGAGCGCGAGGCCGACCCGGCCGGCGATGCCTTCGCGCCACGGGCCTCGGCCCTGCCGGGAAGCTCCGAGGAGCGGGAGTTCGCCGCCGAGGGCTACCTGCAGACCGAGATCTGGCCGCTGTTCCTGTTCAGCGTCGGCGGCATGCTCGTGTTCGTCGTGTCGAACGACCTGTTGACGATGTTCATCGCGCTGGAGGTCATGTCGCTCCCGCTCTACCTCATGACCGGGATGGCCCGTCGGCGCCGCCTGCTCAGCCAGGAAGCCGCGATCAAGTACTTCCTGCTGGGATCGTTCGGGTCCGCGTTCTTCCTGTATGGCGCGGCCCTAGTGTTCGGGTTCTCCGGCACTCTCGGCTTCGGCGGTATCGCTGACGCCATGGCGGCGGTGGCAGGTCCCAACGGGCTGATCATCGCCGGCATCGCGCTCATCGCGGTCGGCATGTTGTTCAAGGTCGGCGCCGTGCCGTTCCAGCAGTGGGTGCCCGACGTCTACCAGGGCGCACCGACGCCACTCACCGGTTTCATGGCGGCTGCCGTGAAGCTCGCGGGGTTCGGGGCGCTGCTCCGGCTGTTCTACGTCGCCTTCGGGGCCTCCAAGTGGGATTGGCGGCCGGCCTTCTGGCTGATCGCCATCCTGACGATGTTCGTCGGAGTGATCTTCGCCCTCACTCAGACCGACGTGAAGCGGATGCTCGCGTACTCGTCCATCGCGCACGCGGGCTTCCTGCTCGTCGGCGTGATCGCCACCAATCCGGCGGGCCTGGGCGGGTCGCTGTTCTACCTGTTCGCCTACGGCGTCAGCACGGTGGGCGCCTTTGCCGTGGTGTCGCTGGTGCGCAACCCCTCGGGCGAGGCCACCGGACTGAGCAGTTGGGTGGGACTCGGCAAGCGATCGCCGCTGGTAGCCGGCTCGTTTGCGTTCTTCCTCCTCGCCTTCGCCGGTATCCCGCTGACGAGCGGCTTCACCGGCAAGTTCTTCGTCTTCACCGCGGGTATTGCCGGCGGTGCGACGCCGGTCGTGATCTGCGCCGTGATCGCCAGCGCCATCAGTGGGTTCTTCTACGCCCGGGTGATCGTGCTGATGTTCTTCACGAACCCGACCAACGACGACGTTTCGGTGGTCGTCCCGAGCTGGCTGACCTCGGTCGCCATCGGCGTCGCCGCAGCCATCACGCTCCTGCTCGGAGTGGTCCCGCAGCCGATGCTGGAGCTTGCCGAAAGGGCCAGCACGTTCGTTCGCTGATCGTCGAAGGTCCGGTGGTTGAGGATTCGCGGTCACGAATAGTCGCGTAGGGTCTGCACTAGGAGTTCCGCGCCAGGCGGGCCCGCAAGTGAGGAGTCTGGTCGTGTCGGTCGCGTTCCCGCTCGGCGATGCCGAACTCGAGGCGCGCGTATCCGAACGCCTCGGGCTCGTTGAGCAGATGCTGCGCGAGTCGATCAAGAGCCACTACCCGTTCGTCACCGAGACCTCCCGGCACCTCGTGGAGGCCGGTGGCAAGCGGTTCCGGCCGATGCTTGTCCTGATGGCGGCCGAGTTCGGCGACTGGGAGTCCGCCGATGTGCTGCAGGCGGCCGTAGTCGTCGAACTCACCCACCTGGCGACGCTCTACCACGACGATGTCATGGACGAGGCCACGCGGCGCCGCGGCGTGGAGTCGGCGAACGCCCGGTGGGACAACATCGTGGCGATCCTCAGCGGTGACTTCCTCTTCTCGCGCGCTTCGGACATCCTGGCCGATCTCGGGCCAGAGGCGGTGCGCATCCAGGCGCGCACTTTCGAGCGGCTGGTCGTGGGCCAGATCAAGGAGACCGTGGGACCGCTCGACGGGGTTCCGCCCGTCACCCACCACATCGAGGTGCTGGCGGACAAGACCGGTTCGCTCATCGCTACCTCGGGCCGCTTCGGCGCCATGTTCGCCGGCTGCGACGACTCCGTGATCGAGACTCTCACGCTCTTCGGGGAGCGCATCGGCGTGGCTTTCCAGTTGGCCGACGATCTGGTCGATCTGACCGTGGCGGACGGGGAGTCGGGTAAGACCCAGGGCCGCGATCTGCGCGAGGGCGTCCAAACCCTCCCTGCGCTGCTCGCGCTGGATTCCGAGGACCCAGCCGACGCGCGGCTGCAGAGCCTGCTCGCGAGGCCGCTGCCCGACGATGGCGAACACGCCGAAGCGTTGCAGCTGCTGCTCGTGCATGACGCCGTCGCACAGGCGCGGGCTGAGGCCCGGCGCTGGGCGGACGACGCCCGCTCCACGCTCGCGCAGCTGCCGGACATCCCGGCCCGCCGGGCGCTCGAGCAGCTCTGCGACTTCGTCGTCGAACGCACGTCCTAGTAGCCGGGCGCCGCTCGCGGCCCGCCGGCTCGTTCCTGGGCTGCGCCCGCTACTCGCTGTCCGGCTGGATGATCGACTTGGCGCGTCGCAGCGGTGCGGTGGCCCGCCATGAAGCCGACGAGGTCATAGCGGCCAGTTTCTCGGTGAGCTCGGCGTTGGCGTTCGCCAGCGCGTCGCGCTCGGCCAGGGTCGCGCGGAAGGCGGACGAGACTTCGTCGAGGTGCTCGGCCAACTCGTCGTACTGGGCCGCACGGGCGAGGTCGTCGGCCAGGGCCACCTCGGCCTGTTCCCGCTCGATCTTCTGGAGCAGCGCCCAGCGGTCCGCCGAGTCCACGCCTGCGTCGGAGTCGGTGTCCCGCGGCCGCACGGCCAGGCGTGCGAAGAACTCGAACGAATCGGTCGGCGTGATCTGGACGATGTCCATGTCCGTGTAGCCGAGCGAGCGCAGGTCGCTGATGAGCAGCCGCAACGACGCGGGGGTGAAGACCCAACGGTGGATGTCGATGTACTCGTCGGCCTGGTGCACCCGCGTGATGGTGTCGCGCACGGTGTCCCACTCGCAGCCCGGAATGCGCAGGTCGGTGCCCGAGTGCAGGTCCCAAGTGTTGCCCGTGCCGAACTTCCGAACCGTGTAGAGGTGCGTGTCGATGAAGGGCGCGGGACCGTGGAAGAGCGCGGGGTCGAGGTGTGCCTCGACGACTTGCCCCACAGTTGTCACCGGGCGCATGCGGTCGAAGCAGAAGCGCTTGTCGGGCACGATGAGCGACAGTTGCCCGCCGGGTTCGAGCAGCCGCTGGGCCGTGTCCAGTAGCGCCACGATGTCCGTGACGTGCTCAATGACGTGCGCTGCGACGATGTAGCTGAAGCGTTCGCCCGAGGTGACGGCCTCGTGCACCGGACCCGAGGACCAGACGAAGTCGACCTCTTCGATCCGGTCGAGCTCGGCGGCTGTGAGTCCGACCTCTCGGTACTTGCCGATCAGGTCCGCCTGGCTGGCGTGATCGAGGATGCGCACGTCGAAGCCGGCGGAGCGTGGAGCGATCGGGTTGAAGGACGGCCCGATCTCGAGCCCGACGCCCTGCAGGTCCAGGCCCGCCAGCGCCCGCTGGGCGCGCTCAGGCAGGTTGGCGAAGCTGCTGCCCGGCGCGTCCTGATCCACCTTGTGCTCCTGCCTGCCATGTGGCGTACGGGGGTCCTTCACCCTGCTCGTGACCTGCGCTCGATCCTAATCGGCTCACCACGACGTGAGCCCTCGGCGCGCGCCGAGAGCGCGCACAGCTGCGCAGGTCGGCGGGGCAGTGCTCAGTAGCCGAGCAGGCGGGCAGCCAGGTCGGTCATGACTTCGGTGGCGCCGCCGCCGATGCCGAGGACCTTGGCGTCGCGGTAGTGCCGCTCCACCTCAGCGTCCTGCAGGAAGCCGTAGCCGCCGTGCAACTGAACCGCGTCGGCGACCACGGCATCGCACGCGGCCACCGCCGTGTTCTTCGCCAGGACTGCGCGCAGCATGAGGTCGGTGTCGGGTAGTCCGCCCGATGCCTCGTTCGCGCCGATGGCGACCAGGTCCACAACCAGTGCGCGGGTGTAGAGCCGTGCGGTGTCGGTCAGGCGGTGCATCTCGACCAGGCGGTGGCGCACCACCTGGCGATCCATCAACGGTCGGCCGAAGGTCTGCCGGTGGCGCACCCAGTTGACCGTGAGGTCGAGGCAGCGTTGGGCCGTGGCGTAGGCGGTCACGGCCAGGGACACGCGCTCCACCGCGAAGTGTCGGGCCAAGGAGGCGAATCCGAGTCCGGGCCCCGGGGTGAGCAGGCGCCAGGCCGGCACGTCAACATCAACCAGCGACAGTTCAGCGGTGTCGGAGCAGTGCCAGCCCATCTTGGCCATGCGACGCATGACGTTGAACCCGGGGGCGTCGGTGGGGACGGCGAACAGCGCTATGCCGCCGGCGCCCGCGCCGAAAGCCCGGGCCGCGACGATGACCGTGTCGGCCCGCGCACCGGAGGTGATGTAGGCCTTCGCGCCGTTGAGCCGCCAGGCCTGGGCGGCGTCCGGTGAGGCGGGGGCGCCATCGGCGTCGATGGGGACGGCGGCCGTCCGCAGGGCCGCCACATCGGAGCCGCCGTCCGGCTCGGTCACACCGAGCGCGGTGATAGCGCGACCGGCCAGCGTGGGGCGGACGATCTGGTCGATGAGGAGTTCGGCAGTCGCCGTATCGCCAGCGGCGCGGGCACGAGCGGCGGCGTCCACGACGTGTGGGATCGCGATGCCATGGGTGAACAGGGCGGCCACCAGACCGCCGGAGCCGCCGGCTGCGAGCACCTGCTCGGTCATGAGCACCACATCGACCAGGGTGCCGCCCGAGCCGCCCACGTCGGCGGCATGGCTGAGCCCGAGCAGGCCCAAGTCGCCAGCGGCGAGGTGCAGCGTGCGCGGAAGTTCGCCAGCCTCCTCCCAGGCTGGGAGGTTCGGGGCGATCTGTTCGGCGGTGAAGTCCCGCACCAGTTCCACCAGTGCCAGTCGCTCTGCGGTGGTGAAAGGGGACTGTGGATTCTCTGCCATGGCAGTAGCCTAGGACGAAGTTGACGCTGGTGTCAGGTTCTGGTGGGTGCTGCGCGCGGCGCGAAAGGCGCTGATGCTGAAGACCACCAGCGCCAGCCAGATCAGGCCGAACCCCAGCCAGCCCACTGGGTCGAGGTGCTCGCCGAAGACCAGCAGCCCCAGCAGGAACTGCATCACCGGCGTGAGGTACTGCAACAAGCCGAGGTTGGACAGCGGGATCCGGATCGCGGCGGCGCCGAAGGCCAGCAGCGGCAGCGACGTGACGATGCCCGCGCCGGCGAACAGCAGGCTCTGCCCGGCCTCGCGGCCGAAGTGCCCGTCGCCGGTCGCGGCCAGAACCAAGAGCAGCGCAAGGGCCACCGGCGCCATGAAGGTGGTCTCGACCGTCAGGCTGGGGATGGCGGGCACGTCGGCAAGCTTCTTGACCAGGCCGTAGAGCGCGAAGGAGGAGGCCAGCAGCAGTGCGATCCAGGGCGGGTGGCCGTACGCCACGGTGATGATGACGACGGCGGCGACGCCCAGGCCGACCGCGACCCATTGGGCGGCGCGCAGCCGCTCGGACAGGATCACCACGCCGATCACGACGCTCACCAGCGGGTTGATGAAGTAGCCGAGCGAGGCCTCGAGCACGTGCCCGTGGTTGACCGCGTAGATGTAGCCCGTCCAGTTCGTCGCCACCAGGGCGGCGGCGAGCAGCAGGAGCCAGCGGGTCTTGGGTTGGGCGAAAGTGCGTCGCACTGCGGCCCAGCCGCGGGTGAACGTGACCACGGCAGCCAGGAACACCAGCGACCAGAGACTGCGGTGCGCGACGATCTCCGGTGCGCCGGCAGGCTGCATCAACGGCCAGTAGAGCGGGAACAGGCCCCAGATGCCGTAGGCCAGCAAGCCGTAGAGCAGTCCCGAGAGCTGCTGGTCGGCGCGAGCCTTGACGGCGTTGGGCTGGCCCGCCACCGAGGGTTGCGGGCTCTGTGAGCTTGGGCTCAGTCGATAGTCCAGGTGTCGGAGCCGGCGAACAGATCGTGCAGGTTGGCCGTCGGCCGCTCGGCATCGGCCAGTTGGGCGGCGAAGCCCTCGTTGTACGTGGGAGCCTCGACGCTGCGGTAGACCCCGATCGCGGTGTGCCGGTTGGTCGGCTGGTCGGCCATCTGGGCCAGAGCGAGGGCGGTAAGGGGCGATTCACGGGTGGGGTCGTGGATGACGATGTCGGCGGGGTCCACGTCCGCGGTGTTCGCGGTCCGCAGCCCGCAGTAGCCGTCGCGGACCACCGCCCTGGTGCCCTCGGCGAAGGTGATCGGCTCGCCGGGCACCAAGCGGATCAGCGCCTCGTCGCGGGTGGTCGGGTCCTTCAGCAGGTCGAAGGCGCCATCGTTGAAGATGTTGCAGTTCTGGTAGATCTCGACCAGCGAGGTGCCCTTGTGCTCCGCCGCCGCGCGCAGCACGGAGGTGAGGTGCTGCCGGTCGGAGTCCATCGTGCGCGCCACGAACGTGGCACCCGCACCGAGTGCGAGCTGCACCGGGTTGAAGGGTCGGTCCACGCTGCCCACCGGTGTGGACTTGGTGACCTTGCCGAGTTCGGAGGTGGGGGAGTACTGCCCCTTGGTGAGGCCGTAGATGCGGTTGTTGAACAGCAGGATGGTCATGTCGACGTTCCGGCGCAACGCATGGATCAGGTGGTTGCCGCCGATGCTCAGGGCGTCGCCGTCACCGGTGACCACCCACACGTCGAGGTCGGGTCGTGATACCGACAGGCCGGTCGCGATCGCCGGCGCGCGACCGTGGATCGAGTGCATGCCGTAGGTGGTCAGGTAGTAGGGGAATCGCGACGAGCAGCCGATGCCGGACACGAACACGATGTCCTCGCGCCGCTTGCCCAGTTCGGGCAAGAAACTCTGGACGGTGGCCAGGATCGCGTAGTCGCCGCAGCCGGGGCACCAGCGGACCTCCTGGTCGGACTTGAAGTCCTTGGCCTTCAGGGCCACGGTCGGTGTCGCCGTCTCAGCCACGGTCGGTCGCCTCCTCGATTGCGTGCTGCAGCTCGGCAGCGGTGAAGGGCTGGCCCTGCACCTTGGTGATGCGCTGGGCATCGACCAGGTAGGTGCCGCGCAGCAGCAGGGCCAGTTGGCCCGTGTTCATCTCCGGTACCAGCACCGTCGGGTACGCCCGTAGGACCTCGCCGAGGTTGGCTGGGAACGGGTTGAGGTGGCGCAGATGGGCGTGGGCGACTTTGCCGCCGGCCTCCCGCACCTGTGCCACAGCGGTGCTGATCGGCCCGAAGGTCGAACCCCAGCCGACCACCAGCACCTCGGCGCCCTCCTGGCCGTCCACCTCGACGTCGGGCACGGTGATGCCGGCCACCTTGGCGGCGCGCAACTGCACCATCCGCTCGTGGTTGGCGGCGTCGTAGGAGATATTCCCCGAGCCGTCGGCCTTCTCGATCCCGCCGATGCGGTGCTCGAGGCCCGGGGTGCCGGGGACCGCCCATGGCCTGGCGAGGGTCTGCGGATCGCGCTTGAAGGGCCAGAAGACCTCGGTGCCGTCGGCCTCGACGTGGTTCGTCGAGGTGGCGAAATCGATCGCCAGGTCGGGCAACTCGGACAGGTCGGGCACGCGCCAGGGCTCAGAGCCGTTGGCCAGGTAGCCGTCGGAGAGCAGGATCACCGGCGTGCGGTAGGTCGTCGCGATCCGCGCGGCCTCGATCGCGGCGTTGAAGCAGTCGCCCGGTGACTTTGGCGCGACGATCGGCACCGGCGACTCGCCGTTGCGGCCGAACATGGCCTGCAGCAGGTCGGACTGCTCGGTCTTGGTCGGCAGGCCCGTCGAGGGCCCACCGCGTTGCACATCGACGATGATGAGCGGCAGCTCGAGGGACACCGCTAGGCCGATGGTCTCGCTCTTGAGCGCCATCCCCGGGCCCGACGTCGTGGTGACCCCCAGGGCGCCGCCGTACGCGGCACCAAGGGCGGCGCCGATACCGGCGATCTCGTCCTCGGCCTGGAACGTCTCGACGCCGAAGCGCTTGTGCTTGCTGAGCTCGTGCAGGATGTCGCTGGCCGGGGTGATGGGGTAGCTGCCCAGGAACAGCGGCAGCTTGGTGCAGTGCGCGGCCGCGACCAGGCCGTAGGACAGCGCAAGGTTGCCCGAGACGTTGCGGTAGGTGCCGGTCTTCTGCGGAGCCGGGGCGACCTCGTACTTGATCGCGAAGGCGTCGGTGGTGTCGCCGTAGTTCCAGCCCGCGTGCAGTGCGGCGATGTTGGCTTTGAGGATCTCGGGCTTGCGGGCGAACTTCTCGTGCAGGAACGTCTCGGTGTGGTCTAGCGGCCGGCTATAGAGCCATAGCAGCAGGCCGAGGGCGAACATGTTCTTGGCCCGCTCGGCGTCCTTCTTCGAGACGTCGTAGTCGGTCAGCGCTGCGACGGTCATCGACGTCAGCGGAACGGGGTGCAGCCGGTACCCGTCCAAGCTGTCGTCCTCGAGCGGGTTGGCGTCGTATCCGACCTTGGTCAAGGCCCGCTTGGTGAACTCGTCGGTGTTCGCGATGATCTGGGCCCCGCGCGGCATCATGGCCAAGTTGGCCTTGAGTGCTGCAGGGTTCATGGCGACCAGCACATCGGGGGTGTCGCCAGGAGTGAGGATGTCGTGGTCGGCGAAGTGCAACTGGAAGGCGCTGACGCCGGGCAGGGTGCCGGCTGGTGCGCGGATCTCGGCCGGGAAGTCGGGCAGCGTCGAGAGGTCGTTGCCGAAGACCGCGGTGGTGGAGGTGAACTGGTCGCCGGTGAGCTGCATACCGTCGCCGGAGTCGCCGGCGAAGCGGATGATGACGCGCTTGACCTTGGTGACCTTCTTCTTGGACATTCGACCTCGTGCGAATCGGGCGCGGGCTTGCCGCGCACGCGGGTGTCGGCTCAGACTGCCTACCCTTCAAGTGTAGGCGCGCCGATCTTGCTGCTCGAGAGGCATACCCTGGTCGCGTGGATGCGATCGTCGACGGGCGAACGGTGCGAATCGTGCCGCTCCGGCTTGCATGCTGCGCAGTGGAGCTCGACGAGGGGCTGCGGCGGATCGATTCGGCTGCCGGCGCTGGCGTGCAGGCGCACGTGCTCGTGGTTGCGGGGACTGTCACGCACGTGACGCTGCCCGACGTCGTCGCCGCGTTCGAGGAGCTGCCCGAGCCCCGGGCAGCCGTTGCCTTCGGAGCCTGCACGCTGTCCGGCGGACCGTATTGGGACTCGTATTCGGTTGTGCCTGGACTCCGGGACGCACTGCCGGGCGCGATCGAGGTCGCCGGCTGCCCGCCGCGGCCGGAGGCGGTGCCCAGTGCCATTCGTGAGGCTGTAGTCGGCCTGCTGGGGGAGGCGCCATGAGTGGGCTGCTGCTCGATGTGGTGCTGCGGGCCGCGGAGTCCGGCTCGAGTGAGTCACTCGGGGATGCCGCCGGCGTCGGGTGCCTGGACGTGGAGCCGGCGAGTTGGCCGGTGGTGCTGCGCGCGGCGCGTGACGTGGGTGCCTGGCTCGACTGGCTCGGCGGAGTTGATGACGGATCGGGGGGCACCCAGGTTGTCGCGCTCGTGCAGACCGAGTACGAGGATGTGCTGGTGCGCACGCAGTTGGGCGCGGACGAGGACCTGGAGAGCGTGCGCGAGGTGTTCGAGGGTGCGGACTGGCACGAGCGCGAGACGGCCGAGATGCTCGGGGTGCGGTTCGTCGGCGGGGATCATCGGCCGCTGCTGCTGCCGGCCGGAACTCCGCCACCGCTGCGGCGCGGCACGCCCTTGGAGCGCCGGCTGAGCACCCCTTGGCCTGGCGCCCGAGAGGCAGGCCGGCGCGCCCGAGTGCCGGGAATCAACAAGGAATGGGAGCGTCCGTGAGCGCCAAGGACCCGGCCGGGGCGACGGAGGGCCGGACGGACCTGAACCCGATCGCCCCGCATGGCGCCATCGCCTTGCTGCCGCCGGCCTGCACCGCCTGCAACATCTGTGTGGCCGAGTGCCCCACCTGGTGCATCTCGCTGGCCGCGCACGTCGAGGAGCAGCAGCCTGTTGGTGATCCGACGGCGCCGGGCAGCGGCCGGCCGCGCGGACGGACGCGCAAGGTCAAGGTGCTGGACGCCTTCGCGATCGACTTCGGCCTGTGCATGTTCTGCGGCGTCTGTGTGGAGGTATGCCCGTTCGACGCGCTCGCGTGGACACCCGGTCCGGTGGTGCCTCGCGGTGCTGCCGCCGGGCTCGTCGAGGGTATCGAGCAGCTCGGTGCCCGTTGGCTCACGTGAACCACTCGGATGCCTGGTCGGGGGCGCTGGGGGGAGGATCCGGCTAGACCTGTGCATGCCACACTGGAGGGGCGCAGCCGACCGCGTCGGTGTCGCAGGCGCCGCGGGTGGGCGCCGAGGTGGAGGTCAGGATGCAGATGCGCCGATGCCAACTGGACGGGCACGGCCGCTGGGTGGCTGCGCCGCCGACGGAACTTGACGGCCCCAGCACGCTGGTGCTGGCCTTCGGCGGCCGGGACGAGCGTGAGCGGATCGGCGAGTTGTTGGCACGGTTCCCACAGTCGGTGCACCTGGGCTGCTCGAGTGCTGGCGAGATTCTGGGCGACGGGGTCTTCGACCACACGGTCACTGCTGCAGTCGTGCGCTTCGACGGCACCACTCTCGCCTCAGTTTCGGCGCCGCTGACCGAACCCTCGGAATCCCTCGCATGCGGGCGGGCTCTCGGCGCCCAGTTTGTCCAGGAAGGTCTGCGTGCGGTCTTGGTGGTCGCTCCGGGTCTGCAGGTCAATGGCAGCGACCTCGTGCGGGGGCTCGCCGCGGGACTACCCCCGCAGGTGCTGGTCACGGGTGGGCTCGCCGGAGACGGGACGGACTTCGAAGGCACGTGGGTGATCGCCGGGGGCAGGGCGCAGGAGGGTGTGGCCACCGCGGTTGGCTTCTACGGCGACCGCATCCGAATCGGCCATGGATCGCGGGGCGGTTGGGAGGGGTTCGGCCCCGAGCGTCTCATCACCAAGTCGCAGGGCAACGTACTACTGGAACTTGACGATCGCCCAGCGCTTGCGCTTTACCGCCAGTACCTCGGAGACCTGGCCGAGAATCTGCCGGCAAGCGGCCTCCGGTTCCCCCTGGCGGTGCGCGAGTCCCCCGATTCGCCGCGCGCCTTGGTGCGCACGCTGCTCGGAGTGGACGAGTCCTCGGGCGCCATGATCTTCGCCGGGGACGTTCCGCAGGGCTGGCTCGCGCAGTTGATGGGGGCAGGGTCGGAGCAACTGGTCGATGGTGCCCTCGACGCCGCCGAGCAAGCGTCGCCCACGACTTCGGGCCCGCCAGTCTTGGCCGTGGCGATCTCGTGCGTGGGACGTCGCATGGTGTTGGGGGAGAGCACTGAGGAGGAACTCGAACGCACGATGCAGACCCTGCCGCCCGGCAGTCTGCAGGTGGGCTTCTACTCCTACGGCGAGCTATCACCGACGGTGACCGGTGTGTGTGAGCTGCACAACCAGACGATGACCCTCACGACGTTCCACGAGGTCTGAGGTCCGAGATGGATGCGATTCACCCGACGCTGCGCCGCCAACTCGATCGGCTGAAGCTCAAAGCGGAGGACCCGCCGGCGGACGCAGGCCAGTGGCAGGCGCTCCTGGCGAGGGTGTCCAAGGCCTACGAGGAGGGCAGCCAGGACCGATATCTGTTGCAGCGTTCCATGAGCACCGTGGCTGCCGAGATGACTGAACTCAACGCGGAGCTCCGCCGACGCGCCGACACCCGGGTAGCGGCCGAGCGCGATCGGCTCTCGGCGATCATCAATGCGCTCTCCGACGGCTTCGTCCGGCTCGATCTCGAAGGCGGCGTGCGCTCGTGGAACCCCGCGGCGGAGGACCTTCTGGGTCCCCTGTCGATCGGTGCCCGCATCCTGCCGCGCCTGGCCCTGAGTGGTCCGACGCCGTGGCTCGACGCTGACGCTTCGGCCATCGGAGCGCATCTCGGCGCAGAGGGGGCGGTGCGCGACGACGAGGCGCTGCTCAAGTCCGCAGATGGTTCCACGGTGCCCGTGTCCCTGCTGATGTTCCCCATCCGTGAGGCGGGTGCACTTGCGGCGATCGGGCTGACGATCCGCGATATCAGCGACCGCATCGACGACGACCGCAGGCTGCGCCGTCTGGCGCTTGCGGTGGATGCCAGCGCCGACGCCATCTACATCACCGCGCCCGACGGCACCATCGAGTACGCCAACCAGGCTTTCGCGGAGATCACAGGGTGGTCTCGGACGGATATCCTGGGTCAGACGCCGCAGGTGCTCAAGAGCGGCCGCACCGACCCGGTCGTCTACGAGGCGATGTGGGCCAGGCTGGCATCTGGGCGTCCATGGAGCGGACGCCTGGTCAACCGCCGCCGCGTCGCAACGGACGACGCGGATGCGGGGGACTCCGGCGAGGACTTCTGGGTGCAGTCCACGATTGCGCCCTACTTCTCATCCTCGGGGGACCTGCTCGGGTACGTCGCGCTGCAGCGCGACATCTCGGAAGCTGTGAGGCGGGAGGGGCGCCAGCGAGGCGAGGCCCTGGCGGCGCGACTGCGAGTGGAATGCGGTGCGGCCCTGCACGGCTCGTCCGAGCTGGCGGAGCGGCTCGAGTCGGTGCTGCGGATCCTCTGTGAGGAGTTGGTCACCGATGAGGGGGGGCGTTGGAGCGGGGGTCTTCGAGTGGGCGTTTCGGACTTGGGCGTGCCCGACTTGGAACTGGCCTACGGCCCCCACGCCGACAGCTGGGTGGACCGGGTCGAGGCGAGCCTGGGCCGACCGCTGGGCAGCGTCGAGGGGCCGTTGCGGATCGGGCCTGATGCTGGAGGGCCCACATCGGATGCCGTGATGGGGATGGTGATTCCCATCAGCCCCGAACCGGGGCTCGTCGGTCACCTGGCCCTGTTCGCCGAGGGACCCATCGTACGCAACGACTCCCTGCGCGACGCCGTGCTGGCGATCGGGGACATGATGGCCCTGTCGATCGCGGAGGATCGTGCCTGGCGGGCCGCCGAGGACGCACGTCGGGCCGCGGTGGACGCGCGCAAGGCTGCCGAAGACGCGGCCCAAGCCAAGTCTGCGTTCCTGGCCAACATGAGCCACGAGATTCGCACCCCCATGAACGGGGTCCTGGGCATGCTCGACCTGCTCGGCGTGACCGACCTCGACGCTCGGCAGCACGAGTACCTCACTGTGGCGCAGTCGTCAGCGGAGGTGCTGCTGACGGTGATCAACGACATCCTCGACTTCTCCCGAATAGAGGCGGGCAAGGTCCGCATCGAGCGAATCCCCTTCGACCTGAGGTCCCTCGCCGAAGACGTGACGGCGCTGTTCTCCGGGCAGGCGCTGTCCCGGGGCCTGGAAATCTCCTGCCTCGTGACCGCCGACTGCCCGCAGCTGACACTCGGCGATCCCACGCGCCTCCGGCAGGTGATGTCCAACCTCGTCGGCAACGCGGTCAAGTTCACCAGTGCGGGGGAGGTCGCCGTGGCCGTGAGGCTGGTGTCGTCGGAAACGGACGAGGTCAGGGTCCGGTGTGACGTCGCCGACACCGGTGTGGGTATCGCGCAGGACAAGTTGACGGGAATTTTCGAGTCATTCGCGCAGGGTGACACGACGACCACCCGACGGTTCGGGGGTACCGGTCTCGGTCTGACCATCTGCAAGCAGTTGGTGGCGCTCATGGATGGCCGAATCTGGGTGACCAGCGCCGAAGGGGTCGGGACTACGTTCAGCTTCGAGGTGCCGCTCGGGGTGGTCTCCGACGCGCCCGCGGCTCCGCCGGATGTGGCCGGTGTGGCGGGACGGCGGGTGCTCGTCGTCGATGACAACGACACCAACCGGGTGGTGCTGGCGACCTACCTCGCCGACATGGGCATGGTGACATCGACTGCCAGCGGAAGCCTGGAGGCTTGGCGCATGCTCGTCGGTGCCGCAGTGTCCGGCCGCCCCTTCGACGCGGCGATGCTGGACATGCAGATGCCGGAGCTCAGCGGAGCCGAGCTCGCCGCACGTATCCGGGGATACGAGGCGCTGGCGGGCATCCCCCTGGTGCTCGTGACCTCCACGGGCTTGTCCGACTCCGACCCGGCCGTAGGTGTCTTCGACGCGAGGCTGCAGAAGCCGCTGAGGCTGGCGACGGTGCGCGCCACCGTGGGCGAGCTGCTCGGCACGTCGTCGACCACCGGGCCGACGCAGGGTCGCACCTCCGTCGATCGGGTCGAAGCGAAGGCGGACGGGCATCTCGAGGGCAAGGTCTTGTTGGTGGAGGACAACATCACAAACTGCCGTGTGGGCGAGGGAATGCTGGCTCGGCTGGGAGTCGAGTGTGAAGTCGCCCACGACGGGGCCGAGGCGCTTGCGCGGATGCTCCAGGCGGACTTCGACCTGGTGCTCATGGACTGTCAGATGCCCGTGATGGACGGCTTCGAGGCCACCCGCGCCTTGCGCCTGCGTGAGGATGGGCGGCGCACCCCGGTGGTTGCCCTCACCGCCGACGCAATGGCCGGCACGGAGGAGGAATGTCTCGCCGCGGGGATGGACTCCTACCTCACCAAGCCCTACACACTGCAGGGTCTTCGCGCCGCGCTTGACCCCTGGCTCAGGACCGCGACCGGGCACTGACCGATGCATCGGCGACGAGTTGGAGCGCCCGTTCCTTACGGATGGGCTTGGTGAGAAAGTCGGAGAAGCCAGCCGCGAGGCAGCGCTCGCGAGTCTCGGCGAACGCGTCGGCGGTGAGGGCAGCCACGTAATGCGGCGGCGCATGCGCGGCGCTCTCGCAGCGACGGATGTGCCGCACGACGTCGATCCCGTCGGCCTCGGGCATGTGCAGGTCCAGCACGACGAGGTCGAACTCGCCGGAATCGAAGGCGGCGATCGCCTCCATCCCGTCGCCCACGGCCGTGACCTGGCAGTCCAACGACTGCAACAGCCGGCTGATGACCAGTGCGTTGATGCGATTGTCGTCTGCCACGAGGACCTTGAGCGACCCGGCGGGGCCGTCGCCTTTCCCGCTCAGGTGGGCGGGGTGAAGGGCTTGGGTGCCCCCTGTCGCCGCGGACGCGGCTATGGGCCTGCCAGGCAGCGTGATGAGGAACGTCGATCCCTCGCCCAGGACGCTGCTCACCTCCACCCGGGCCCCGATGACGCTCGCCAGTTCGCGGCAGATCGCCAGGCCCAGACCGGTGCCGCCGAACCTGCGGGTGCGTGATACGTCGGCCTGCTCGAAGGGCGCGAAGAGTTCCTCCACCGCATCCTCGGAGATGCCTATCCCGGTGTCAGCGATCGCAATGGCCACGTCGTGTGAGTTGACTCGGCAGTACAACTCGACGCTTCCCGCGGGCGGGGTGAACTTGATCGCGTTGCTGACGATCGTGGCAAGGATCTGTTTGAGTTTGCCTCTGTCGGTGAGCACCGTGGGTGCGGCGTCGGGGCTCGGCCGGCGTAAGAGCAGAACCCCCTTTGTGGCCGCGAGCGGTGCGTACGCGGATACCATCGCGCTCAGCACCTCGTCGAGGTCCACCGGGGAGCGCTCGGCGACGGGTGTTGCGGACTCGATCGTGGCGTAGTCGAGGATGTCGCTCACCACGGCCACCTCCTGAGCAGCCGAATCGATGATCAGATCGACGAGACGTCGTTGATCGTCATCGAGGTCCGAGTCGCGCAGCACCTCGGCGAGGCCCACCACGCCGTTCATGGGGGTGCGCAGCTCATGGCTGATATTGGCCAGAAACTGCCCTTTGACTCTGTTGGCTCGCTCGGCGGCGTCCCGAGCGTCAGAAAGACGCTGGTTGGACATGGCGAGTTCCGCCGTGCGTGCCGTGACGAGTTCCTCCATGTAAGAGGTCACTGATTCAGGGGTTGCACTCTGTGCGCGCCGCCAGGGGTCGGCGATGGGTCCCCACCTGTCCCTCGGACGGATCTCGAAGCGGCATAGGTCGTCGCCCATCGCCGTGCAGCTGGTCTCGATGGCCAACAACTCGGCGCCGAAGAACGCGCTCGACCAGCCCGACGCGTAGCCGGCAAGCGACCAGCACACGGGGTGCTCGCTGGGGCCGAAACTCCTCCGGTAGTTCTGGGCCTCGTAGGAGTTGCGCCACTGCCCAGCCATGAGGAATTCGCCGGTGGTTCGGTCATACTCCAATGCGGTGGGTGTCACGTGCACGATGCCCTCCCAACTGTGCAGGACGGGTCCGGACGCGATCCGGTCGGCGTCGGAGTCCCACTCGCTCTCGGCTGCGATGCTCGCGAAGTCCTCGCGGCCGCACGTGTTGCCGAACTGGGTGAGGATCGCGGCGGCGAACTCGTGGCCGAGGTGGGTCACGATCAACTCTCTGAGGGTCGCCAGAGCGCGCTGGCTGAACATGAGCATGCGATGCCCATTGAGCAGGATTTGCCCGGACTCGGGGCGGAAATCCAGCAGCTCGACGAGGTTGATGTCCTCGGACTTCATCGCCACGCTCGCACTTCCCGCAGCCCCAGGCCCAGCAAGGCGATCACGAGGGCGACCACAGCGCCCTGGGCCACCTGCATCATGTCCGCGTGCCGCCAACTGATGATCACTACCTCCACAGCCGCCGCGAACCAGGGGAAGAGCGCCCAACGCGACTCGCGCGCCAGCGCGGCGTGGGCGAAGACGCTCACGAACGCGCTCATCCCGGCGACTATTGCCAGCACCCTGGTGAGGTCTGCTGCCGCATCGAACGTCCCGCTGCCGTAGAGGAGTGTAAGCACGAGGCCAGGTAAGAGCGCCACCACCGCGATGCCCGCCACCGCAGGAAGCCCCACGACCAGCAGGGCCGAACGCAGCGAGGCGAATCGGTGGCTGCTGGGCCAGGCGGCGACGAGTTTCGGGTAGGCCACCGACAGCGCGGCCGCCGGCAGCGCCAGGATGGTCTTGCCGATAGTGGCCGCGGCGACGTAGTAGCCCGACTCGGTGCCCACGAGAAAGTGCCGGGCGAGGAAGAGATCGACCGTGGAGAACGCGAACAGTCCGGCGACCACGGCACCCGTCTTCGCCACGTCGGAGCCGGTGAGACGGGTGAGCGCTCCAGTTGGAGCCCGCAGGGCCACCCACAGGACCACAGCCAGCCCGGCGACTTCGCCGGCAAGCGTTGCGATGAGCGCGCCCGTGACGCCCCAATAGTGGGCCAGGACGAGACCTGGACCCAGGCGGACCACGGTGGCGACGATGAACGACGCTGCCACGACTCCGCTGCGCCCGTCGCCCAGCAGGAGCCCGCGCGCCACGGCGATCACCGTCGCGGTGAGCAGGGTCGGGGCGAGGATCGCCGCGTCGAACGTCGAGTGCAGCGACAGGAACTCGCGGATGGGGACCGCCAGGGCCACCAGGACGAGGACCGCGGGCAGGGACAGCAGGAAGGTCCGGTTGATGGCCCGCCACGAGGTGCTCCGGGTGAGGCCGCCCGCTGCGCTTGTGCGTGCCGCCGCGGTCTGCAGGGCTGTCAACGGCACCGCGACGAGCGTCATCGCAGCCAGGACCGCACCCAGAGCGCCGTAGTCCGAGGGGGTCAGGGTGCGTCCCACCACAGCGTGGAAGATGAGGTTGGCGAGACTCTGGATCGCCACCGCGATGAGCAGCGGCGCGGCAAGGCGCGACAGTCCACGTCCCAGTCTCGAAGGCGGCGCCTCAGCGGTCGTCATCTGCTCTCCAGTCAGCAGGTGCGCTTGCTCCACGCCTGCCCAATTCAGACTATCCGCAGGACTGTTGCATCATGGAGGCATGGGCCGTGTTCTTGCCGGGGTAGCCGCCAGTGCCGTGTTCGGCGCGTCGGCGCTGCTGGGTGCTGGTCCCGCGCTGGCGGAAGGTCCTGGCTACGGGGGAAACGCCGGTGACTTGAGCGTCACCTGGACAGATCCGGGCACAGCCGTGGTGGCGGCGCCGTTCGACCCGCCTGTGGTGCCCCCGGGCGGGGGTCCCTCGCAGGATCCCGATCGCGTCGGGGTCGTGCAAGGGCCCAACCTGACCATCGTCGGCCTGGGGTTTCGCCAGCTGACCAAGATCAAGGTCCAGGTGGGCGAAGTCGCCGACCTCGAGCGCAAGACCGACACCACGGGAACCTTGGAGGTGACCGTTCCGGCTGCCCGGACCGAGGGTGTGCCGCCGGGGGCGAGCGTGCTGGCCGTCGGGCTGTCGCCGTCGGGGACGACGCGGACCCTGGTGGGGTCCGTCCCGCCCAAGCCCTCTGGATTGGCCCCGTCCACCTTCGTGCCGTGGGTGGTGGGGGCGTTCGCCGTGATTGGGGCGGCTGTGGCGCTCACGCGGGTGCGCAGGCAGCGCCGGAATGCAGGCGCGTCAACTGCTCAAGAAGGACCTTAGCCCCTCCTCCGCCGCGGCTGCCTCGTCGCGCACGCGCCGCTGCAGAGCGTCGGGGTCAGGCACTGGTCCGGCGGAGGCCACCCGCTCGAGTTCCGCGCAGAGCCTGGACATCGCCACCGCCCCCAGCATGGCCGAACTCGACTTCAGTGAGTGGGCCTGCGCGCGTACCTCTGCTGGCTCTGCCCGGCGCAGGGCTGCCACGAGGCCCTCGACGCGATCGGGCAACTCGGCCAGATACACCTCGACGGTGTCCTCGACGAAACCGCGGTCACCTACGTCGTCGGCGAGTGTCAGCAGGATCGATTCGTCCACCGCGGGACGTTCGTCGACGGACGGAGCGGCCGGTTCGGGGTGCGGGCTGACCGGATGGACGCGGTCGCGCCCCGCCGCCTTGGCTTGGCTCACCATCCGCTCCGCCAGGTCCACGATGTCCGAGCCGGACACCGGCATTGTCGTGCTGGCGACGCCGACGCTGGCTGTCAAGGTGCCGGCCTGCGCCCGGGTGTGGCGAATCTGAAGCTGGCGAACCGCAGCGTTGATCCGCTCGGCGATCTCGACGGCGACATCGGATGCCGTCTCAGGGAGCAGCACGCCGAAACGGTCCCCGCCGAGGCGTCCGAGCAGGTCGCCGGGTCGGTCGGCGATCGGCCTGATCGCCTGGGCCACAGCTTCGAGCACGTCGTCGCCGGCCAGATGCCCGTACACCTCGTTGTAGCCGCGGAACTGGTCGAGATCGACGATCAGCAGCGAAACCGGCCACCCTCGTGCGGCTGCCCGGTCGCACTCCCAGCCCAGCACGTCCTCGAACGCTGGGCGGTTCAGTGCCCCGGTAAGCGCGTCGCGGAACGACAGGTCCGCCAGTTGGTCGGCCTGATGCTTGATGAGTAGGTGGGTGCGCGCCCGCGCCTGCAGCACGCGCGGGGTGACGGGTTTGGCGATGTAGTCGGCCGCCCCGGCCTCCAGGCAGTGGGACTCGATCTCGGGGAGCACCTCGGCGGTGATGAAGATCACGGGAATGTGGCGCACCGTGGGGTCGGACTTGAGTTCGCTGATGATGTCGAAGCCGTCCTGGCCGGGCATCTGGACGTCGAGGAGGATGAGGTCGGGGACCATCTCGCGGGCCAGTTGCAAACCTTCGGCGCCGGAGTTCGAGGTGGTCACCTCGCCGGTGGCGGCGAGCAGTCGTTCCATCAGCATGGTGAGCACGCGATCATCGTCGATCACCAGGATCGTCGGCTTGGCCTCGAAGCCATCGTCAGGGAAAGTCACACCTCATGCTAGGGCGAGCGGACTTGGCGTGCAGGCCCACGGTATTCATCATCTGTGTCACGTGGTTGCCGCAATCTCGGAGCCCGTTGACCCCCCGGTGTTGTTACGGCGGTGCGCATCGCCCAATGTGGGAGGTATGAAGGACAAGTTGCCGAGCCTCTCGCACATGTTCGCGACGATTGTTGAGCAGCTCAGACGGGTCGCGCTGCTGCCGGCGTTCCTCGTGGGCAGGGCCTTGCTTAAGGAGCGCCCGGAGCCGACCAGGGCGGTGTGGAGTGAGTCGTCCCGGCTGTGGATGCCCGCCAACCGTGAGATCGAGATCACGGTGGTCATGCCGGCCTACAACCCTGGCGAAGCGCTGCGGCCCGCGGTGGACCGTCTGGTGGAGGTGATGCGGGCCGAGGGAATCGGCTTCGAGCTCATCGTCGTCTCGGATGGCTCGACCGACGGATCAATGGCAACCCTTGAGGGCGCCGGATCCGAGGTGCGGGTGGTGGAACTGCCGGCCAACCGGGGCAAGGGCGGGGCCCTGCACGCGGGCTTCTGCCGTGCGCGCGGGTCGTGGGTTGGGTTTGTGGACTCTGATGGAGACATCGACCCGGCGCACCTCGTGGAGTACCTCAAGACCGGACGGGCCACCGGCGCGGACATGGTTTATGCCAACAAGAAGCACCGTGAGTCGATCTCGGCCTCGTCCCCGTTCCGTAAACTCGTGTCGCTGGGGTTCTCCAGCCTGGTGGGGTTGTTGTTCTCACTGGGGGTCAACGACACCCAGACCGGCTGCAAGTTGTTCCGCCGGGAGGTGCTCGCCGACGTTCTTCCACGCCTGCGGGAGACCCGCTTCGCGTTTGACCTCGAGGTGTTCGTCGCAGCCTCGACGGCTGGTTACAGCACTGCAGTCGCAGCGCCCGTGGAACTCAAGGAGCGCATGGCCGGGTCGTCGGTGAGCAAGTCCACCATCCTGCGCACCCTGCAGGACGCGCTGGTGGTGCTGGCCCGGCGCAACTCGACGAGCACCTACCGCGACGAGGTCAGGCCCCGGTCGCGGGTCTACGCCAGGAACGTCGGGCGCCCGCGGAACCGGCGTGATGGCGGAGAGGGGACCAGCGGAGCTGCATGAGTGCCGCGGAACGCTGCCTGGTTCCGCGGTTGCCTAATGGTGGGCGTCCTGCCTGCATACTGAAGCCCCAACACGGGGAAGAAGGATTGCATGTACGGAATGGTCAACCTCGGCCTCGCCATGATGGTCAAGCAGGAGCACGGCGACGACACCTGGACCCGCGTCACCGCGGCCGCCGGCTATCCAGGGCTGACCTTCGTGAGCAACGAGCCCTACGACGATTCCATAAGCTACGCCCTCGTGGGGGCGGCGTCGCGGGTGCTGGGCGAGGAGCCGGCCGCGCTCCTTGAGCAGTTCGGCCGCTACTGGGTGGTGTCGTTCGCAGATTCGCAGTACCGCACCTTGATGGAGGCCGCCGGCAGTGACGTGAGGACCTTCCTCCGCAGTCTGAACAACCTCCACGTGCGCGTTGGGCTGATCTTCCCAGGATTCCGACCGCCGCAGTTCGAGGTACGTGACGAGACTCCAGAAGCGGGCAGCGATGCGCTGCGGATCGCCTACTACAGCGAGCGAGAGGGGCTTGCTCCTTTCGTCGTGGGCCTCCTCCGCGGGGTGGCGGATCGGTTCGGGGTCCAAGCCGAGGTCGCGCAGGTTGCCGCCAAGGGCGAGGACTCGGACCATGACGAATTCCTCCTCACGTGGTGATCTGATGCCCGAACCGGATTTCGACGGTCTTACACCGATCATGGATCGCCTGTTTCCGTTCCACTGCGTCCTCGACGTGGACCTGCACATCACCTCGGCGGGCTCGACCCTGCCCAAGTTGGTGGGTCAGGACCCAGTGGGTTGTGAGTTCACCGAGCTGTTTGAACCAGTGACCCTGTTCGGCACGCTCACCGCGGAGCAGCTGAGACGGTTGGCGGGCCAACTCTTCGTGGCGACCGACCGGCGTCGCGGGATGCGTCTACGCGGGCAGGTGATAGCCGACCACGAGGGAGAGCGGTTTCTGGTGGCGTGGTCGCCCTGGATCGGCTCGACCGCCGAGTTCGAAGAGGCTGGCTTCACACTGTCCGACTACGGGGTGCAGGACCCCATCGTGGACATGCTGCATCTGCTTCAGGCCTATCAGCGGGCGCAGGCCGAGGCGGTGGAGCCACTGCTGCGGCTCGAGCGGTTCTTCGACATCTCCCCGGACCTCATGTTGATCGCCGGCCGCGACGGCCAGATCAGGCAGGCCAACCACGCCTGCGAGCGACTCTTCGGGGTGGGACCCGCCGAGCTAGTCGGCACGAACATCAGGCAGTGGATCCGGACGGATGCTCCTGGCGAACTCGCGCGCGCACTTGCCGAACTGGCCGACGGGAGTGACGAGGTGTTCACCCTCGAAATGGCCACCGACTCCCCCAGCCATGGGGAGCGCGCCCTCCAATGGTCCGCCATCGGGGATCCGGGCGGCAGTCTGGTCTTCGCCACCGCGCGCGACATGTCCGCTGCCGGGGAGGCTCGCAGCACTGCGACTCGCATTCTCGCCAGTGCGCCCAACGCGATGATCGTCGTCGACCCCGCGGGGCTGATCACATACGTCAACACGGCGGCCGGGCGGCTCTTCGACTACCCAGACGACGAACTTGTGGGCACGTCGATCGAGATGCTCGTGCCTGACGAGCTGCGCCGAAGGCACGTCAAGCTCCGCCACAGGTTCACCGAACAAGGCTCGGGTGACGGCACCCACACCATGGCCATCAGCACCGACGTGGTGGGCATCACCCGGCGAGGACGCCGGGTTCCGCTGCAGGTGTCGTTGTCCACCATCGCGCTGGAGGGTCAGCCGCACACGTTGGCTGCCATCGTCGATATCAGCGCGAGCAAGGCGCTCGAGGAGGAGCTCGTCTCCACTCGCGATGCCGCCGTCGCCCTCGCCCAAGCCAAGAGCGACCTGCTGGCCAACACCAGTCATGAGATCCGCACCCCTCTGGCCTCCGTGATCGGCCTCACCGAACTCCTGCTCGACACCGACCTCGACGACGACCAACGACAGCTGGTGGGTACGGCTCACATGGCAGGCGAGCGGCTGCTGGCGCTGGTCAACGACATCCTCAACCTGGCCAGGGGCGAGGCCAGCAAACTCATGGTCGATGAAACGGTGTTCCCGCCGGCCGAGTTGACAGAGGAGTGTGCCCGGATCGTGGCGCCGGTCGCCCGCGAGAAGGACATCGCAGTCACAGTCGATGTGCTGCCCACGACGCCGGAGTTCGTCGTCGGGGACCGGGAGAAGCTGCGTGCGGTGATCCTCAACCTGGCTGGCAACGCCGTCAAGTTCACCGCCGAGGGGAGCGTACGCCTCCGGGTGGGTCGGGAAGCCGACGAGTTGTTCGTCGAGGTGGCTGACACCGGCGTCGGTTTCGATGAGGCGAAGCTTGATTCGTTGTTCCAGCCATTCGTCCAGGCCGATGCCTCCACCACGCGCAAATACGGCGGGTCGGGTCTGGGGCTGGCCATCACCAAACAACTCGTGGATGTGCTCGGCGGGTGCATCTCCGCCAGCAGTGCCATCGGCGAGGGCACCACCTTCCGCGTGTCAGTGCCCATGCCTGTCGCCGCGCGCCCCGAGCCGGCGGCCCCGGGGGACCTCCCCTCGGATGGCTCCTTGGCCGGGCTGCGGGTGCTGCTGGTGGAGGACGATCTGGTCAACTCGACGATGATCGCTCGCATGCTGGGGCGGCTCGCCAAGCGATTACGAACTTGACTTCGGCATCGGCGGCACGTTTACCTATGAGCTCGACGCGACGGCCATGACGGCTCGACTATCGAACCTCAATCTGATCCTCACCGGCAACGAAGCAATCCAAGCGCAATCACCGCCCCCCGGACTGGTCAACGCAGCCAATATT
>JBIRBF010000098.1:0-9991 GCA_044326505.1 Candidatus Nanopelagicales bacterium | reverse complement strand
GTCACGCCGTCGACGAGGGCGGCGATCTCGTCACCGAACTCCGAGCGCAGGTCGTCCAGGGAGTAGTCGGTGTCCTCCACTGTGTCGTGCAGCAGGGCAGCCGCGACCGTGGGCCCGGTCATGCCCAGCTCGGCCAGGATCGTCGCGACGGCGACGGGATGGGTGATGTACGGCTCGCCACTCTTGCGCTTCTGATCGCGGTGATAGTAGGAGGCGATCTCGAATGCGCGGTCGAGGGTGTCCCAGTCGCTGCGGGGATGGAACTTGCGCAGCGCCCGCTTGACCGGCTCCAGCATCGGATCGCTGGTCCGGATCTGAGTCAACCTGCCGAAGCGAGACAGCCGGCGCCGAGTCAGGGGTACCGGCGGGCCACCGGCCGGCTGCTCCGCTGCGGGGAGCGGCGGACTCGCCTCAGCCGGATTGGACGGTGCGGCGTCACTGGTCATGATCGCTCCCTCCGGCAGTCGTAGAAATGCAGTCTACGACCAGGCCGGTGAGTGCATGCACGACCAGCGGTTTCACGAGCGTTTGCTGCGTGGCTGCTTTTTCGGCTGGTTACGGTGCCCGCCCTGGCGGTGGGGACGATCCTTGCGCGGCGTCGTTGCGGGTCCGGCGGTCGCATCGTCACCGGGCGCCCCGGTGCCCTCGCCGCTTCCGGCAGCACCAGCGGCTCCGGCCGCCACGAGGGTCGCCGCGCCCCGCTTGTCGCTCGCCCGGCGTGCCAGCACGCGGGAGTGCAGCGCCTTCATCTGCGGTTGGCGCTCCTTGAGCTGGCAGAGGAACGGCGTCGCGACGAAGATCGACGAGTACGTGCCGGCCAGCAGGCCGATGAACAGCGCGAGCGCGAGGTCCTTCAGGGTGCCTGCGCCCAACAGTCCCACGCCGACGAACAGAATCGCGGCGACCGGCAGCAGCGCCACAATCGAGGTGTTGATCGAACGCACCAGAGTCTGGTTGAGGGCCAGGTTGGCGGCCTCGCTGTACGTCAGCTTGGACTGGCCGTTGATGTTCTTGGTGTTCTCCTTGACCTTGTCGAACACCACCACCGTGTCGTAAAGCGAGAAGCCCAGGATGGTGAGCACGCCGATGACCGTCGCCGGGGTCACTTCGAAGCCGACCAGGGCGTAGATGCCGATGGTGATGACGACATCGTGGATCAGCGCGACCATGGCTGCCGCCGCCATGCGCCACTCGAAGTACAGCGAGAGGAAGATGACCACGGCGATCAGGAACACCACCAAGCCGGTGAGCGCCTTCTTGGTGATCTCGCCACCCCAGGTGGCGCCGACCAGCTGGACCTTGATGTCCTCGGCTTTGCTGCCGCACGTCGCCGCGAGCTCGGTGACCATCTGCTCGCTCTGGTCGGCCGACAGCGCCTCAGTCTGCAGCCGGATGCGGTCCGATCCCAACTGCTGGGTGATGGCATTGGTGGCGCCGACCTTGCCCGCGGTGTCGCGGACCTGTTCCACCGAGCAGGTTGCCGACGGGGTGACGAACTCCGCGCCCCCGCGGAACTCGATGCCCAGGTTCAGGCCTCTGACGGTCAGTCCCAGGATGGCCAGCAGCAGGATCACCGCCGAAATCGTGTACCAGAGCTTGGTCCGGCCGACGATGTCGTAGGAGACCTCGCCGCGATAGAGCTTGTTGGTGAAGTTACCGACCCGAGACACTGTCAGCTCCCTTGCTCGCGTCGGCAGCGCCCTGGGCGTCCACGTCGTCGTCCTTGGCCGGTGCGGCCGAGGCGTCCGGTGCCGAGGTCTTCGACGGCTTCTTCTCATGCTCGTGCTCGAGTACGACCGGCGGCTTGACGCCCAGACGCTTCGGGCTCACACCGGTGAGTGCGCCGCCGGAGTTGAACCACTTCGTCCGTGCGAACAGCGACACCAGGGGCCGGGTGAACATGAAGGCCACGAGCACATCGATCACCGTGGTGAGGCCCAGGACGAATGCGAAGCCGCGGACGTTACCGACCGAGATGAAGTAGAGGATGGCCGCCGCCAGGAGCGACACGAAGTCCGCGGCCAGGATCGTGTTCCGGGCCCGGGCCCAGCCGGTGTCAGCAGCTGAGCGCAAACTGCGACCCTCGCGGATCTCGTCCCGGATGCGCTCGAAGTACACGACGAACGAGTCGGCGGTGATGCCGATGGCGACGATCGCGCCCGCGACACCGGCGAGTGTGAGCGCCAGGCCCATGGTGCGGCCGAGGATGACGAAGATCGCGTAGGTCAGCACGGCTGCCAGAACGAGCGACATCACGGCCACGAACCCGAGGGCGCGGTAGTAGAGCAGCAGGTACAGGGCGACGAGCGCGAGGCCGATGGCACCCGCGAGCAGGCCGGCCTTGAGCTGGTCGGTGCCCAGCGTGGGCGAGACCGTGGAAACCTCCGCCACCTCGAGAGTGACCGGCAGCGCCCCGTACTTGAGGACGTTGGCGGTGTTCTGGGCCTCCTCGATGGTGAAGTTGCCAGTGATCTGCGCCTTACCGCCCAGGATTGCGCTCTGGAAGCGCGGCGCCGACTGCACGAGCCCGTCGAGCACGATGCCGAACTGGTTTTGCGGCTCGGGCAGCGACACGAGCCGGCTCGACGTGTCGGCCAGCGAAGTGGCGCCGGCATCGTCGAACGTGAGGTCCACCTGCCAGCCGCCACCGCCGTTCTGCGGCAGGGACGCCTGTGCGTCGGTCACATTCGTGCCGCGCAGGAAGGCGGGTTCGAGCAGGTACTTGGCGGCGCCATCCTTGTCACAGGTGACGATCCACTTGGTGGGGTCGTCGGGACGACCGCCCTGGCGGGCCGCGGGGTTGGTGCAGTCCAGCGTGCTCATGGCTGCCGTGATGGCCGGGTCGTCCATGCCCGTGCCCTCCACCGGCGCAAGCAGCGCAGTCGCGGGTGCGGCCGTGCCCTCGGCCAACCCGGGCGCACCGATTGCCGAGACCGCGCGGAAGTCCAACAGTGCCGTCTGCTTGATCTGGTCGGCGATCTGCTGGGAGTTCACGCCGGGCACGCTCGCCACGATTGCCGCATTGGCACCTGAGCCCTGCGTCGTCACTTCTGCCTCGGCCACTCCGAAGGCGTTGACGCGCTGCCGGATGATTTCCACCGCCTGCTTGAGGGCGACATCGTCGATGGGCCCGGCATCGCCGATCGGCCGAGGCTGGAGGATCACCTGGGTTCCCCCGCGCAGGTCCAGGCCCAGCCGTGGCGCGTGGTCGGTGCCGGGCCAGAAGGCCCACACCAGGAGGCCGATCGTGATGATGGCCATGACGATGAGCGACCGCACGGGGCGGTAGCGACGAGGTGGCGCCATGGCTCAGGTGCGCTTATCGCCGTCGACGACCGCCGCAGCGTCGTCGTGGGCGGTGGCAACGGTGTCAGCGGTGTCAGCGACAGTCGCGTCGGAGGCGACCGCGGGGGCATCGGAACCGATCGGTTCCACGATCCGGGCGATCGCCTGCTTCGCGTACTTCATCCGCACCCCCGGCGACACCTCGAGCTCGACGGTGTCATCGTCGATCGCGCTGAGCGTGCCGTAGATTCCAGCCGTCGTCATGACTTCCTGCCCGATCTCCAGCTCCGCCACGAGAGCACGGGCTTCCTTCTGGCGCCGTTGCGCCGGCCGCACCATCAGGAAGTAGAACCCCAAGAACATCACGACGATGAACAGCAGGGGCAGGTAACCCTCCACGGAACCTCCAGGCATAGATAACCAGCCGATCCTAACCATGTAGCGCCATCCGCCGGTGCAGCAGTCGCGGTGCGGCGGCAGCCGGCCACTGCCTGTGACCTACAGCAGTTGCTGCTGAGCCGGCGGCTGCAGGTCGAAGTGCGCCCAGGCGTGGGCAGTCGCCATCCGTCCGCGCGGCGTGCGGATGAGCAGTCCCTGGCGTACCAGGAACGGCTCGCTCACTGTCTCCACCGTCTCGGCCTCCTCGGCGACCGCGACGGCGAGCGTGTTCAAACCCACCGGTCCCCCGCCGAAGCGGGTGAGCAACGCCGTCATCACTGCCTTGTCGAGGCGGTCCAGCCCCAGATCATCGACGTCGTAGAGCTCCAGCGCGGCGTGGGCCACGGCCAGATCCACGGCGCCGTCGCCATGCACCTCCGCGTAGTCGCGTACCCGGCGGAGCAGCCGGTTGGCGATGCGCGGCGTCCCGCGCGAGCGGCGGGCCACCTCGGCCGCGGCGTCATCGGTGATCGGCACCCTCAGCAGGTCCGCGGACCGGTCGATGATCCGCTGGAGGTCGTCGGGGTCGTAGAAGTCCATATGCCCGGTGAAGCCGAAGCGGTCCCGCAACGGACCCGGCAGCAGTCCGGCGCGCGTCGTGGCCCCCACCAACGTGAAGGGCGCCAAGTCCAGCGGAATGGCCGTCGCACCAGGGCCTTTGCCGACCACGACGTCCACGCGGAAATCCTCCATAGCCATGTAGAGCATCTCCTCGGCGGGCCGCGCCATGCGGTGGATCTCATCGAGGAACAGCACCTCGCCCGGTTCCAGGCTGGTGAGGACAGCGGCAAGGTCGCCCGCATGCTGGATCGCCGGGCCGCTGGTGATGCGGATCGGTGCGTCGAGCTCGTTGGCGATGATCATGGCCAATGTGGTCTTGCCCAAGCCGGGCGGACCCGACAGAAGTACGTGATCAGCTGTCACCGAGCGCTGGCGGGCGGCCGTGAGCACGAGGCCCAACTGCGCCCGCACGCGCTCCTGGCCGATGAACTCCGGGAGCGCCGTGGGGCGCAGGGCGCCCTCGACCGCGGCATCGTCGCTGGTGGGCGCGGCGTCCACCAGGCGGTCTGCGGCATCGTCCGCGGCGCTCACACCCGATCCAATCGCTTGAGGGCGCGCTTGAGCAGGCCGCCCACGTCAGTCGGGTCGAGCCCCTCGGCGACGATGTCGGCGGCCACCAGCCGCACGGCCTCGTCGGCGTCGCGCTGTTGCCAGCCGAGGCTCACCAGACCTTCGGCCACCTGGTGCTGCCAGGCGCCGGAGGATGCCGCCGGACCGGGGACTCCGGCGGTAGACGCCCCGGCAGGCTGCACGTCGGCGACTTTGTCGCGCAGCTCGAGCACGATCCGCTCCGCGGTCTTCTTCCCGACCCCCGGGATCCTCGTGAGGGCGGCGGAATCGGCCGCCCCGATCGCAGCGGCCAGTCCGCCCGCCCCCAGCGCGCCCACAGCCGCCACGGCCAGCCGGGGACCCACTCCGGAGACGGATTGCAGCAGTTCGAACAGCCGGCGTTCGTCCTCGTCGACGAAGCCGAACAGCGTCCAACCGTCCTCGCGCACGATGAGCGCCGTGGCGAGCCGGCATTCGGCGCCCACTCGGGCCGCCGCCAGCGCCTTCGGGGTGCACGTGAGCAACAGCCCGACTCCCCCGACTTCCAGCACCACCTGCTCCGAGGTCAGCTGCAGGCACTGGCCGCGAACGGAGGCGATCATCGGCGCACGCCCGTCGCGAGCAGCCGGCGCTGGGCCGTCCCCCGCCAGACGTCGGTGATCGCCAGCGCCAGGGCATCGGCGGCGTCGGCGGGCTTGGGCGCCGCCGCCAGCCGCAGAATCCGGGTCACCATGTTGCCGATCTGCGCCTTCTCGGCGCGGCCGTCGCCCGTGACCGCGGCCTTCACCTCGGTCGGGGTGTACGTCGACACCGGCAGGCCGTGGCGATGCGCGGCCAGCACGCACACGCCAGCAGCCTGTGCGGTGCCCATGACGCTGCGCACGTTGTGCTGGCTGAAGACGCGCTCGACCGCCACGCGATCGGGACGGTGGGCTGCCAGCAGCAGCTGAATGGCGTCGTCGATGGCCGCCAGCCGCAGCCCCAGGTCGGCGTCGGCGGGAGTGTGCACCACTTGCACGCACACCAGGGACATCGGACGTCCGGGTGCGCCATCAACGATGCCGATCCCGCAACGGGTGAGGCCAGGGTCAACCCCAAGGACTCGCATGGGCACCTCGCCGGCTCGTGAGTATCGGTCACTTGTTCGAACAACAGTAGCCGTGCTCGCGCCCTACGCGGCGGGACGTGCAGTAGTGAGTCGTGCGATCAGCCGTCGGCGGACTGCTCGGCCGGAGCGGCCGCCGGTGGCTTGTCTGCGGCCCGCTTGCGCGCCCGCCGCTTGGTCAGTGGGGTGCCTGGCGCAACGGGCTTGCCGGTCACGGTGCGGAACCCCGAGCGCAGGCAGCGGATGAGCTCCTCGCGATCGTCCACGGCGGCATCGTCGGTGCTCACCCCGACCGAGGCCGTTCCGTTGTAGGTCAGCATCGTCACGTTCACGGCGGCTCCGATGGTGGCGACCAGCGGATACATGCGCGTTACCCGTGCACCGGCCAGCCACACCGGCACCGGAACCCCGGGCACGTTGGAGGCGGTCAGGTCGCTGGCCTGCGCCACTGCCGAGATCAGCTCGGGCGGCACCAGCCGGGAAAGCTCGGCGAGCTCGTCGGCCAGCTGCAGGGCGGGCTCCTTGCGCCACTTGAGCACGATGTCGCCGACCTCGTGCATGAGCTCAGCCGGCGAGTGCTGCGAGACCGGAAGCTCGAAGCGAGCGATCGTCACGGCGTTGTCCGGCGAGGACGAGCCGGGCTTGCGCAGGCTGATCGGCATGTTCACCCGCAGTCGGTCCACGGGCTTGCCCATCCGGCGGTGGTACTCCCCCAGGCCCTCGGCGATTCCGGCCAGGAACACGTCGTTTGCCGTGGCCTCGTTGGCCTTGGCCGCCCCCCGGATGCTGGCGAACTCCATGTCGAAGGTGTCGAAGTGGTAGTTGATGCTGCGCTCGATCATGAGCGGTGACAAGGGGCCGAGCGGGATCTTGGTGAAGCGCAGGATCGACCCGGCAGTGCGGACGACGCGCTGGGCCATCGCGCCCGGATCCTTCATGGCGGCCAGGCTGGCCGGACCCAGTCCGCGGACGAAGTCCGAGACCGTCCGCGCCGCCCAGCCGAGGTTGTCGCGCACCATGGCATCGACGAAGCTGGCACTGTCCATCTCCACTGGAACGGGCTCCGGCGGCATGGGACCCAGGTCCATGCCCTCCTCGGTGAAGTCGAACAGGGCCGCGCCCAACATGACCGCACCCTGGCCATCGGCGATCGCATGGTGCAGTTTGATGATCAGGGCTGCCTTGCCATCGGGCAGGCCCTCGAGCAGCGTCACGCGCCAGAGCGGCCGGTCCCGGTCGAAATCGGTCATACTCTGCCGACGGCAGTCGTCCAGCACGTCGGCCCAGCGCGATCGCGCCGGCATCCGGAACCGGCGTAGGTGGAACGACAAGTCGAATTCCGGGTCGATGACCATGCGGGGTGTCTCGTAGCCGGACGGCCCCTCGACGACCTTCTGGCGCAGCACCGTGATGTTGCGCGTCGCGCGGTCGAAGCGCTCCACCAGACGATCCCAGTCGGGGGCAGACTCCAGCAGCAGCAGCCCGATGATCGTCGACCGCATCACGGGGTCGTCGGACGCGACCCGCCAGGTTGCGAAGTCCCAGCTCGACATACGCCGAGGCTCGACGACTTCGGGCTGGGGATCCGAGCTATCCGATGCGCCGTCTGACTGAGATTCGGCCACTTTCAACCTTTCGTGGGCTACTTCCCCGAAAGTTAGCCGCCACAGAGGCTTCTTGCGCGGTGATGGCGCGAGAAGTAGCCGGTCAGGCGTCGATTTCGGCCAAGACTTCGTCTGCTACGTCGGCGTTGGCAAAGACGTTCTGGACCTCGTCGGAGTCCTCGAGCGCCTCGATCAGGCGGAAGACCTTGCGCGCTCCGTCGGCGTCCAGTGGCACCTCGACACTGGGCAGGAACGACGCCTCGGCGGAGTCGTAGTCCAGGCCCGCCTCCTGCAGAGCCGAGCGCACGGCCACCAGGTCACCTGCCTCGCTGACGACCTCGAACGACTCGCCGAGGTCGTTGACCTCCTCCGCACCGGCGTCGAGCACGGCGAGCAGGACGTCGTCCTCGGTGGATCCTTCTGTCTTCGGCACGATCACCACGCCCTTGCGGGTGAACAGATACGACACCGACCCGGGGTCGGCCATGGTGCCCCCGTTGCGGGTCATTGCTGTGCGCACCTCGGAGGCGGCGCGGTTGCGATTGTCGGTCAGGCACTCGATGAGCACCGCCACGCCGTTGGGCCCGTAGCCCTCGTACATGATCGTCTCCCAGTCGGCCCCGCCGGCCTCGGCGCCGGACCCGCGCTTGACCGCCCGCTGGATGTTGTCCATGGGGACGGAGTTCTTGCGGGCCTTGACGATGGCGTCGTACAGCGTCGGGTTGCCATCCGGGTCGCCGCCGCCCATGCGGGCCGCGACCTCGATGTTCTTGATGAGCTTGGCGAAGAGCTTGCCCCGCTTGGCATCGATCACGGCCTTCTTGTGCTTGGTCGTGGCCCATTTGGAGTGGCCGCTCATCGCGGGGTCCCTTCGTCGCGTGCGTGATCACCGGGTGGCGCGGGCGATTGGCGGCGCCGCGCCGATGCTGGCGATCCTACCGGTTGGGACGACGCCGCCCCGGCTACGCGGGCTGCCCCGGCTACGCGGCTTGGCCGATGATCCGCAGGAAGTACTCGTGCACGCGCAGGTCGCCGGTGAGCTCGGGATGGAAGGACGTCGCGAGCAGCGCACCCTGGCGCACGGCGACGATCCGCTCGTCCACCGCGGCGAGCACCTCGACTCGCGGTCCCACCGACTCCACCCAGGGCGCGCGGATGAAGATCGCGCGCACGGGGCCGCCGCTCAGGCCCGCCATCTCGACGTCCGCCTCGAACGAGTCCACCTGTCGGCCGAAGGCGTTGCGCCGCACGACCATGTCGATCCCCCCGAACGGCAGCTGGTCTGGACGGCCGCCCTCCACAGTGTCGGCCAGCATGATCATGCCGGCGCAGGACCCGAAGACAGGTAAGCCGTCGCCGATCAGTTCCCGGATGGGGGCGAGCAGGCCCCAGCGCTGGGCGAGCATCGAGATGGTGGTCGACTCGCCGCCGGGCACCACCAGCCCGTCGAGTCCGGCGAGCTGCTCGGGCCGCTTGACCGGCACGGAGCGGGCGCCGAGCGCATCGAGGCGGCGCAGGTGGCTGCGCACATCACCCTGCAGCGCCAGGACGCCGACGGTGGCCGGGGCAGCGCCCGAGGTCACCAGCCGCGCTCGGCCAGGCGGTGCGGCGCGGGGATCTCCTCGACGTTGATCCCCACCATCGCCTCGCCCAGGCCGCGCGACACCTTGGCCAGGACGTCGGGGTCGTCGTAGTGCAGCGTGGCCTGGACGATCGCGTTGGCCCGCTCGGCCGGATTGCCGGACTTGAAGATGCCCGAACCCACGAACACGCCGTCGGCACCGAGTTGCATCATCATCGCCGCATCTGCGGGGGTGGCGATCCCGCCCGCGGTGAACAGGACCACCGGCAGGGCGCCGGCCTCGGCGACCTCGCGGACGAGCTCGTAGGGCGCCTGTAACTCCTTGGCCGCGACGTACAGCTCGTCGGGAGCCATCGAGGACAGGGCGCTGATCTGGCCGCGGATCTGGCGCATGTGGGTGGTGGCGTTGGACACGTCCCCCGTGCCGGCCTCACCCTTTGACCGGATCATCGCCGCCCCCTCGGTGATCCGTCGCAGGGCCTCGCCCAAGTTGGTAGCGCCGCAGACGAAGGGCACCGTGAAGGCCCACTTGTCGATGTGGTGGGTGTAGTCCGCGGGGGTGAGCACCTCGGACTCGTCGATGTAGTCCACACCCAGGGCCTGCAGGATCTGGGCCTCGACGAAGTGGCCGATGCGCGCCTTGGCCATCACCGGGATGGAGACCGCGGCGATGATCCCGTCGATCATGTCGGGATCACTCATGCGCGACACGCCGCCCTGGGCCCGGATGTCCGCGGGCACCCGCTCGAGGGCCATCACGGCCACGGCGCCGGCGTCCTCGGCGATCTTCGCCTGCTCGGGCGTGACGACGTCCATGATGACGCCGCCCTTGAGCATCTCGGCCATGCCGCGCTTGACGCGGTCGGT
>JBIRBF010000116.1:0-8714 GCA_044326505.1 Candidatus Nanopelagicales bacterium | reverse complement strand
CGCGCCCTCGGTACCGTCGCCGTTGCCAACCCCTGCGCGCACCTGCGCGAGTGGCTGAACGTCGGGGCCAAGGTGTGTGGCGCCGCCGTGATTCTCGTAGCCCGTCAGTCGCGGCAGTCCTGCCGACAGCGGGTCGGCGGCCAGTTCGCCGACCGCTCGGGTGGGCAGCCGATCAGTGCTGATGTCGATGATCCCCAGACCCTCAGCAGGTTGGCCGGTGGCGTCGGGGAAGTGCTCGCCCAGCAGTTGATAGCCCGCACAGATCGCGAGCACGCTCGCTCCCCGATCGGCCGCGACCATCAGGTTGCCGTCGGCGCGTATCCCGCGCGCAGCGGCCGTCTGGGCCGAGTCCTCGCCGCCGCCGAGCACGTAGAGGTCTGCCGACGCTGGGATGGCCTCGCCCGGGGCGATGGCCAGAACGTCGACGTCCACGTCGTGCAGCGCCGCCCGGTGCCGTAGTGCGAGCACGTTGCCCGCGTCGCCATAGGTGCCGAGCAGATCGGGGTAGATCGACACGATCGTCAGGTCGCTCACGCGGTGCCTCCCTTTCCGCGGCCGGCGCCGAAGCGTCGGCCGCGCCTCCCCGCACCGTCGCGTGTCGTGGTTGGCTCGGTCCGGGCATCCGCCCGGGTGCGTAGGCCGTGGAAAGCGGTGTAGGTGGCCGCGCAGTCGATGACGTCGAGGGCGCGGGCGGCAGCCGGTAACTTGGCGCGTGGGTCGTAGGGGTCCTCGACCACGACATGGTTCACGTCGGCGTGCAACAAACGCACGGCGAGGTCGAACCGGCGGTCGCCGGTGGCGATCACCGTCCGTCCGCGCAGGCGCTCGAACGGCACGTCCCACAGCCACGAAGGGTCACGGCCATCGGCGTCGTTGGCATTGATCGTGATGATCACCGGCGCCGGGGCTGGCGGCATGACCGTCAGGAGTTCCGACCACGACGCCGGGTTCTTGGCCAGCAGCAGGCGGACGTTGAGTGCGCCGATTCGGCGCACTTCGTAGCGACCGGATACGGCGGTGACGCCGCGCATCCGGCGCACGGACTCGTTCGGGTCCAGGCCCAGGACGTCGGTTGCCGCGGCCAGGGCCACAGTGGCGTTGGCCGCATTGAACCAGCCCGGCAGCCCGAGTCGGTCGAGGTTGTACGCCCCAGTCGGTCCGTGGGCCGAGTACGACCCCTGGTCGTCTACGAACCGCCACGCCGGTTCCGGGCGGGCGTTGTCGCACTCGGTGCAGGCCCAGGAATCGTCGCTGAAGCGCATGAGTCCGCCGCACTCCAGGCACACAGAGGCGTCGGCGTTCCACTTCTGGCCGGCCGCGACCCAGATCACTCGCGGTGCCCGACGGGCCGCCCAGGTGACGATCGGGTCGTCGCAGTTGACCACCGCGGTCGTGCCTGCCGGCACGGTTTGGAGCATGGTGCGCCACTTCCGCGCCACCATGGCCACTTCATTCATGCGGTCGAGCTGGTCGCGGGTGAGGGCGCCGAGCAGGACCGCCTTGGGGTGCGTCTGCGGCAGGATGATCGGCAGGTAGGCCTCGTCCACCTCGAGCACCGCCTGGCCGGTGCGCGCACCGTAGGCGAGCGACGAAAGGACACCGTCGGTCATGTTGGCCCCGGTCTCTTGCGTGACCACGGGTCCGGTCTGGGCGACTGCCGCGGCGAGCAGCCGGGTGGTGGAGGACTTGCCGTTGGTGGCCGACACGAGTGCCGCCACGCGGTCGCCGGCGAGGTCGGCGAGCGCAGTCGGGGAGAGGCGGAGCATCACCTTGCCACCCACGACCAGCCCCTCGCCGCGGCCGGCCAGCCGCGACAGGGCGCTGGCCGCGCGGCCAGCGGCAACGGCTGCGCGGGTGCGGACGGGAGTCTTGGCGGGCATGGCTGCAAGGCTACTTGGGCGCTGCAGCGCCACAGCGCACGCGCGCCGCGGCGCTACTGCAGGATGTTGATCGCGCGGGCGATGACCAGTGCTGCGAGCGCCAGCGACACGATCGACTCCACGAGGCACAGAACCTTGGCCCAAGGTTTGATGGCCGACACGTCCGTCGGGCTGAAGGCCATCGCGGTGGCGAACGAGAACGTGAGGTAGTCGATGAAGCGCGGGTACCAGCCCTCGCCGACGTACTCCGGATATTCCATCTCAGGGAAGATGAACGAGGGCGTCGGGCCGGAACCGTGGAAGCGCTGGGCGCTGCCGCCGCCGTCGAGGTCCCAGTACCACAGCGCGAAGGCGGCGGCGTTGGTGATCCAGACGATCCCGCCGTAGAGCAGCAGATCATCGGGGTCGGGAAATGTGTTGGCGTGCAGGATGCCGTCGACCAGGCGCAACGCCGACCACGTGTTGATTGCGGTGATCATCCCGATCATCACGCCGGTCACGATGCCCAGCCAGGGCTTGCGTCGGTCGATCCGGCCCGGGTCGCCGACGATGAGCGCCACCAGCAGAACGATTACCAGCCCAGCCAGGATCCACGCCGATCCCAGCCTCAGCTGGGGCGGCAGCAGCAGATGCAGGACCATGCAGGCCACGACCGCCACGGCCATCGGCCAGCGCCGCTCGGGGCGCAGTCGACGCAGCCGGCGGCGCTCGGCTAGCCGACCCGCCGGATGTGCCGCTTCACGTGCCGATCGACGTTCCGAGGGCTCAGTGCCGTCCCCTGCTGTCACGCCGGCCCTCTCACCCGTCGTAGCGCAGCCAGACCACTCCCAGCGGCGGCAGGGTGACCGTGGCGGACGCTGGTCGGCCGTGCCAGGGGTCTTCCCAGGCGAAGACCTCGCCCAGGTTGCCCACGCCTGACCCGCCGTAGGCCAGGGAGTCGGTGTTGATGACCTCTTTCCAGCGGCCGCCGAAGGGCAGCCCGACGCGGTAGTCCACCCGCGGCACCGGGGCGAAGTTGCTCAGGCAGGCCATCACCGAGCCGTCGCTACCCCAGCGCAGCCAGGTGAACACGTTGCTGCCGGCGTCGTTGGCGTCGATCCACTCGAAGCCCTCGGGCTCGTTGTCCAGCGACCACATCGCGGCGCTGTCGGTGTAGGCGCGGTTGATATCGCCCACCAGGGCGAGCATGCCGGCGTTCTCGGCGTTGTCCAGCAACCACCAGTCCAGTCCGCGACCCTCGTTCCACTCCGCTTCCTGGGCGAACTCGGAACCCATGAAGATCAGCTGCTTGCCCGGGTGGGCCCACATGTACGCCAGGTATGCGCGCAGGTTGGCCAACTGCTGCCAGCGGTCCCCGGGCATCTTGCCGAGCAGGGAGCCCTTGCCGTGGACGACCTCGTCGTGCGAAATCGGCAGGATGAACTGCTCGCTCCAGGCGTAGACCATCGCGAAGGTCATCTCGTGATGGTGGAACTGCCGGTAGATCGGCTCGTGGGAGATGTAGTCCAGCGAGTCGTGCATCCAGCCCATGTTCCATTTGAAGCCGAATCCGAGTCCGCCGAGGTGCGTCGGGCGCGTCACGCCCGGCCAGGCCGTGGACTCCTCCGCGATCGTCACGACTCCTGGCACCCGCTTGTAGACGGTCGCGTTCATTTCCTGCAGGAACGCGACCGCTTCGAGGTTCTCCCGCCCGCCGTATTGGTTGGGCGTCCATTCGCCGTCGCGGCGCGAGTAGTCCAGATAGAGCATGGAGGCCACCGCATCGACCCGCAGGCCGTCGATGTGGAACTCCTCGCACCAGAACACTGCGTTGGCCACGAGGAAGTTGCGCACCTCGCGGCGGCCGAAGTCGAACACGAACGTGCCCCAGTCGGGCTGCTCGCCGCGGCGCGGGTCGGGGTGCTCGTACAGCGGTGTGCCGTCGAACCGGGCCAGGGCGAACTCGTCCTTGGGGAAGTGCGCCGGCACCCAGTCCACCAGCACGCTGATGCCGGCGTCGTGCAGTCGGTCGATCAGGAAGCGGAACTCGTCGGGGTTGCCGAATCGGGAGGTTGGGGCGTAGTACGAGGTCACCTGGTAGCCCCAGGAACCGCCGAACGGATGTTCCATGACCGGCAGCAGCTCCACGTGGGTGAAGCCCTGACCGACGACGTAGTTGGTCAGGTGCTCGGCGAGCTCCTCGTAGGTCAGTCCCGGCCGCCACGACCCCAGGTGCACCTCGTAGATGCTCATCGGGCCGTTGTGCGGGTCGGCGGCTGCGCGGCGCTCGAGCCACTGGGCGTCTTGCCAGTTGTAGTCGGAGGTGAACACGACTGATGCCGTAGCCGGCGGCACCTCGGTGTACTGCGCGAACGGGTCGGCCTTGAGCCTGCGGACGCCGTCGCGGCCCAGGATCTCGTACTTGTAGCGGGTCCCGTCGCCGATCTCCGGGATGAACAGCTCCCACACCCCGGACGAGCCCATCGACCGCATTGGGGTCCCGGTGCCGTCCCAGTAGTTGAAGTCGCCGACGACGCGCACGCCCTGGGCGTTAGGCGCCCACACGGCGAAGGACACGCCGTGCACCGGGCCGTTGGGGGAGTCGTAGACGTGGGTATGCGCGCCGAGCACTTGCCAGATCTGCTCGTGGCGGCCCTCGACGATCAGGTGCAGGTCCACCTCGCCGAGCGTCGGCAGGAAGCGGAACGGGTCGTCCGCGGGCAGCGAGTCGCCGCCGTAGGACACGCTGAGCCGGTAGTCCGGCACCTCGTCGCCCGCGATTGTGGCGACCCAGACACCGCGGTGCTCGTGGGTCATGGTGTGGCGCTCGCCGTCCACCACCAGGTCCACCGTCTCGGCCGCCGGCCGCAGCACCCGCACAGTGACGCCGCCGTCGTGCTCGTGTGGGCCGAGTACGTCGTGCGGGTTGGCGTGGCGGCCCTCGACCAGGGCGTCGAGCGTCGCGTCTTCGACGGGGAGGGGTTCGGGCGTGGTGGACATCAGGCGGCTCCCTGTCGGACATGGAATATATGGGCGCAGTGCAGGAACGGGTCCAGCCGCACGAAGTTGTGCTCGCGCCAGACGTAGGTGGTGTTGGTGACCAGGTCGCGGACTCGGAACGACTCGTGCCAGTCGAGGCCTAGCGCCGGCATGTCCAGGTGGACGTTCGTCTCGCGGGCATTGTGCGGGTCCAGCGTGCACACCACGATGATGATGTCGTCGCCGTCCCGCTTGGAGAAGCAGATCACCTGAGCGTCGTCGACGTGATGGAACGTGATGTCGCGCAGTTGCTGCAGGGCCGGGTGGTCGCGGCGAATGCTGTTCAGCTGCGTCAGATACGGCGCGAGCGATTGCCCGGCGGCTTCTGCGGCGCCGTAGTCGCGCGGCCGGTACGAGAACTTCTCGGTGTCCAGGTATTCCTCGCTGCCGGGCTTGAGGGCGACGTGCTCGTAGAGCTCGAAGCCGGAGTAGATGCCATACGTCGGCGACATGGTGGCGGCCAGCGTCGCGCGGATCGCGAAAGCGGCGGGGCCACCCTGCTGCAAGTAGGCGTGCAGGATGTCGGGGGTGTTGGTGAAGAAGTTCGGCCGCATGTAGGCGCTGGCGTCGTGGGCCAGGAACCGGAGGTACTCCTCGAGTTCC
This sequence comes from Candidatus Nanopelagicales bacterium, assembly GCA_044326505.1. GTDB lineage: Bacteria > Actinomycetota > Actinomycetes > S36-B12 > UBA10799 > JACJWR01. The sequence continues at coordinate 3,213 of JBIRBF010000116.1, read as the reverse complement.
CACTTCTCGTTGCGCCACGTGAAGTAGGTGTAGGACTGGTGGAAGCCGACCTCGGCCAGCGCCCGCATCATGGGCGGGCGAGTGAATGCCTCGGCCAGGAAGAGCACGTCGGGGTCGGTGCGCCGCACTTCGCCCAGGAGGGCGTCCCAGAAGCGCACTGCCTTGGTGTGGGGGTTGTCGACCCGGAAGATCCGCACCCCGCGGTCCATCCAGAAGTGCAGGATGCGCAGGACTTCGCGGTTGATGCCGTCCGGATCGCCGTCGAACCACATCGGGTAGATGTCCTGGTACTTCTTCGGCGGGTTCTCGGCGTAGGCGATGCTGCCGTCGGCGCGCAGCAGGAACCAGGGCTTGCCGGCGGTGGCCCAGGGGTGATCGGGCGCAGCCTGCAGTGCCAGGTCCAGGGCCACCTCCATGCCCTCGGCTCGGGTGCGGGCCACGAAGGCGTCGAAGTCGTCGAGGGTGCCCAGATCGGGGTGCACTGCGTCGTGGCCGCCGGCCGCCGACCCGATGGCCCACGGCGAGCCCGGGTCGTCCGGCGCGGGGGTCAGAGTGTTGTTGGCACCCTTGCGGTTGACCTCGCCGATTGGGTGGATCGGAGGCAGATACACGACGTCGAAGCCCATGGCGGCGATGGCAGGCAATCGCTCGGCGGCCTGCGCGAAGGTGCCCGACATCGTCGCCGTGGCACCCTCCGAGCGGGGGAAGAACTCGTACCACGAGCCGTACAGCGCTCGGCGGCGATCCACCTGCAGCGGCCACGGCCCCGACGGCGTGACCAGGTCGCGCAATGGGTGCCTGGCCAGCACGGTACGGACGCGGCGGGAGAGCCCGGCGGCGAGTCGGGCCTCCTCCGGCAAGTCCTCGTCTCGTAGCGCGTTGGCCGCCGTCAGCAGCACGTCGGCGGCGTCCGACGTCAGGCCCTCGGCGGCTCGCTCGAGCACCAAGGCGCCCTCGGTCAGTTCGAGCTCGATGTCCACGCCGGCCGGAATCTTCACCTCGGCCCGGTGCGCCCATGTGCCATAGGGGTCTGACCAGGCCTCGATCGTGAAGCCCCACATGCCCTCGGCGTCGGGGCGCATGGCGGCCTCGTAGCGGTCGAGCCCCTGGCCGACCATCGCCATGCCGACCGGTAGCGCTCGCGACCCGTCCGGGCGGATCGGCACGAGGTCGACCGCAAGTGCGTCATGGCCCTCGCGGATCACCGTCGCACCGACGACGATTCGCTCGCCCACCGCAGCCTTGGCCGGTCGGCGGCCGGACTCCACGGCGGGCGTGACGTCCATGATCGGGAAACGGCCCGAGAGCAGCTCGGGCACCTGCAAGCTGGGCGTCGGCAGTGTGGCCCAGTAGGCCTCGCCAACGGCGGATGGTGCGCCGGAGCCTGGGGGGTGCTTGGTCACAGTTGCACCATATTGCCCAAAGGCGCAGGTTGCCGTTCTTCGCTCGAGGCGGGAGCCCATCCACCTCACGCGGCAGTCCGGATCGGCAGCGACCGGTTGGCCTGGCGGGTGGGGTCGCGCACGCTCGTGGCGCTTGGGCCGGGGGGTGCTTGGCGTTCTGGTGGGTTGCCCGTGGGGTGTCCTCTTGGACGGTGATGGTCCACATGCCGAGGTGAAGTTCGTGATGGTGGCGCGAGCACAGCAGGGCGAGGTTCTGCAGCGATGTGCTTCCGCCGTTGCCCCGATGGGTAACGTGATGGGCTTCGCACCAACCCGGGGGCCGATCGCAGCCCGGGATGACACAGCCGCCGTCGCGCACGTCGAGGGCCCGGCGCAGCCACATTGGAACGGCGCGAGTGGTGCGGCCGAGGTCTAGCGGGCGTGAGGCCGGGTCGTGTACGAGGCGGGAGATCTCGCCGTCGCAGGAGAGCCATGCGGCCTCGCAGCCGGCGAGGTGGCCGGTCCCTGGCCCGTTGCCGGTTGCCCACAGCGGCGCCTCGGGCAAGGGAAGGGTGTCGCTGGAGCGAGCCCTGCATCCATCCGCAGTCCTCGCGCCGTCGCGGTGCCGGTTGCGTTCGTGGCTCTTCGTCCCGGAGCGGCCCGTGCACACGTGGAGAGATGCCAGGGGAACGGTCACGGTGACTGCGGCGCGCCGCCGAGCCCCGTCGGCCAGGCCGCTGCTTTCGCCGGTCGCTGCTGTGGTTTCGCCGCCATGTGCGCAGCTCGCGTTGGCGGCACTGCGCGCGAGGTCGAGCGGGGCGTCTGCCCGACGGGCCGGGGCGGGGATGCCGGGGGGTATCGGTCTGTTCACGGCGGTTGGCCTCCATGGCGGCGTTGAGGATGCCGGACAACTCGGCACCTAACACCCCGGGCAGGCGCCCGGAGATGGCCCATTCGTCGCCGACCGGGGATAGCTGGAAGAGCCGTCGCCGGTAGGCGTCAGCCGCGTCCTTGTCGTCGGTGTCGGGGTCGACGTGGGAGGCCCAGACGCGCAGGGTGCGCCGCAAGATGGTGGGATCGGCGTTGGCTGCGACCTGCAGCAGCGCCGTTTCGAAGGCGGGATAGGCGCCGCGGCGGGCGGCGTTTGCCTGCGTGATGGTCCGGAGTGCGTCCACATGGGCGAGGGAAACGTCGCCCTGGGCGAACGCGCTCGCCGCAGCGGGGTGGTCGCGAAGCCAGGACGCACCCCGGTGGGTGCGGGTCGCTTCGCCGGCGTCCAGCAGGTGTGCCGAGCGCAGCCACGCCGCCGTTGTGGCGGGGCCTGGTGGAAGGCAGCCGGACGCTGCCGCGCCGCCCACAGCCCGGACGTATGCAGCCGTGGTGCGGGTCCGTAGCCGGTGCAACTTGTCGGCCACCGCTGCCAGATCCGAGGGCAGCGGGGCTGGGCCATCCGCATCCGGACCGGGCGCCGATACCGAATCGTCGGCCGCTTCGAGCAGGGCAAGCACGGCGGATACGGCGGCCTCCGCGGCGTTCAGCGCCGCAAACACGCGGCCCGCAGGCCGGGCCGGAACCACAGGCCGGGGCTCGGCTCCGTCGGCTCCGTCGGTGTACGCATTCCGCACTGACTCCACCCCCCAAGGTGTGTCGGACCCCCAGCCCGGACGGACCCCCAGCCAAGACAATTAATCAACTATATGTTCGATTGTTATCACCACAACATGCCGGCGGGTAAGCGACGTCAACCCCCTTTTCGGACGCCAAACCGAATGTCGGCCACCCCCTACCCGCGGTCCACCTTCGTCACCACGAGGCCGAACGGGGCCACCGT
>JBIRBF010000198.1:0-4755 GCA_044326505.1 Candidatus Nanopelagicales bacterium | reverse complement strand
GCTGTGAACAACCTCGCCGCCGCCCACCATGGGGCCGAGGAGCGGCTGCGGGAGCAGCTCGCGGCCAGCGAGGACGAGGCGCGGGTGGAGCGGGACGCGCTCCTGGCCGTCTTGGCCGGACTGGACGTGCCCGTGGGACTGGTGGATGAGCACGGCCGGATCATGTTGGTCAACCCGAGCGCGCGAGCCGCCCTGGGACGGGAGCGCCACCTCGCGGCTGGCCGGAGCATCTTCAGCGTGTTCGACGCCGGCGACTTCGCCCCGCTGCTGGCCCAGGCGCTCGCCGGCAGGCGGGTGACTGCCCGGGTCGACGAGTTCGAGGTGCGGTTGCTGCGCATCACGGGGGAGGGGGCCGACCCGGCCGTGCTGCTCATCGGCAGCGCGGGCGACCACGACCCGGGGCTGCCGGAGGACGCGCGGCTACCAGAGGTGGGACTGAGCCGCGACCTCCGGCGGCGCACCAGCCCGCACGCGGCGCCCGAGGCGTGGCGCGGCACGCCCCTGACTGAGCTCATCTTCACCGTGGTGGACTGCGAGACGACCGGTCTGCACGTCGACGCCGGCGACCGGCTGGTCTCGGTAGGTGCAGTGCGCGTGGTCGATGGCCAGCTGCGCCCGGAGGACACCTTCGACGAGCTGACTAATCCCGGCAGGCCGATCCCTGCGAGCAGCACCGCCTTCCACGGCATAGTCGACGACATGGTGGCCGAGGCGCCGCCACCGCCGGCAGTGGCGGCCGCCTTCGCCGGTTTCGCAGCGGACTCCGTCCTGGTGGGCCATCACCTGCCGTTCGACCTGGGCTTCCTAGTCCCGGCCGCCCGGGCAGCCGGAGCGCAGTTGGGGGACCAGACGCTGGACACCCTGCTGCTCTCCGCGGTCTTGTTCGACGACGATGGGGCAAGGCACAGCCTGGACGCTCTGTGCGAGCGGCTCGGGGTGTCCATCCTGGGCCGGCACAGCGCGCTCGGGGACGCCCTCGGAACTGCCGAGGCGCTGGTGCGGATGATCCCGCTGTTGGCCACGCGCGGCATCCACACGCTGGGCCAGGCGCAGGACGCTTGCGCGGGCACCGCGCAAGCCCGACGGACGCGGTCGCGGGCGGTCTGACCCGGCCGAGGGTCTCGGCTGGTCTGGCGGTTGATCCGCGAAGGGGCCTACCCTCGGAGCCGTGCCGGCGATGGGTCGGCGCCGTCCCGGTGTCGAAAAGGGGGATCCGTTGCTCAGGTACGACAGGTCCGAGGCCTTCTGGCGCAAGGCGTCCGACGAGTACTGGCAGCGCGAGCCCTTCGTCTTCGAGGTCGACCCTGCAGCCGCGCCCTTCGAGGAGGGCGCCGTGTTTGACGCCCTGGCGTCCGATGTCGAGCACGACCGGCTCGATTGGATCCAACTAGCGCTGACGGACAGTCCCACGAATCTGCGCGACTACCGCATGACCACCTTCCGAAAGCATGGCCCGCAGGCCTCCGACGGCGGCTTCGCCGGCTACTTCGAGCGGCTGTCGAAGCTCAGCTTCGGCCTTAATGTGCACGATCTCGACCGCCGCAACCCGACACTCGGCGGAACGTCGGAGGTGTTCGACGAGCATTTCGGCGTCCACCCCAGGTCGCCGATCCCGCGCAGGTGGGAGCTCGACGCTTTCGTGGGCAACTACCCGGCGACGCCCTTCGGCATCCATCGCGACAACGCGGGCGTCTTCTCGTTCTGCCTGGTCGGGCAGCGCACCGTGATGCTGTGGCCGGAGGACTACTTCGAACCGGGGCACCCGGACCTGACGCGGCCGGACCCGCGGATCATCGCTCGGCATGCGGAGGCGGCGACGCGGATCCGGCTCGAACCGGGTCTGGGTGCCTACTGGCCGCCCGGCAACTGGCATGTCGTGCTGTCGGACGGCAATCCGTTCGCCGTGGCGCAGGTAAGCGCCTACTTCGACCAGGCCGACCTCGGCCGCTGATCGGGCATCCCGGCGTAGGCTGCCGACATGGCCGATCAGCGCAACTCTTCGCGCAGGACTCCGTTGGACACCCGCGAACTGCTGGTGGCGATCACCGTCGCCTTCGCGACCTGGATCGGCTTCATGCTCTTCTTCGACTGGGGCATGTTGCCCGCGGTCATCGGCGGGTTCTCGATGGGCGTGATCTGGTGGTCGGTCAACCGAGCGTTCCGCCGGTCCAGCTAGAGGCTCCGGCGTCCCTCGAGCGGGCTACGAGATACGCCGATAGCCCGTCGGCGTACCGGTGTAGTTGATGCCGGCGATGTGCACTCCGGTGCTCTGGTTCCCGGCCTCGATCACCTTGCCGTTGCCGTAGTACATGGCCACGTGCTGGGCGCCGCCCGGACCGTAGAACACCAGGTCGCCGAGTTGGAGCTCGCTCTTGGTCACAGGCGTGCCGTACGTGATCTGGTTGTACGAGCCGCCAGGGAGGTAGTAGCCCACCTGGCCGTAGGACCACTTGACGAAGCCGCTGCAGTCGAAACCTCTGGGGGACTGCCCGCCCCATACGTAAGGCGCGCCGAGCATCGTCTCGCCCGCAGCGACGGCGCGCTCGCCGAGCGTCTTGGTCTGGCGAGGAGCAGGGCTCGGCGATGCGGAGGCGGACGCAGCCTCCTGCGCCTTGATTGTCTTCCAGGCCGCGATCTCGTCCGGCGTGCAGCCGGTGATACCGATGACGCCGATTCCGATAGCGGCGGCGGCGCCGACGATCCTCGTCGAGACTCGCATTACTTTCCTCCTGTGATGGGTTGCCCCGATAGTGCCGAGGCAAGGCAGGAGCGAGCAGGCGCCTTTACCAAATCCTGGCGGCTCCTTGGGGATTCCCGGGTGTGAGCCTCGTCACGCCCGCGGCTCCGGTAGGCGCAAGGGCGTCACTTTGGCTTTGATACCCCAATGGAGGCACCACTGCGCGTCGGCCTGATCGGCTACGGCCTTGCCGGATCGGCGTTCCACGCCCCGCTGATCAACGCCACCCCCGGCTTGCAGCTGACAGCCGTGGTCGCGCGCGGTGCCGACCGTGCGGCTGCCGTGGCGCGGCGATACCCCCACGCACAGGTGGTCACCGACGCCGACGACCTATGGCGCTTGGAACTGGACGCGGTGACGGTCGCCACTCCCAACGCCACGCACGTCCCGCTCGCGCGGGATGCGATCGACCACGGCGTGGCCGTCGTCGTTGACAAGCCGCTCGCCCCGAACTCGACAGCGGCCCGGATGCTCGTGGCGGAGTCGCGGGCGCGCGATGTGCCGCTGACCGTGTACCTCAACCGCCGTTGGGACGGGGACTTCCAGACCGTCCGTGGGCTCGTATCCGATGGCTCCCTGGGCCGGATCGTCCGCTTCGAGTCGAGGTTCGAGCGCTGGCGTCCCGAGGTGGTCGACAGTTGGAAGGAGCGCGCGGGCCCCGGCGAGGCGGGGGGCATCCTGTTCGACCTCGGGCCGCACCTGGTGGATCAAGCCTTGCAGCTATTCGGTCCTGTTGCCGAGGTGTATGCCGAGGTGAGCGCAACAAGGCCCGGCGCCCTCAACGACGACGACGTCTTCCTGGCGCTGCGGCACTGCAGCGGGGTGCTGTCGCACCTCCACGCCAGCGCTGTGGCCGCAGACCTGGGTCCGCGCTTCCGAGTGCTGGGGACCGGCGGCGCCTACAGCGTCCGCGGGCTGGATGTGCAGGAGGCGGCGCTGCGCGCCGGCGCCGATCCAGCTACCTCCGACGCCTGGGGCCGCGTGCCGCAAGCGGACTGGGGCCAACGCTCGGGGACCGGAGGGGCGCAGCCGGTTGAGACGGCAGCCGGGGACTACCCCGAGTTCTACCGACGCTGGGCCGCAACGCTGCTGGCGGGGGCGCCCGTTCCAGTTGATCCGGACGACGCCGTCTATGGACTCAGGGTGATCGAAGCCGCCCGAAAGTCCTCAGCCGAACGGGTGACGGTGACCCTCGCGGGGTAGCGGATTGTGCATCGTCAGGCCACTGCCAATTACCTGCCAAGGATTTGTAAAGCGAGTGATCCAGGTCACATTTGGCAGGTGGGAGGTGCTGCGGATGCTGGGAAGTATTGACCTCGTCAGGTGCTCCCCGAGCGCCGAACACAGGAACTTCCCCGGCTGTCGGCGGACTCGTCCCGCTGGCCGTCAACAACCGACACCAGGAGGAAAACCCACATGCGTTTCTCAACCAGGATTGCCGGTGCCGTCGCCGCCGCCGGAATCGCCGTGCTTGGCGCGACCGCTTGTACCCCTGCCCAGATCCAGGCCGCGCAGGCCCAGCAAAGCAGCTCAGCCGGATCGCGGGCCGTGTCTGCGGCGCAGTCCGTGCTTGGCTCGCCGTTCGTCTGGGGCGGCTCCTCGCCCGGCGGCTTCGACTGCTCCGGGCTTACCCGCTGGTCCTACGGACAGGCTGGCGTCTACCTGCCCGGTGGCTCGTACAACCAGATCAACTACGGCTACCCCGTGGGCTGGAACGACCTGCGGCGCGGCGACCTCGTCTTCTACGGTCCGGGCGGCAGCCAGCACGTGGCCATGTACTACGGCAACGGCCAGGTGATCCAGGCGAGCAACGAGTACACCGGCGTGCACATCGCCAGCATCTACTACATCGGCAACCCGACGGCGTTCCGCCGCATCGGCTAGCAGTTGCCACCAGCGCCGCGCCCCCGGGGCGCGGGATAAAGGGGGGGGGGGGCCGAGGGGGGCACGGGCCCCGGCGTGGGCGGTTGGGGTGTGGGGGAAAGGGTGGGGGGGGGGGCGGCGGGGGGGGGGGGGGG
>JBIRBF010000217.1:0-3962 GCA_044326505.1 Candidatus Nanopelagicales bacterium | reverse complement strand
GGACTGGTCGGCGGCGTGCAGGTCGGTGGTCGTCGTGATGCGGCCGAGGGCGCCGGAGACCTCGTCGGGGGTCATGCGGCCCTTCTCGGCGAACTTGTTGTACGACGCCTCGATCCCGGCAGCGGCGCGGGCGAGGGCGTCTTCACCGGTGTCGATCAAGGTCACCGAGTAGTCGGCCGCAGCCGCGACCTGCGCGATCCCCGCACCCATCAGACCTGCCCCGATAACTGCTAGCTCCGCCATGACTGACCTCTCGTGTCGCGGGATGAACCGGGCGGTCTGCGTGCGCCAGGCACGCGAGCACCACCCCCGCGCGCGAGCCTAACGGCCCTCGCGGCCGCACCCGTCGGGCAGGTGTCGGCGATGTGGCGCCGGCCACCCGGGCCCCGGGGTCGCGGGCACGTCCGGGTGGCGGGATCGAGCAGGTCGGGCCAGACTGGCCACATGTACGGGATCACTGCGTACGAGTACGTCTTCGGCCCGATCGTGGCAGTTGTGGCGATCGGGCTGTTCGTGCTTGTGCTCAAGTGGGCCAACCAGCGGGGGAAATCACTCGTGGCCGGTCGGCCCACGCGGGGCGAGGAGTCCGACTACGGGATGCTGGTGCCACTGACCTCGCCGGAGACGTACATCGAGGGCGAGGTCCAGCGCCGCACGCTCGAGGGCGCGGGGATCAGGGCCAACCTGGTGTACACGCTCAACGGGCCGCGGGTGATGGTGTGGCCGGCCGACGAGCAGCGGGCGTGGGACTTGATCTCGCAGAGCCGCTGACGCCGACTCGTCGAGTCAGGCCCCGGCGGCCATCACGCCCGAGTCCACAAGGGAAGCCTCGTCCACGCGTTCGATCTTCCCGCCGAGCGCCGTCACCAGGTCGGTGAAGTTCGCGTAACCCCGGTCGATGTGGTGCACGTCCAGAACCGTCGTGACCCCTTCCGCCACGAGTCCCGCCATGACCAGGCCGACGCCCGCGCGCACGTCGGTGGCGGTCACGGTGGCTCCGGTCAGCCTCGGCCGCCCCCGGATCATGGCGTGGTGGCCGTCGGTGCTCACCTTGGCGCCGAACGCGGCGAGGGCTGACACGAAGGCGAAGCGGGACTCGAAGAGGTTCTCGGTCACCATGGCCACACCCTCGGCGATGGCGTTGAGGGCAATGAACTGCGGCTGCAGATCGGTGGCAAAACCCGGGTAGGGCAGGGTTCGGATATCCACGGCCTTGGGTCGGCGATCCATCTGCACACGGACCGAATCCGTGCCGACATCGACCTCGGCGCCCATTTCGACCAGGCGCCGCAAGGGCAGCGACAGGTGCTCGGCGACGACATTGGTGACGACCACGTCGCCCATGGTCATCGCAGCCATGGCAGCCCAGGTGCCGGCAACGATGCGGTCGGGCACGGTCGCGTGGACGGTCGGCGAGAGCGACTCCACGCCCTCGATCACCAGGGTGGGCGAGCCCGCACCCATGATCCTGGCGCCCATGTCGTTGAGCATGGTGCACAGATCGACGATCTCCGGCTCGCGCGCCACGTTGTCCAGCACCGTGGTGCCTTCGGCCAGCACCGCGGCCATCATCAGATTCTCGGTCGCGCCGACACTCGGGAAGTCGAGGTTCAGCCGCGCACCGCGCAGGCCCTTGGGCGCAGTGGCCACCAGGCTGCCCGGCTGCAGCTCGAAGTCCGCACCCATCGCAGTCAGACCGGCGATGTGGATGTCCAGGCCGCGGGAGCCGATCGCATCGCCACCGGGCAGGGCCACCACCGCGCGACCGTTGCGCGCCACTAGTGCGCCCAGCATTGAGATGCTCGCGCGCATCTTCTTCGCCAGGTCCGGGTCGATCTCATGTCCCAGGTCCGAGGGCACCGCCATCACAAGCTCGCCGCGCTCGGGGGTGTAGTCCACCTGCACGCCGAGGCCGCGCGTGATGTCGGCCATGACCTCGACGTCGAGGATGTGGGGCACCCTGGTCAAGGTGGTGGCACCGGGGGCGAGCAGGGCCGCCGCCATCAGCTTGAGCACGCTGTTCTTCGCGCCCGGGACCGCGACGGATCCTGTGAGGCGCGCCCCCCCTGTCACCCGGAACGCTTCCATCGGTCGATCCTAACCTCTCGATCGGTGAATACTCCCCGCCCGGCACGTGTCGCCGGACTCCCGGTGCAGGTGCGGGCGATCAGCACAGAGCTAGGGTGGGGTCATGGTCAATCTCACCCGCATCTACACCCGCACGGGCGATGACGGCTCCACCGCCCTCGCTGACTTCAGCCGCACGTCCAAGACCGACTCCCGCCTGGGGGCCTATGCAGATGTGGATGAGGCCAACGCGGCCCTTGGCGTCGTGTTGTCGCTCAGCGAGGTTGAGGAGGATGTGGCAACGCTGCTGCGGCGGATCCAGAACGACCTGTTCGACGTCGGCGCCGACCTGGCCACCCCGGTCGTCGCCAACCCGGAGCACCCGCCGCTGCGCGTCACCGAGGACTACATCACCCGACTCGAGGCCGCCTGCGACGAGTACAACGCGACCCTCGAGCCGCTTCGATCCTTCATCCTGCCCGGCGGCACTCCAGCCGCCGCCCTGCTGCACGTAGCCCGCACCACGGTCCGGCGTGCGGAGCGCACAACCTGGGAGGCGCTACACGAGCATGGCCCCAGCATGAGCACTCTGCCGGCGCAATACCTCAACCGCCTGTCGGACCTGCTCTTCATCCTCTGCCGCTACGCCAACCGCGACGCCGGCGATGTGCTCTGGGAGCCGGGCCGCGAGCAGGGCGGTAAGCCGAACGGCTAGCGCATGTGCGTGGTCTGCGTCTTCGCAGCCACGCTGAGGCGCACCTGGGCGCGCTTGAGCCGGGCCTTGGCCGCCTCGTCACCGTCGGCCGGCACACCGATCTCCGACTCGGCGCGCTTCTCCCGCTCGATGTTGATGTCGTGGGCCAGCTCGGCAGACTCGGCGAGGATGATGACGTTGTCGCGGTCGATCGTGACGAAGCCACCGTGCACAGCCGCGTAAACGTCGCCGTTGTCAGTCGTGCGGATCATCACCGGGGCATCCTTGAGGATGGCCATGCCCGGGGAGTGCTTGGGCATGATGCCGACGCTGCCCTCGGTTGTCTCGAGGGTCACCAGCGTGGCATGGCCGGTGTAGAGCTCCTTGTCGGTGGCCACCAGGCGCACCGTCAGTTCGGACATTCCGCTCTCCTGTCTGCGCTGTCGTCAGTGGGCTGCGGGCGCCGACCCGTGAGGGTCGGCACCCGCGAGGCTCAGTTGGCGAGCTCGGCGGCCTTCTTCTCGACGTCCTCGATACCGCCGCACATGAAGAACGCCTGCTCCGGCACGTGGTCGTACTCGCCGTCGCACAGGGCCTTGAAGGACCGGATGGTCTCCTCGACCGGCACGAACGAGCCGGGCTGTCCGGTGAAGGCCTCGGCCACGAACATGTTCTGCGATAGGAAGCGCTGGATCCGCCGGGCTCGGCCAACGAGGACCTTGTCCTCCTCGGAGAGCTCGTCGATACCCAGAATCGCGATGATGTCCTGCAGGTCCTTGTACCGCTGCAGGATCTCCTTCACTCGAGCGGCGACCGCGTAGTGCTCCTTGCCCACGATGTTGGGGTCGAGGATGCGCGACGAGGAGTCCAGCGGGTCGACAGCCGGGTAGATGCCCAGCTCCGAGATCGGTCGCGAGAGCACCGTCGTGGCGTCCAGGTGGGCGAACGTGGTGTGCGGCGCCGGGTCGGTGATGTCGTCGGCGGGCACGTAGATCGCCTGCAGCGACGTGATGGAGTGGCCGCGGGTCGAGGTGATCCGCTCCTGCAGCTGGCCCATCTCGTCAGCCAGGGTCGGCTGGTAGCCCACCGCGGAGGGCATCCGGCCCAGCAGCGTGGAGACCTCGGAACCGGCCTGGGTGAAACGGAAGATGTTGTCGATGAACAGCAGCACGTCCTGCTTCTGCACGTCGCGGAAGTACTC
>JBIRBF010000151.1:0-6684 GCA_044326505.1 Candidatus Nanopelagicales bacterium | reverse complement strand
GGCCGAGAGCCTCCCAGCACAGCGCGGCCTCCGCCGCGGTCTTGGCCTCCTCGCCGTCGGGCACGGGGAGGAGCAGCACGCCGCGGTCACGCAGGACGGTCCGCACCCGGTGGGCCAGGTCGTCCAGCCGGTCGGGATGCACGAGGGCGACCCGCTCGGGCGCCTCTCCCAGCACCCCGGGCAGCCGGTCGAGCAGGTCGCGGCCGACCACCACGTCGTACGGCGACGCGCCGCCAACGTGGAGGGTCGTGGCGCCGGACGCGTCGCTCATGGCCTACGAGACCATCGAGGCCCAGCCGATCGCCGCCATCGGCGAGGACCTGACCGACGGCGACCTCGACCGCGTGTGGGCGGCCGTGAAGAAGCTCAACGAGAACGACATGAGCCACCGGACGCTCTCGGCCACCAACATCCTGCGCGATCCCAACGGCGGCATCTGGCTTATCAACGGCGAGGAGGGTTCGATCGCGGCAGGCGACATCGCCCTGCGACTGGACCTCGCCGAGACGCTGTGCACCCTGGCGCTCCTGACGTCAACCGAGCGCGCCATCGCATCCGGCACGCGCGTGCTGGGCCAAGATCTGCTGCTGCGGGCGCTGCCGGCGCTACAGCCGGTGGGCCTCTCGCCGGCCACGCGCCATGCGATGCGCAGGCGCAAAGACCTGATGAAGGAGCTGCGCGAGTCGCTGCTGGAGGTCAACCCGGGCGCCCCACCGGAGCAGATCCAGCTGGAGCGGCTCAAGCCCAAAACCATCCTGACCATCATCGCCGGAACCATCGCGGCGTACATCCTGCTCACCCAGCTGGCACGGGTGAACCTGGCCGAACTCGCCTCGCAGGCCGACTGGCGCTGGGTGCTTCCGGCCCTGCTGCTCTCGGCCGGCACCTACTTGGGCGCCGCGATGTCGCTCACGGGGTTCGTGCCCGAGAAGCTGTCCATGGTGCGCACGATGCTGGCCCAGCTCGCGGCGAGTTTCGCCACGCTGGTGTCGCCGCCCACGCTTGGCGCCGTGGCGGTCAACGTGCGCTATCTGCAGCGATCCGAGGTCCACCCCGCGTTGGCCGCGGCGAGCGTCGCGGTGTCGCAGGTGATGGCATTCCTCATGCACCTCCTGCTGCTGCTCGGCTTCGGCATCCTGGCCGGCACGCAGTCCCATATCGACATCCCCGTGCCGGCCTGGGCGATGATCATCGGCGTCATCTTCGTGGTCGCCCTGCTGCTCGCCATCGCGGTGCCCTACTCCCGACGCTGGCTGCAGCAGCGCGTCCAGCCGCTGCTCGCCCAGGTGGGACCCAGGCTGCTCACCCTCACCCAGCGCCCGGCGAAGCTGGCCGAGGGCATCGGCGGCATCCTGCTGCTCAACCTCGGCTACTGCATGTGCCTGGTGGCATGTGTGCGCGCGTTCGGCGGCGGGGGCGACATCTGGGCCATCTGCGTGGTCTACCTGGCCGGCGCCACCCTGGGTCAGGCCGCGCCCACCCCTGGCGGCCTGGGCGCGGTGGAACTAGCGCTGTCGGCCGGTCTGACGGCGGCAGGGGTTGAGGGCAGCATCGCGGTGTCCAGCGTGTTGCTCTTCCGGCTGCTGACGTTCTGGCTGCCCACGATTCCGGGGTGGTTCTCGTTCAACTGGTTGAGCAAGAAGGGCTACCTGTAGTCCATAGCCCAGGAGGCTGAGCCGTCAGTAGCTCGGCTTCCCCGGCTCGATCTGGTCCACCCAGGCCACGATGCCGCCGCCGACATGGATCGCATCGGCGAAACCCGCGCCCTTGACTGCGGCGAGCACCTCGGCGGAGCGCCCGCCAACCTTGCAGTGAAGCACGATCTGCCGATCCTGCGGCAGCTGCTCCAGGGCCCTGCCGGCGAAGAACTCGCCCTTGGGGATGAGCACAGCACCCTCGATGCTGACGATCTCGGCCTCCGCCGGCTCGCGCACATCGATCAACACGAAGTCGCGCTCGCCGCGGTCACGCTCCTCGAGCATCGCGGCGAGGTCGCGGACCGAGATGGTGGAATCCTTCGCGGCGTCCGCGGCCTCGGTGCTGATCGCCCCGCAGAAAGCGTCGTAGTCGATCAGTTCGGTGACGCTGGGGTTCTCCCCACAGACCGCACAGTCGGGGTCCTTGCGGACCTTGACCGTGCGGTAGTTCATCTCGAGCCCGTCGTACACCATCAGCCGGCCGACCAGCGGCTCGCCGATTCCGGTCAGGAGCTTGACCGCCTCGGTCGCCTGGATCGAACCGATGGAGGCGCACAACACACCCAGGACGCCGCCCTCGGCGCAGGACGGCACCATGCCGGGCGGCGGGGGCTCTGGGTACAGGCAGCGGTAGCACGGGCCGTATTCCGCCCAGAACACCGACGCCTGGCCGTCGAATCGGAAGATCGAGCCCCACACGTAGGGCTTGCCAAGCAGCACGCAAGCGTCATTGACCAGGTAGCGCGTGGCGAAGTTGTCGGTGCCGTCGACGATCAAGTCGTACTCGGCGAAGATCTGCATGACGTTCGACGAGTCGAGTCGCTCCTCGTGCACGATCACGTCGATGAGCGGGTTGATCTCGCGGATGGAGTCGCGGGCGCTGGCGGCCTTCGATCGGCCGATGTCGGACTGACCGTGGATGATCTGGCGCTGCAGGTTCGACTCGTCGACGGTGTCGAACTCGACGATGCCGATCGTGCCCACTCCCGCGGCGGCGAGGTACATCAGGTTGGGCGAGCCCAGACCACCGGCACCGACGGCGAGCACCTTGGCGTTCTTGAGCCGCTTCTGGCCAGCCATGGCGACCTCGGGAATGATGATGTGCCGGCTATACCGGCGCACTTCGTCGACCGTCAACTCGTCGGCGGGGTCGACCAGCGGTGGCAGCGACATTGGGGCCCTCCCGGGGGTGTGGGGACCACAGTATGTCGCCGCCCTCCGACGCAGCTCCGCACGACCCCCGCGCCCTCGCGCCGGACCGATGTTACTCGCGAGTAGTATCGACCCATGCCGGTCACTCAGGGACAGGCCCGAGGGGTCCGCCTACCCAAGCGCGAACGACGTGCGCAGCTGCTCGACGCCGCCAGGCAGATTTTCGTCACTCAGGGCTACCACGCTGCCGCGATGGACGACATCGCCGTGCGTGCCGGGGTGTCCAAACCCGTTCTCTACCAGCACTTCCCGGGCAAGAAGGAGCTCTACCTCGCGCTGCTCGACGAATCGGTGGCGACGCTGACCGAGGCGGTGCGCGCCGCGCTGGAGGGGACGGACGACAACTCCGAGCGCGTGGCGGCCGCAATCGGCGCGTACTTCGACTTCGTCGACGACCCCGACGGCGCCTACCGATTGGTCTTCGAGAGCGACCTGGTGAACGAGGAGGAGGTGCGCCGCCGGGTGGAGCGGGCCGACGAGGCGTGCGCCGCGCAGGTGGCCGTGGTTATCGCCGCCGACGCCGGCCTGAGCGAGGACGAGGCCATGCTGCTCGCCATGGGTTTGACCGGGATGGCCCAGACCAGCGCCCGCCGCTGGCTGCGCAACCGCCGCGCACTGCCGAAGGCCCGCGCGGCGCAACTGGTCGTCGGCCTCGTCTGGGGGGGCATCTCGGCCTTCCCACGGGCCGTCTCGGAGCACTCCGCTTCCAGCTGAATACCAGCTCACCGGAACAATGCGGCCCGACCGGCGCACGCCAGTGGCGCTGCGGGCGCTTAGGCTGGCGGCACTACCCGCCTTGGAGCGGGACCGGACAGCGAAAGGATGACCATGGAGGTTCGTATCGGGGTGCAGGACTCCGCCCGGGAGATCACCTTCGAGAGCAAGTCCGACCAGGAGCAGATCGCCGATGCGGTCGCCAAGGCGCTGGCGGACGGCGCGGTGCTCGCCCTGCCCGACGACAAGGGCCGGCAGTTCATCATCCCGGCTGACAAGATCACCTTCGTCGAGCTCGGCGAGTCCAGCCCCCGCCGAGTGGGCTTCGGCGCCGCGTAACCGCGCGCCGCACTCAGGCGGCCAGACCGAGCGTCCCCATTCTTTCGGTGTGGCGCTCGGTCAGGCGGTTGAAGAGTTGGCCCACACCCTCGAGGTCCAGGCCGTCCTCGCCGCCGATCAGCAGTGCGGCCAGCGTCTCGCGCTCGGCCGATACCCGCTGGGCCTGGCTCAACGCCTCCCCCACCAGCCGTCGGCCCCACAGCGCGAGGCGCCCGGCCACCGTCGGATCGTCCGCAATGGCCTGCCGGACCGCCGTCACGACGAAATCGGCCTGGCCCCGATCGGTGAAGACAGACCTGATCAGCCCACCGGTCTCGGGATCCACGAAGCGCGACACCTCCAGGTAGAAGTCGCGCGCGATCCCATCCCCGACATAGATCTTGACCAGGCTCTCCAGCCAGTCGCTCGGCGCTGTGGAGGCATGGAACTCGTTCAGCGACTGCACGAACGGAGCCATCGCCGCCTGCGGTTCCCTTCCCATCGACTCCAGCCGTGCGCGGAGCTTCTCGAACTGCCGGAACTCGGTCACAGCCATGGCGGCCGTGCGAGCCCTGTCGTCGAGGTCAGGGGCCAGCGTGGAGTCCGCTGCCACCCGAGTGAAGCCCTGCAGCTCGCCGTAGGACAAGAGCCCGAGCAGATCGGCAACGGCATCCGCGTAGACGGGGTCGTCGAGGTCGCGGTCCATAGCCCGAGCCTAGTGCGCCCGGGTGTCTCGGCTCGACTTGAAGAATCCGCACCTTCGCGCTGCCGACGCGGCGCGGCTTGAAGCGGTGGACCTCAGCGGTAGACTGGTCCCCACCTGGGCGCGACTGCGCCCGAGCGCGACCGCGGAGGGGTTGCACGTCGCGGCAACGGGCCGCCGACGCCCCACTCCGGCAGGCGCGCATGACAGGTTGGAGTATCCCCTGAACGCCATGTCGTTCGCAGATCTCGGCATCGCCGACCCCATTCGGGAGTCGCTGGCCGACATCGGCATCACCCACGCATTTCAGATCCAAGAGATGGCCCTGCCGCTCGCCCTCGATGGTCATGACGTCATCGGCCAGGCGAAGACCGGCACCGGCAAGACCCTGGGCTTCGGGATCCCGCTGCTCTCCCGGCTCGACGCGATCACCGATCCCGAGCACCATCGCCGCGGCATTCCGCAGGCACTGGTGGTGGTCCCGACCCGCGAGCTCTGCGTCCAGGTCGCCGAGGACCTCGCCCAAGCCTCCAAGCGGGCTCACGTCAAGGTCCTGGCCATCTACGGCGGCCGTGCCTTCGAACCGCAGATCGAGTCGCTCGAGAAGGGCATCGATGTGGTGGTCGGCACGCCGGGGCGCCTGCTCGACCTCAGCCGACGGGGACATCTGGACCTCTCCGGAGTCCGCATCCTGGTGCTCGACGAGGCCGACGAGATGCTCGACATGGGCTTCCTGCCCGATGTCGAGGCAATAGTGGCCCAGGTGCCCGACTCGCGGCAGACGATGCTGTTCTCGGCCACCATGCCCGGCCAGATCGTGAGCCTGGCGCGGCGCTACATGACCCAGCCCACGCACATCCGCGCGGTGGACCCAGACCACGACAACGCCACCGTCGATGCGATCGAGCAGCACGCCTGGCGTGCACACGCGATGGACAAGGTGGAACTACTCGCGCGCATCCTGCAGGCCGACGGCCGGGGGCGGACCATCATCTTCATCCGCACCAAGCGCACGTGCCAGAAGGTCGCCGACGAGCTCAACGCCCGTGGTTTCGCAGCCGGAGCCGTCCACGGCGACCTCGGCCAAGGCGCCCGGGAGCAGGCCCTGCGGGCGTTCCGCAAGGGCAAGGTGGACGTGCTCGTGGCCACCGACGTCGCCGCGCGTGGCATCGACATCGACGACGTGACGCACGTGATCAACTACTCCTGCCCGGAGGACGAGAAGGTCTACCTGCACCGGGTCGGGCGCACTGGGCGGGCGGGCAAGAGCGGCGTGGCCGTCACGCTCGTGGACTGGGACGACGTCGCGCGCTGGCAGATGATCAACCGGGCGCTGGGCCTGCCGTTCCAGCACCCGGTCGAGACCTACTCGACATCCGAGCACCTCTATACCGGCCTCGGCGTTCCGCGCACTGCGCGCGGAGTCCTGCCCAAGGACCAGCAGACCCGGGAGGGTTTGGCGGCCGAGGAGGTCGAAGACCTCGGCGAGACCGGCAAGCGCGGCGGCCACTCGACGTCGCAGCGAGGCGGTCAGCGCGACGGTCGGCGTGGCGACTCGCGCCCGCCGCGCGGAAAAACCAAGAAGGACGACAGGTCTGAGGGCGGACACGCCAAGAAGCACGACAAGGCCCAGGACGGCGATAAGCCAGCTGGGCGCAAGCCCCGCCAACGCCGCCGCACGCGCGGCGGTCAAGAGGCGAAGCCCAGCAGCGAGAGCTGACGCTGCTGGGCCGGCGCGGCGGGCTAGTGGCCGATCACGACCTGCAGCCACCCGCGCTCGCCGCACGCCGGGCACTTGATCCAGGCTCGATGGCCCTTCTTGGGCAGCGGCGCGTGCACGCCCGTGGTCGACAGCTTCACCAGCTGCGGCAGTGACACGATCGTGCGGTGGTGGCACTTGGGACAGTCCAGCGCGGCGCTGCCGAGCGAAGGCGGCTGCTCCACCGAGGTCGAGAAGAGCACCTGCTTGCCGAGCGGATCGCTGGTGGGGCGGCGCTCGCTGTCGTTACTGCGAATGCGATCGAACGTGCCCGGCTTCGG
>JBIRBF010000212.1:0-4110 GCA_044326505.1 Candidatus Nanopelagicales bacterium | reverse complement strand
GAGGTTTGCGCCTCGGAGTCGAATGTGATCATGCCCAGGTTGGTGCTGCCAGTGAGGTGTCCCAGGTCGGACTCGCTCTTGATCGTGGTGTCGAGCTGCTCCCGGATGATCGCGTAGGCGACCCCGAGGCCGAGGCCGAGGATCAGGCCCAGCGCCACGTTGATCTTGGTGTTCGGCGACACTAGCCCGGCGCCGGTGGCGGGGCTGGTGATCGTCATTTTCACCGGTGATTCCGTTGCCCCGGGCGGTGTCTCCAGAACGGCCACCTGGTTGGCGAACGACACTGCCACGGCGTTGGCCAGCTCAACCGCGCGCGGGGCGCTGTTGTCCTTCACGGTCACGTTGATGAGCACAGTCTGCGGCGGGTTGACCGCTGTCACCATCGTGGCGAGCTGCGGCACCGTGAGGTCAACGCCCGTCTGCGCGATCACCGGCGCCAGCACCTGCGGCGACGTCACCACGTCCACGTAACTCTTGACCCGCTGCAGCGTGAATGCTGCACCGCTGTACACGGCTGCGTTGCTGTTGTTCGTGGTGGATTGGCCGATCGACACGAAGTTCTGCGTCGTGGCTGAGTACACCTTGGGGCTCAGCAGGCTGAAGCTCGCGCCCAGGGCGACTCCCAGCGCGGTGATGAGCGCGATCGGAAGCCAGCGCTTGCGCAGGATACGGATGTAGTCGCGTAGATCCACGTAGAGAACCCCTCGAAGTAATCTGTGCGGAGCCGCCACGCGGGTTGGGCGTGAGTCAGGTCAGACTCCGACAGGTGTCCAGCCCAGAGCCTACGTCACGCCAGGACCACTGCGAAGGCGCGCCCGATGGAATCCGCTCCATCGACGATCAGCCGGACCGAATCCGGGTGGTACTCGAATCCGAGCTCGTGTGGATCGCCGACGTCGTCGGACTCCCACGGCAGCGTGATGGCCTGGCGATCCGCGCCGGTCGCCAGTCGGTAGGCGGGGGCGGCCAGCGGAGCCGTGCCGCGGGCGGCATCAAGCTCGGCCATCAACCAGTCGAGGCGCGCGGTCGCCACGGCTGGAAGTGCGGGCACTTCGACCAAAGGGTCGAGCGCGTCGAGTTCCGGATCGACGCCGCTCGCGCGCAGCCGGGCGACCTCGAGCACGCCGGAACCGCCGATCACCCAGTCGAGGAGGGCCGCTGCCTGGCGGATGGTGAACAGCCGAGACCGGCACTGAGGTGCCAGCGCGCCGGCTGCACCAAGGTGCCCGCGGTCCGCCGTAAGCACCAGATCCGCTTGCAGCAGGGCGGCGGCGCTGAGCCGCCGGCTCACGTGACCAGCGTCCGGGCCGCTCTCGGACGGGCCGCCGGCCAGCCGCGACTCCGCCAGTAGGGCCGCTGCATCGGAGCACATGGGCGCCCCGGGCCGCGCCGCGACGCCGGCGCTGCTGACCTCGACTACTCCTCTCAGACCGTTGCGTGCGAAGGAGGTACGAAGGGCCCGCTCGGCCGTCGCCGAACGGCAGATGTTGGCCGTGCACACGGTGAGCACGGAGAAGGCCACTGGGCAACTCTAGGGTCGGCTCGGCCGCGAGCAGCCCCACCCCACCTGCCAGAATCCCCCGCGTGCCCAAGGTCTCGCCCCAGTCGCGCAATTCGGTTCCGACCTTTCGGCGCCGGGGTGGACGGCTTGGGCCCGAGCTGCAGGCGGTACTCGCAGAGGTCCTCCCTCGTTACGAGATGCCGGCCCTGCAGGAGGGGACCTGGGACCTGCGGGAATTGTTCGGACAGCGCGACGTCATCTTGGAAATCGGCTCCGGGATGGGGGAAGCCGCGCTGGGATGGCGATGGCGCGTCCGGACGAGGCGGTGATCGCCGTCGATGTGCACGTCCGGGGCATCGCCTCGCTCGCGCGCGCGGCGGACGCGTCGGGGCTGACCAACCTCAGGGCCGTCGTCGGTGACGCCTTGGAGGTGCTCGCAGTCGGGGTACCGCCAGAGTCATTGGCCGGTATCCGCGCCTGGTTCCCCGATCCATGGCCGAAGGCCCGTCACCACAAGCGACGGCTGTTCGCGTCTGCGAACGTCGACCTGATGGTGTCCCGTCTGCGGCAGGGCGGCACCTTGCACGCGGCCACCGATGTGGCCGCATACGCGGACGTCATGGAAAGCGTGCTCGACTCCGAGGCCGCCCTGCGGCCGGTGGTGCGCCGCTCTCCGCGTCCGCAGTGGCGGCCCCTGACCAAGTACGAGCAGGCGGGGCTGCAAGCCGGCCGTCCGGTCGCGGACTTCGTCTATGTCCGGCGCTGAGGCTCGATGATGGCGACGCAGCCGTTGCGGCGATGGTCGGCGGCGGCCACCGTGCTGCCATCGGGCAGTCGCTGCACGGCGTTCACGCCGCCGAAGTAAAAGTCGGTCACGTCCCAGACGTTCACCTCGAAGCGTTCGGTCAACGACCGTAGTTCCGCCGCTCCGATGCCGGCCTCTGCCTGCACCAGGCCGCTGTCCTCCTGGTGCGCGCGGGGGGCCGCGAGCGCGTCTGCCAGGCCGTACCCACGGTCGCGCAGGAGGCCGGCGACAGTGGTGATCGCCGTCCGGATCCGCGCCGAGCCGCCGCTGCCCAGGGCGGTCACCGTGCCGTCGGGTGCCTGCAGCACCGTGGGGGCACTCATCGAGCGCAGACGCTCCCCCGGGGCCACTGCCTCGAGACCCGCGGGCAGCAGGTCGTCTTCGCCCAGCATGTTGTTGAGGTGCACACCGATCCCCGGGATCAGGACTCCGCCGCCCGCGCCGTTCGTGGTCGTCATGGACACGACCACTCCGTCGGCGCCGATCACCGAGATGTGGGTGGTGCCGGCCGATGCGGCGAGCTCGGCCTTCACCTCGGCGGTGGCGAGCGTGAGCTCGGCGGTGAGGTCGGCGTAGTCGAACTCGGTCATGCGCTCCAGCGTGCGCAGGATGATCTGACCGCCGTAGGCCGGCTCGGGATTCGTGATCACTCGCCAGTCCCTCACGTCGGCGGTGAGCGCGGAGCGCCAGATCGGCAGGTACTCGCGCAGGTCGGCTGGAGTGATCGAGCAGCCCACCTGAGCCATTCCCAGGAGCGGTTCGGCGAAAGCTGGGGAGTTGGCCGAAGTGACGTCCCCCGAAGCGATCCGGGCCAGGAAGTCGGCGAGCTCGTCGTCGCGCAGAACCTCGCCGGCGCGCAGCAGCTTGCCCTCCGGTGCGTACACCGAAGCGGCCGACTCCGTGTGACGGACGATGGCCTCGATGAGCGAGAGCACGTAGGCCTGCGCTTCATCGACAACAGCGCCCGCCTTGGCAAGCTCGAGGCTGGGGCCGACGACGACGGCCAGCGGCAGCGAGCCGTATCGGCGATGCAGCTCGAGCAAGCCGCCGAGCATGCCGGGCACGGCGGCCGATGCGGGTCCGACGCGGAAGTCCTGCTGCGCCGACGGGTACTTAACCGTGATGGTCGCCGGCTCGGTGCGGGGGTGCTCCAAGGCGATACCGGGCACCGCCGTGAAGAAGTCGAGCACCTCGGACGTGCCGTCGGGTTGGACAACCGTGGCGAAGCCGCCACCAGCCAGGCTCGTCAAACCGGGTTCGGCGACGGCCGACGCGAAACCGGCCGCGACGGCCGCATCCACCGCGCCGCCCCCGGCGCGCAGGACTGCGGCACCCGCGGCGGTCGTGGCAGCGTTGCCCGTCGCCAACGCGCTGCTGCCGGGTGGGCCCGAGGCACTCGCCGCGGTGGGGAAGGAATCAGTCACAACGATGCGACCCTACGCGAACCGGCTCGGCCCGGGAGCCGAGCCGCTGCTACTCGCCCTTGACGTAGCGGTCCACCGACGCCACGACCTCAGCTTCGGCCTCCGCGCGGCCCTCCCAGCTGGCGCCCTCCACTGACTTGCCGGGCTCCAGGTCCTTGTACACCTCGAAGAAGTGCTGGATCTCGAGCTTCTCGAAGTTGTCGAGGTCCTGGATGTCCTGCATGTTCTCGTAGCGGGGGTCGCCAGCCACGACGCAGACCAGCTTGTCGTCGCCGCCGGCCTCGTCGGTCATCTTGAACATCGCGACCGGGCGGGCCTCGACGGTGCAACCCGGGAACACGGATTCGGGCAGCAGCACGAACGCATCCAGGGGATCGCCG
>JBIRBF010000235.1:0-2880 GCA_044326505.1 Candidatus Nanopelagicales bacterium | reverse complement strand
TCCACCCCCGAGGCGTTGCCGCCGCGCTGCGGGAACAGCGATCCCGGCACCGCGGCCAGCGCGAGCAGGAACAGCAGGACGAGCGCCACCCGCATGGAGGTCAGCTGGCGCCAGAACCAGCGCAGCCAGCCGACAATCCCGAGGCCCTGGCGCGCTGTCGGCGTGGGCGGGGCGGCGTCGGGCCGGGCCGGGGCGATGGAGTCGGTCATAGCGGCACCTCGAAGGCGCCCACCCAGGTGCGCATGTGGATCATCAGGTCACCCCAGAGGCCGGTGACCAGCAACACCCCGATGGCGACCAGCAGGATGCCGCCGATGCGCATCACCAGCGCGTAGTGGGCCCGCACCCAGCCCAGCGCACCGGCAAGCCGCCGGAAGGCGAGGCCGAGCAGGATGAACGGGATGCCGAGGCCCGCGCAGTAGGCGAGGCTCAGCACGGCGCCCCGCAGGGCCGAACCCTCCGAGAAGGCCAGCGTCTGGACCGCGGCCAGCGTGGGTCCGATGCAGGGCGTCCACCCGAGCCCGAAGAGCACTCCGAGCGCCGGCGCGCTCCAGACCCCGATCCGCGGCACACCGTGCATGCGCCACTCCCGGTTGAGCCCCGGCAACCAGCCGGCGAAGCTGAGGCCGAGCACGATCACGAGCAGCCCGAGCACCCGCTGGATCACGTCCTGGTACTCGAGCAGCAGACCGCCGAGCGCGCCGAAGAGGGCGCCATAGGCGACGAATACGGCCGAGAACCCGGCGATGAAGCCCAGGGTGCCGAGCAGCACCTGGGAGTGCTGGCGCGGGGTGCGCGCCGGCGCCGCGACGGCGGGGGCCACCACGACAACCGACCCCGAGGCCTGATCATTCGTGGACTCCCGGGCTGACGTCGACGCCGCGCCGCCGGCCGTCACGCCGAGCTCGGCCCCGGTCAGGCCGGTGACGTAGGACAGGTAGCCGGGCACGAGCGGCAGGACGCAGGGCGACAGGAACGATACGAGGCCGGCAAGCACGGCGACCCCGACTGCGAGCAGCAGCGAGCCGTCGGTGACGACCGAGCCAAGCAGCGCCGAGCCGTCGGTCACGACGCGCTCCCGGTGGCAGGTCCCGGCTCCGCCTGCAGTTCGTCGATGACGCCGTTGAGCCTGGTGCGGTCGACTTCCCCGAGGATGCGCGCGGCCACCCGGCCCTGCTTGTCCAGGAACACAGTCGAGGGGATCGCCTGCGGCGGCAAGGTATCGCGGAAGTTCAACTGCAGCTGCCCGGAGGGGTCCACCAGGTTCGGGTACGTGATTCCGTACCGGGTCACGAAGGCCTTCGCGGCCGCGTCGGTGTCACGCGTGTCGATGCCTACGAACCGCACACCCTCGGCCGCCCGCGCGGTGTAGGTCTGTTGCAGTGTCGGCGCCTCCGCTCGGCACGGCGCGCACCACGATGCCCACACGTTGGCAACAACGACATGGCCCAACTGGTCGGCGGACGACCAGGTACCTCCGTCGAGGGTGGTGCCGGCCAGGGTCGGCGCGGGCTTGCGCTCGGCCTCGGGCAGGATCACCGTCGAGCCGTCACCGGCGACGTAGCCAATGCCGCTGCCGGGCGAGGCGGCGCCCGCAGCCTGAGCGGCACCCGCGTCGGAGCAGGCCGTCAGCAGCGCCGGGGCGGCCGCAACCAGTCCGACCGCAGCAAGCCGCCGCCACCGTCGTCCACGCATCGTCGAACTACGCCCCCACACCCTTGGTGCTGCGCTCGAGCAGGTCGGCCGACGGCTCGGTGTAGAGCACGGCCTCCAGGGTGTGTCCGTCGTACACGAGCGAGGTCAGCGACGCCAGGTTGCACTGCCGCTTGGCCGGGTTGTGCGCCAACCTGCGGCCCTCCAGCGACAGCCGCGAGATCCAGATCGGCAGCTGGTGGCTGACCAGCACCGCCTCGTGTCCCTCGGCGACGACCCGGGCGTTCTCGATCACCGACGTCATGCGCGCAGCGACGTCGCGGTAGGCCTCGCCCCAGCTCGGCTTCATCGGGTTGCGCAGGTGGATCCACGTCCGCGGCTGGCGCAGTACGCCGTCGCCGACGGACACGCGCTGGCCCTCGAACACGTTCGTCGCCTCCAGCAGGCGGTCGTCGAGGTCGATCGGCAGGTCGAGCACCTCGGCGATCGGCGCGGCGGTCTCCTGCGCGCGCTCCATCGGCGAGGACCACACGAGCGCCACGTCCCGGCTGGCCAGCGCTGCCGCCGCCCGGTCGGCCATCTCGCGACCCAGCGGGGACAGGTGGTAGTCGGGCAAGCGGCCGTAGAGCACGCCCTCGGGGTTGAACACCTCGCCGTGCCGCAACAGATGGACGACCGTTCGAGTCATGAAGACACCTCCGCCGCAGCCCGAGCCGCGGCGGGAAGCACCGCGGCGATCTTCTCCAAAGCCTCATCGTCATGCGCCGCCGACACGAACCAGGCCTCGTAGGCCGACGGTGGCAGCGAGACGCCACCGTCCAGCATCGCGTGGAAGAACCGCGCGAAAGCCGCAGTGTCCTGCTGCTGGGCGTCGGCGTAGTTTCGCACGTCCGCGTCGGCGAAGAACACACTGAACAAGTTGCCCGCCCGCTGCAGCCGGTGCGGCACACCCTCGGCCGCGAGCGCCTCGGTCACCATGTCCGCGACCGCGTGGGCGGCGTGGTTGACGTGTGCGTAGACCTCTTCCGTGCAGTGCTGCAGGGTCGTCAGGCCGCACGCGGTCGCGACCGGGTTGCCCGACAGCGTGCCGGCTTGGTACACCGGCCCCTCTGGGGCGAGCACCGACATGATCTCGGCCCGGCCGCCGAAGGCCGCCACCGGCAGCCCGCCGCCGATGACCTTGCCGAAGGTGAACAGGTCCGGCGCCTCGTCGCCCTGCGGTTCCGT
>JBIRBF010000112.1:0-9235 GCA_044326505.1 Candidatus Nanopelagicales bacterium | reverse complement strand
GTCGGCACTCGGGCGGCTTCGGCCGCGTAGGACTGCAGCGCCGTTCCCTCGAGGCGCCGGCGCATCGTCAGGCCAGCTGCACCGGTCTCGCTGCGCAGCCGCAACGAGCGCCAGGCCGCCGGCAGCAGCCCGTCCCCCTCCAGGTCGCGGTCCAGCACCAGGACGTCGAGGCGCTGGCCGTCGCGGGTGGTGGCGCTGTAGCGCCGCCCGCCGCGGGTCATCGCCGAGGCCCGCAGTACCGAGAGCGGGATGCCGTTGCCCTCGAGCGTCTTAGCCACTTCCATGCCGGACGGTCGGGTGGTGGGGGTGCCGGCGAGGTAGCGGACGAGAAGGCCGACCGCCCAGCCCAACAGCACCGAGAGCGCCACACCGACGATGGTGATGGTGGACCCGATGATGCTCAGCAGCGAAATCGCCCCCACCACGAGGATCGACGCGGTCGCCCATTGGGGTCGCTCGATGAGGCGCGCCACGGTGGACATTGCGACCAGGCCGGAAATCAGCGGGTTGATCGGCGTGGTGTCGCTGGCGAAGGCGCGCCCCGTCAGGGCCTCGAGCATCTGCGGCGAGGCATACCGGTGGATGAGCCAGATGAGCACGGAGCCGATCACGATCGCCAGGACGAGAGCCACCAGCGCGTCGACCAGTTGTCGCGGGCGCCGGCGCAGCAACAATGCCGCCGAGACACCGAGCGGCAGGGCGATGACGCCGAGCAGGCCGACCCAGCGGGTCAACGAGATCAGGATGTCCGGGATGCGGGTCGTCGCTTCCGACAAGTCCGAGTCGAGCCCGGAGGTCGTTGCCGAGGCGACGTAGGACAGGCCGAGGAACACCGCGCCGCCAAGCAGTGCCACGAGCAGACGGAGCAGGTCCGAGGGTCGGCGCAGTCGCCGGGGCGCCATGTCCCCCTCGATGACCACGGTCGACTGCGAACTCACCGGCCCATCGTGGCAGAAACACGCGGCGTTTCGGTTCTGTCGGACCGTGGTGGTTGCATGTCGGCATGACTTCCGCAGGAACCCGGACCGGCACAGCGGCCCCCCGAGTTGTGCTCGCCGGGCGCCGGCGTGCGATGCCGGCTCCGGAGCTCGATCGGGCCCAACGACGCGTGGTCGAACACACTGGCTCGCCCATGCTGGTCCTAGCCGGCCCGGGCACGGGCAAGACCACCACCATCGTCGAGGCAGTCGTGGAGCGGCTGGGCAGTGAGGCGCTGCGCCCCGAGCAAGTCGCCGTGCTGACGTTCAGCCGGACTGCAGCTGCCGAACTGCGGGGTCGGATCGTCAGCCGGCTGGCAGGCGGCCAGGCGCCCGTTGTGGCGACGTTCCACTCGTTCGCCTGGAAGCTGCTCAGGGAGTCGGCGCCGGAGGACGCCCCACGGTCGATCCTCAGCGAGCCCGAACATCTGGCGTTCGTGCGCGAAGTGGCCATGGCGCCCGATTCGACGCTGCGGCGACTGTGGCCCGAGGAGCGTCGCGCAGCGCTGGACAGCCCTGGTCTGATTGACGAGATCGTTGCGGTCATGGCCGCCGCTCGGGCGCAGGGGTGGCAGCCGGCCGACCTCGTCCGGCATGGACGCAACGGCGGACCGCCCGAGTGGGTGGCCGTCGGCAGGTTCTTCGACGAGTACCTGGACGTGCTCGATCTTCCCAGGGGCGTCGACTACTCCGAGCTGGTGCATCGGGCCACGGTGCTCGCCGGCGCCGTCGATGGGTTGGCCGGCAGCTATCGCGCCATCTACATCGACGAGTACCAGGACACCGACCCGGCACAGGTGGCCTTCCTGCGCGCCATCGCGGTGCCGGGAACCACACTGGTCGCAGTGGGCGACCCGGACCAGGCCATCTATCGATTCCGAGGTGCTGATGTCCGCGGAATTCTGGGGTTTCCGGAGCAGTTCCCCGCCTCCGATGGTTCGCCGGCGCCGGTCGTCGTGCTCGACCGGACGCGCCGATTCGGGCCGCAGATCAGGGCCGTCGCCGATCGATGGATCGCGCCGGTCGGGCTGGGCTCGCTGCCGCGCGAGGCCCGACAAGTCCATCGCCAGCCCACCTGTGACGGTCCGACAGGGATCGTCGAGGCGGTGTCCTTCCGCACGGCCGGCGCCCAGGCGGCAGGTGTCGCGGACCTGCTGCGCCGCGCGCACCTCGACCCGGACGACCCGCTGCCCTGGTCGGACATGGCTGTCATCGTGCGTTCCGGCGCCGCAGACATCCCCCGGCTGCGCCTCGCATTGCTGCAAGCCGGCGCGCCGGTCGAGGTGCCGGCCGCCGACGAGCCCCTGGCCGCGGACCCCGCGCTCGCGCCGCTGCTGACGGGGATGCGCCTGGCGGCCGAGTCGCAGGCGCCGGGCTTCGAGGAACTCGAATCCTTCCTGTGCTCGCCGCTCGTGGGCTTTGACCCGCTGACGCTTCGACGCATGATGCGCGCGCTTCGCAGCGCCGAGCGGGTGCGGGCCGCTGCCGAGAATCGGCCGGCCCGCGCGTCGGCGGAACTCTTGGCGGAGTTACTCGAGGCCGATGCTGAGGTGCCGGCCGATCTGGACGATCAGAGCGCGCGGATGCTGAGGGCGCTGCATGCAACTCTGGCAAGGGCACGTGTCCCGGGCCTCAACGTCGACGAGCGACTCTGGGTCCTGTGGGACCACGAGCCCGACGCGTCGGGTGGGGCGGCATCGCGGAGGGGGCGCGGCCGCGGGACGCAGGTGGAGGGCGGCCGGTGGGCTCGCGAGCTGCATTCCGATGCGCTGGCGGGCGGCCAGCGGGGCTATGCCGCCGATGCGACGCTCGATGCAGTCAACCAGCTGTTCCGCGCCGCCGCGTCCGCACCGGCCGGTGTAGGTCCGGGCCCGTTCGTCGACGATCTCGATCGCCAGCAGGTCGCCGCAGCACCCGTGGACTCTGCGTCGTTCAACCGCGAAGGCGTTCGGCTGCTCACCGCCCATAGGGCGAAGGGTGCCCAGTGGCCGATGGTCGTGCTCGTGGGCCTGCAGCAGGGGCGGTGGCCGGATGCTAGGGGCCGCACGAGCATGCTCGCAGCCGAGCGCATCGGTCCCGGGGGAGTGGAGCCTTCGCCCTCGCAGCAGCTCGCGGCCGCCGATGAGCGACGGTTGGCGTTCGTGGCCGCGACTCGAGCACAGCGCCGGCTTGTGCTCACGGCAGTGGACTCGGACGCAAACGACGACTGCCCCTCGGAACTGTTCGTCGAAGCTCTTGACGTCGCCGACGTCGTCGCCACCGAGGTGCAGACGGGCGGTGTGCAACGCACCCTCACGCCGGCGTCGCTCACCGCTGACCTGCGTCGCGTACTCCAGGACCCGCGCACGGAGCAGGATCTGCGGACGGCCGCAGCCTGGCGGATCGCGCGATTGGCGGCGACCGACGACGGAGCGCCGCTGTGCGGCGCGGCCGATCCCGACCGCTGGTGGGGTGTCGAACCGCCGACGAGGGCCGACGCGCCGTTGGCGGCTGCGCATCTTCCGGTGCCGCTGTCGGCCAGCGCGATCGAAGACCTGGGCAAATGCTCGCTGCGGTGGCTGTTAACCCGTCGGGCGCAGGCGGCTGCGCAGCGGTCCAGCGCCGCTGGCTACGGCAGCCTGGTCCACGCGGTTGCCGCAGCGGTCGCCGAGGGTGCCGTCGATGCGACGCCTGAGGCCATGGCGGACGCTCTGGGCACGGTGTTCGCGGAGCTGCGCTTCGGCGCCGAGTGGGAGGCCGAGCTGGCCTGGCGAAGGGCCCAGAACGATCTCGGTCGCCTCGCCGCCTGGTTCAGCAGCCAGCTCGCGCTGCCGGTTGCGGCCGAGGTGGAGTTCGACATGCCAGCCGGCGCGGACGGCCGACTGCGTGGTCGGATCGACGCGGTCATCGCCACCGATAAGGGGTACCGGGTCGTGGACTTCAAGACCGGCAAGACGCCGATCTCGAAGGAGAAGGCGACCACGGACGTCCAGCTAGGGGTGTACCAGCTCGCTCTCGGATCTGGAACTGTGCCGCTCCCCGACCCCGGGCCACCCGACGGGGCAAGCCTGGTCTACCTGGGGAAGGGCGCCATCGGGCCGGACCAACGGCACCAGGCTCCGCTCACCGACGACGCCTGGCTGATCCAGCGGATCGACGATGCCGCGGCGCTCGTGCGGGGCGAGCAGATCGAGGCCATCGCGTGCGACGCGTGTCATACGTGCGACGTCCGGAGCCTGTGCCCGCTGAACAGCCAGGTCGACTGGATCTCTCCGAAGGATGCAAACAGTCAGATCGGCGAGGAGGGGCAGTCATGACCGAACGCAACGAGGCTCTGCTCAAGGCACTCGACCTGCAGCTGACCGCTGACCAGCGCGCCATCGTGCTCGACCCCCGCCTGCGGCCGGCCGTCGTCATCGCAGGTGCCGGTTCCGGCAAGACAACCGTCATGGCGGCCCGGATGGCGCTCCTCGCGACGATGAAGGGCATCGGTCCGGCCCGGATTCTCGGGTTGACCTTCACCCGCAAGGCGGCCGCTGAGCTCGAGCACCGGGTGGCCGAGTACATCGCCCGCGCACGGCGCGCCGGGCTGATCGACATGGAGTCCGGCGACGCCACGGTGTCGACCTACCACTCGTTCGCTCAGAACCTCGTGCGCGATCACGGCATCTGGGCCGGAGTCGACCCGGACCTTCGTATCGAGACGGATTTCGCGTTGCTGCCGCTGCTCCACTCGGTGGTGGCGCGCACCCGAGCGCTGGCGGACGCGGAACCGGGCCTGCGGCCCAGCGACGCTGTGACGGCGGTGCGGAGGCTGGACTCTGAACTGGCCGAGCACGCGGTGTCGACCGATCGGCTGCGCGCCCAGGAACATGCACGGCTGTCCGCGCTGGGGGATGAGGCCGAGCTGTCCAAAGAAGCGCAGGTGGTCGCGGCAGCGGCCCGTGAGCGACTGGCGCTGGCCTCGGTAGTCGACGAGTTCCGACTGGCGAAGGCGCACAGCGGAGTGATGGATTACGCGGACATGATGCGGCTGGCCCATGCGACCGCCTTTGGCAGCGACGAAGTCGTGCGGTTGGTCCGGGAGCAGTTCGCTGCGGTCCTGCTCGACGAGTATCAAGACACCTCGGTGGTGCAGCGCGATCTGCTGCAGCGGCTGTTCGGCGCCGGGCATCCGGTGCTTGCCGTCGGCGATCCCAAGCAGTCGATCTATGGCTTCCGCGGCGCCGCTCTGGGAAACATCGAGGCGTTCCCCCAGCACTTCCGCCGCGCCGACGGTGCACCGGCCGATGTCCACACCTTGCGGGCCAATTTCCGCTCCGGTGCGACCATCGTCGCGATCGCCAACGCCTCAGCCGCCGCCCAGTCACCTGCGGCCGAAGCCGGGCAGCCGCCGATGGACGTCGGGCGCCCGATAGCCGATGCGGCCGAAGTCCGGGCGTTCGAGTCGCATGCCGACGAGACCGCTTTTGTGGTCGACGTCGTGGCAGACGAGATCGCCCGTGGGCGTGCGCCGGAGGACGTGCTGGTGCTCGCGCGGGCAAACTCCGACGTGGGTCATTTCGCGACCGCGTTGGAGGCCGCGGGGATTCCGGCCACCTCGTCGGTGGACGCGGGGCTGTTCGAGGTTCCCGTGGTGCGCGACGTGCTGGCCATGCTGGCTGCCGCGACCGACCCCGGGTCCAACGACGAGTTGGCGAGGCTGCTCATCGGGCCCCGGTGGCGCATCGGGGTGCGCGACTTGGCCCTGTTGGGCGCTCGCGCAAGGGAACTCGCCCATGTCCCGCAGGAGCGTGAGCCCAGTGGCTGGCGAGCCGCCCTGCGGCAGGCCACGGCAGGTTCTGATCCGGTCGAGTCTCCTTCTTTGCGCGATGCTCTGGACGACCCGGGGGAGGCCCCCTATTCCCCGGCGGCTTCGGCCCGATTCCGGGCCCTCAGCGGCGAACTCGGGGAACTCGCCCGCCATGCCGGGGACCCCGTGGTCGAACTCATCGCTCGCTCGCTGTGGATGTCAGGGCTCGACGTCGAGAGCCGGCTCAGCGCGACCGCGGAGCGCGACTGCGCCGCCGTCGATGCCCTGCTGGAGGTTGCCAGCCGCTACTACGACGCCGAGCCGGGCAGTGGTGCGCAGGGCTTCCTGCGGGCAGTCCGCTTGGCCCGGCAGTCCGACGATCAGCCGGGCTTCACCGCGCCGGACTTACCGGGCTGCGTGCGCGTCATGACTATCCACAAGGCCAAGGGGCTGGAGGCGGGGCTGGTGATTGTGCCGGGTATGTATGCCGGTGCATTCGACAAGGCGACCCTCAAAGGTCACTGGACAACCACCGCGGCGGCGCTCCCCGAGGACCTTCGCGGTGACGTCGCGATGGCGGGGGTGCTCGCACCTCGGACGAAGGGCGCGGTGGCGGCGATCAAGGAACCAGCTAAGGATCGGCTGGCAGCTGAGCAGAACCGGCTGGTGTACGTGGCGCTGACCAGGGCCAGGGAACGCCTCATCGTGTCCAGCCACGTGTGGTACCCAGCAGCGAAGCAGCCCCGCGAACCCTCGGCGCACCTGGGCTTGGTGGCAGGTGTGGACGGTGTCGCGTCTGAGGCCCCCATTGAGGTGGTTGCCGGTACTGCGAACCCGCTCCAGGCGGCGCCAGTGACGGCGGCGTTCCCGCAGTGGGGATCGACGCACAGCGAGTGGCTCGGGGACTGTGCTGCGCTCGTGCAGTCGCAGTCGAGTCGGGCCGAGGATCCTTGGCAGCAATCAGGGGCGCCGGCCGATGGCTGCGTTGCCGACTGGGATGCGGATCTGGGCGCTCTCCAGCGGGAGCGGCAGGCACGCGCCACCGCCACCGCCGTCGTGGAAGTCCCCGACCTGATCGGCACGAGCGACCTGCAGCGGCTGATCGCTGATCCGGACGCCTACGCGCTGGCACGCAGACGGCCGATGCCGCGCCGGCCCTCGCGGGCGGCCGCCTTGGGCACGCGGTTCCACGACTGGGTGGCGCAGCGGTGGTCCCAGCTCTCACTGCTCGATGATCCTGAGCAGACGGCCGGTCCTGCGCTGGACGCCGCTGGTGAAGCCGAGCTGGAACGTCTCCAACGGCTGTTCGAGCGGTCGGAGTACGCCGATCTCGCCCCGTTTGCCGTCGAGTTCCCGTTCGCCACCGTCATCGCTGGACAGCCGACCAGCGGTCGCATCGACGCTGTCTACCGCACGGAGGATGGCTGGGAGGTCGTCGACTGGAAGACCAATGAGGCCACGGAGGCAGACGCCCTGCAACTGGCCGTGTACCGCGTCGCGTGGGCGCGCGTGAACAGC
Organism: Candidatus Nanopelagicales bacterium; assembly: GCA_044326505.1. GTDB lineage: Bacteria > Actinomycetota > Actinomycetes > S36-B12 > UBA10799 > JACJWR01. The sequence goes on along the minus strand of JBIRBF010000112.1, from coordinate 1,969 downwards.
CTTGACCCCAGCATGGTCTCGGCTGCATTCTTCTACGTCCGTCGCGGCGAGCGTGTCGTGCCCGAGCGGCTGCCGGGCGAGGAGGAGTTGTCCCGGATGCTGGCGGTCGCTGAGGGGGCGCGGCAGGTGAACTGATGCGTTAGGAGTCGTCGGCCCGAGCGACCGTCGGCCGTGCCCACGAGGCGTCGAGCTCACCGCCGTACCAGTCCTCGATAAGGTGCCGGGCGATGCTCACCCGCGGCGGAACTCGGACCTCGCCCCGCGCTGCCAGGTCGGCGATCTCCGCACGCGAGAACCACCGTGCCTCGGCGATTTCTTCACCGTCAGGGGTGGGCGTCTGGCTCCCGGATATCCAGGCGTGGAAGCCCAACATCAGTGAATTGGGAAAGGGCCAGGGCTGACTTCCCCGATACGCCAACCTGGCTGGGTCGACGTGCACGCCGGACTCCTCGGCCACCTCGCGCCGGACGGCGTACTCGACCGACTCGCCGGCCTCGACGAAACCCGCCAGCGTGGAGTACCAGGTCAGCGGCCAATCCGTACGGCGCCCCAGCAGGGCACGGTCGCGGGAATCGCGCACGAGCACGATCACGGCCGGATCCGTTCGCGGGAAGTGGGTGGACGTGTCCTGCGGACAGGTGCGCGACCAACCCGCGTCCGATACCCGCGTACGCGTCCCGCAGCGCGGGCAATGCCGGTGCCGTGCATGCCATTGGGCCAGCGCCACCGCCGTGGTGGCCCAGGAAGCATCGTCGGCGGCCAATTCCGCGCCCACGTCGCGAAGACTCAGCATCGCCGAGGACGAGTGGGCGGGAGGGTCGTCGAGCAGCGCAACTCGCGGCCGCTGCTGGGTGCTCGAAGCGCTCGAAGCGCCCGAAGCGCCCGGATCGAGCAGCACCCCGGTGCCCGCCTCAGCAGGCCCCAGGGGGCGCCAGTCGAGGGTCGGTCGGCCGTCTGCCGCCGCTCGCACCGCCACGCGATCACCGGCCACACCGACTGCGAGCCCGCCGGCAGCAGTCGCCGTGATCAGCCAGTCGGGGTCCGACCGTAGGGCGTCCGAGTGCAGCGGCCCGCGAGCGAGGGCGAGTCGGGGCAACAACGTGTCACGGGGCTGCTCCGCGGTCACGTCGATGCCCGCGCCAACGCCGCAGTGACGCGCGCCACCGACGACTCGACGCCCCAGCGGACCGCGAGTTCGGCAAGTGCGGCAGGATCCGGTGCCGTGGACGGCAGCGCCGTTGACGGCAAGTGCGGCAGCGGCACGTCGCGCACGACCGTGACGACGCGCTCCGCCCGGTCCAGATAGTCCGCCGCCCCCACGATCTTCGCGCGCAGGGCGGGCCGCATGGCGGTCCCCGGGTCGGCGGCTGCGGCGCGGACTCCCGCGAGTGAGCCGTGCTCGCGCAGCAGACTTGCCGCGGTCCGCTCGCCCACCCCACGCACGCCGGGGAGCCCGTCGGACGGATCGCCGCGCAGGATCGAATAGTCGCCGTAGGTACCCCGCGGGATGCCGTAGCGCTCGACCAGCCAGTCGGCATCGACGAGCTCGGCGCGACTCACCCCTCGGGAGGCCGTGTAGAGCACGGCGACACCGCGGGCATCGTCGACGAGTTGGAACAGGTCCCGGTCGCCGGTGACGATCCGGGCGGGGCCGGTGGCGCGGGCGGTCAACGTGCCGATGACGTCGTCTGCCTCGAAACCGGGCGCGCCCACGCGAGCGATCCCGAGCGCGGCCAACAGCTCTTCGATGATCGGCACCTGGGGCGCCAGCGTGTCCGGCACTTCCTCCGCCGCGTCTGCATCCCCGCCAGGCTCGACGACCTCGGCCACCCGCTGCGCCTTGTACTCCGGCAGTAGCTCCACGCGGAACGCCGGGCGCCAGTCGTCGTCCCAGCAGGCGACGAGGTGGGTGGGCGAGTGGTCCGACACCAGGCGCGTGATCGAGTCGAGGAACCCGCGGACGGCGTTG
>JBIRBF010000033.1:0-18603 GCA_044326505.1 Candidatus Nanopelagicales bacterium | reverse complement strand
CCAGCGGTACTCGCCGGCGTCGAAGTCCGCCCGAGCTCGTGCCAGCAGCACCTGAGCTCCGCCGGCGTACTCGACGAACTTTGTGCCGGCCTCGACCGGCGGCAGCGGGTGCAGGTTCGCCGGATTCCCGTCGAACCAGCCCAGGTAGTAGTTGTAGACGGCCTTGACGTCGTGGTTCACGCTGCCGTAGTAGCCGCGGTTGGCGAACGAGCCCGAGATCCCGGCGGGCAGGGTGAGCATTTCGGCGATCTCGGTCGGACCGTAACCGTGGTTGGCCAGCCGCAGGGTCTCGTCGTGCAGGTACCGGTATAGGTCGCGCTGGCCGACGAGGTCGGCGCGTACCGCGTCGTTGCCCCAGGTGGGCCAGTGATGCGATCCGAACAGGACCTCGGTGTCGTCGCCGAACAGGCGCAGCGCCTCATGGATGTGCTTGGACCAGGCCAGCGCGTCGCGCATCTTGGCCCCGCGCAAGGTGTAGACGTTGTGCAAGGTGTGCGAGGCGATCTCGGCCATGCACAGCGCCTTGTGGTCGGGCAGGAAGAAGCAGTACTCCGCCGGCGCCTCAGCCCCCGGGGTGAACTGGAAGACGAACCGCACGCCATCGACTACGACCTCCTGGCCGGTGTGGTCGATGATGTCCGTCGGCGGGTAGAGCGCCATGGAACCGTTGCTGGTCGTCGGCCCGAGCCCGGCCCCGACCGCGCCCTCGGGTCCCGGCGGGACGGCGTTGCCGTACATGTACGAGGCGCGGCGGGCCATGGCGTTGCCGGCCAGCATGTTCTCCGAGATCGACTCCGTCAGGAAACCGACGGGGACGATGTAGCGGACCTTTCCGGCCTCGACGTCGGCGCGGGCGGCCACGCCCTCGATGCCGCCGAAGTGGTCGGCGTGGGAGTGCGTGGACAGCACGGCCACCACAGGTAGGTCGGCGACGTGCTCGCGCAGCAGGCGCAGGCCCTCGGCGGCCGGCGCGGCGGAGACGAGCGGATCGACGACGATCCAACCGGAGGCGCCGCGGATGAAGGTCATGACCGACAGGTCGAAGTTGCGGACCTGGTAGATCCCTGCGGTCACCTCGAACAGGCCGGTGATGGCCAACAGCTGGGACTGCCGCCACAGGCTGGGGTTCACCGTGTCCGGAGCCGGGGCGTCGCGGACGAACCCGTATACGTCGAGATCGAACGAAGGGCTGCCGTCGGGGTTGCTGATGACGCGGTTTGGCGAGTCGGCGATGAACCCCCGCCGAGCGTTGTCGAAGTCCGTCTGGTCACCGAAGGGCAACTCGTCCAGCAGCGCGCGGTTGGCCGACTGGGAGTGTGCGGAGGCGGTCATCGAGGGTCCTTCCGGGGACGGGTTACCTCAGCCCATCAACGAGGCGAGGAGCTGCTTGGGGCCCTGCGAACGTACTCGGCGCGGAACAAGAGCAGTGTGATCCTTGGCGTCGCGGTCGTACAGGTGCAAGTCGTCGCCGACCTGGGCGAGCACCACGTCGGTCACCGACTCGGCCTGCTCGGCGGTGCCGACGGCGCTGTACGTCACCAGCGTGACAAGGGCGCTGCGGCGTGCGGCAGCCAGCGCCGCATCGGCCGCGGGGGAGCGGGTGGGATCGGCGACGTCGCCGCCGGGCAGCCAGTCGGCGGTTCGTTCGATGGCCTCCTCGGTCTCGTACAGGCCCAACTCATGCACGCCCAGGGCATCTATGCGGATCTCGAGCGTGATCCGCTCGGGCTGGGGCAGCAGGAGGATGCGCCAGGGTTCCCCGGGAGAGGTGCCGGTGACCCTGATGTCGACTACCCGGCGGGCGCGCTGCTGGAAGGCCAGCGCGATGCCGAGGTCGCCGCGGACCTGCAAATCGGCACTGTCCCGGGTCGCCACCAGCAGCTGCCGAGCGGCGAGCGAGCGCACAGCCTCGCCCAGCACCTCGTCGCTGGGTCGCTCCTCGAGGAAGTCCACCACCGCATCGACGACTGTCAGCTCGGCGAGTGTGTAGGCGCCCAAGGGCACCGCGCCGGTGCTCACCAGGTGCACGACAGCGTCGATCAGTCCCTCAGGGGTGGCTGCGGGGCCAGGACCGTGGTCTGGAAAGGGCGTCACGTGGCTCACGACTGGGTTTCCTTTGGCTGAGGGTCGGAAGGTGACGGGGAACCTGCGGGTGTGGCTGCAGCGCCGACGTGCGCGACGCGGTCCACCCGCAGTGGCGGCGCCACGGCGTTGGCCTGACGGATGATCGCCTCGGAGACGTGCGCGGGCGCCTCGCTGATGTAGACCTCGGAGTTGCCGAACAGTCCCCGTCCGCCGCGGCCGTGCAGCGCGCGGCCGAGCTCGTGCAGGGGATCGTCACGGTCCGGCGGAGGGAACAGATGCGCCAGATCGGCCGAGGCCGAGGTGACGTCGTCGTCATCCTCGACGCGGTGCAGGGCGTGGCGCACGGACTCGGCAACCGCTGGGTCGATAGAGGTCTGCGAGGCCAGGCTCGGCGACAGGTAGAGCGGTCGCTTCTCGGTGGTCTTGGACAGCCCCCAGGGGCCCACGTTGCTGCGGGTGATCCGGTACACGATGTAGTCGAACAAGTGCCGAACGTCGTTCATCGTCGGGATCTTCTTCGCGCCCATGGCCGCGGGCGTCTTCTCGAGCTGGATCCACGTGCCGGCGGCCGTCCGGCCGTGCAGCTTCTCGCGTACGACCGGGCCGCGCATACCCACGTCGGGGTAGATCGACTTGTCCACCGAGTGGTGGTGGCTGCTGATGCGGTTATGGCTCACGTCCGGGAAGCGCCACCGTTCGTAGAGCTCGGGATCGTCCACGAGCACGTGGCCGCCGTACAGCACATCGCGCAGTTGTGGCACCTGCAGACCATGATCGGACAGGTCGACGATGATCGACGCCTCTTGCGGGCTGAGCTTCGCTGCCGACTTCAGCAGCCCCTTGCGGTAGGAGCCTGCCCGGGCGGTGATTTCGATCAGCAGCCGCACCCGGGTGCGCACCCGTTCGGTATCCGCTGCGCTGAGGCCGCCTTCGCGCCCAGCCGCGTCCGGTTCTATCGACACCCTCGGCAGGATAGTGCGCGAAGCCGACTCAGGCCATCGGGACGGCAACCCCGGTCTAGCTCCGACCCGTCAACTCCAGCGTGAACGTGGCCCAGTCCCGGGTCTTGTAGGAGTCGTGCTCCGTGGGCAGGGACTGATCCTTCTCGCGCTTGAGGTGCAAGTAGGAGTCCTTATGGCTGGGGTGCGAGATGTAGCTGCGGGTGTCACCTTCGCTCAAGCCCTCGTCACCGATCAGCTCGCTCCTGGCGTTCCACACCTTCGCATGGGCGAAGCCGATGAACGGGTCCCCGAGCTCGACGAAGTAGGCGACGCCGTTGCCCGATGGGGTGAGGATCTGCACGTTCGTGCCGCGGCCGCTGTCGAGCTCGTGCGCGTCGAAGAACATCATCCGCTCGCCGTCGCGCAAGGTCATGTGGCTCTTCGTGTCGATGTGGCCGCCGATGCGCATCTTGAGGTCGGCACCGGTGTGGTTGACGATGAAGCCCTTAACGCCATCGTCCTCGCCGAGGTGGTGGATGTGCTCGTGCGCCCATGGCCGGCTTGTGTCCAGGTACTCCAGCACCCAGCGCTTCTTCTTCGCTTCGGCGGCCGGAGCGGCTGCAGCGGCCGGGGCTCCGGTGGTTGCGAGCGTGACCGGGGCCGGCCCGGGGATTCCCTCCGGGATGTAGTCGACCGCGAAGTTCTTGCCCTGCGACGACACGATGCCGTCGAACTCCATCTTCGTCCCCTCCACCTGCAGATAGGCGCTCGACGACAGCGGGTTGTGCACGTAGATGGGGATCTCGAGATGATCGGCGGTGATGACCTTGAAGGCGACGTCGTCGTGGTGGTCGTTGGCGCCTTCGAAGAACGCGCGGTGGCCGGGCGAGATCCAACCGTGGCCGGGAACGAAGACATCGGTCTGCGACCTATTCACGAACGTGACCTCGCTGCCGCGCAGAAGGTGGTCCAGCTGGCTGCTGGGCGCGCTTGCGGTGGCCGCCGGGCTCGACGGGGCGGCCGTGGCTGGGGTAGCACTGACCATCCCCAGGGCGAGGCTGCCCGCGAGGACTGCCCCTCCCAGGGTAGCGGCGAGGGAACGGCGATGGCACTTCATGAAGGACTCCTGTGTGAGTGGGCTTTCGGTTGGTGATCCCACTGTGAGGAGCGCGGATTCGGTGTTCAAGGGGCTTCCCTCCGCAACCGATTTCGACGGTCCAGGGAATCGGTTTCGCAGGTCGCTGAGCTCGTAGCCCGCGCGGCTGTGCGCCCGGATCAGACCCGCGTCGACCCCCATGGAGCGTCTGTCACGCCCGGCACGCGAAGGCCCTCGTCGCGCAGTTCCAGACCGGCGAGCGCGCGGATCGTGGCGGGGTCCCCGCGCCGCCAAGCAGCCGCCGGATCCGGGCTGATCTTGGCCAGCGCCGTCAACGGCTGGCGCGCAAGCGCGCGCAGTGCGAACAGGTCCAAATCCCCGCTGGCATGCAGGAAGCGCTGCGCCGCGCTGGCCCTGCGGACGAACCGGATCCGGAACGGCAGCCACATGAGAGCCAGGAGCGAGATGGCCAGCACGGCCAGGCAGATGGACAGGTACGTCGCCGCTGTCGTGACTACTTCCTGCTGCGCGGCGCCGGCCGCAGCCAACGTCTGCCCCGCAGAGCCCATCCGGTCGAACGGCCCGCGCAGGTCGTCGCCCACCATGGGGAGGTCATCGATGAAGTCGCCGGCCGACACCATGTTCTGCGCCAGCGAGTCCCCGACGGACTGCAGTTCCCTGCCGGGTCCGGCCAGCGGCACCATCAGCTCGTAGAGCTTGCGGGCGATCATGATCCAGCCGATGCACCAGACCACGAACCACACGTCGGAGATGATCTGCCGTGTGCGCCGGCCGGGGTTGTCTGCGTACAGCTTGAGTGCCATGGCCCCATGGTGGCCGTCGCGTGGCGCCTGGCGCCAACCCGGTGGCCGTTGTCGGTTTCCGGCACCGGGAGGAGGCCTGCGGGACTAGCCTGACGGCCGTGTCCGACCGTTCAGCGAACCTGGAACCCGAATCGTCGGGGTCGGCGCTGCGCTCGCTGAGGCAGCCGAGCTCGCTGCGGGTGCTGCTCCTGCTCGCGGGACTGGCCGCGCTGGCGATGGGCATCGGTGGGCTCTTGCCCGCGACGGCGGCCGCCGATGGCACTTCGACGTCGGCGGGCTCTGAGGCGCGGCTGCCGGCCGCCGTCCCGGAACCAGCGGCGCCCACAGGTGCCGGTCCGGAGCAGGTCCGGGTGGGCATGCACCTCAACCGGGTCCTCGACATCAACCTTGAATCCGGCACCTATGTGGTCGACTTCTTCATCTGGCTCAAGTGGAACGGCGCCCTCGACCCGGCCGAGGGCTTGGACTACCTCAACAGCGTCGACGAGTTGGTCAAGAACCAGCCCGCGTACCCCGAGCCCACCACCCTGGCGGACGGCACCAAGTACCAGGCCTGGCACGTTCAGGGGCGCTTCGCCAATGTGCTGAACTTCCGTGAGTTCCCGCGAGACGTCCACAACCTGGTCATCCAGGTCGAGGACAATGTCCACCCGGCATCCGAACTCGTGTACGTCGCCAGCGGGGTGTCCCAGTCGGATGTGTACGCCGACCTGCCCGATGGCTGGCGGCTGGCCGATCCCGCGACCGCTGACGTCAGCGTCGACGAGTACAACACGACATTCGGCACCGGCCAGATTGATGACACCAGGTACTCCGAGTATCAGGTGACGACGCCGATCACCAAGCCGATCTACGGCTACCTCATCCGGGCGATCCTGCCGATCGTCGTCGTCATGCTCATCGCCCTGGCCGTGTACTTCCTGAGCCCGGACCGCATCGACGCGCGACTGGGCATCGGCGTGACGGCCCTGATCTCAGCCGTCCTGCTGCGCGACTCCGCCGTCGCCGGCCTACCGGACGTGCCCTACTTCGTCCGGGTGGACGCCATCTTCCTGTGCAGCTACATGGTCATTTTCGCCGCGATCGCGCAGTCCGTAGTGGCGGTCCGGCTGGATGCCCGCGGGCAGGCGGCCGGCGCGGCGCGGCTGGACCGTTACGCCGCCGTCGTCTCGGCGCTCGTGTTCGGTGCAGTCCTGGTCGCGGCCTTGGCGGTCTGACCGGCGGGCTGTGGAGAGTGCCCGCGCCGCCGCATACGCCGTTGATAGATTCCCAGGGTGCCCATCGCCGCCCCGGCGCGAAGAGCCGCCCCCAGGCGTCGGGTCGTCGCCCGGCGCGGCCGCCCGCGCAACGTCGTCGGCGGCTTGGGCGTTGCCGCCCTGCTGGTGGGACTCTTCGTGCTCCTGCTGTTCCGGCGGGACCAGTCGCTGTACGCACCCTCGGTGTGGGCCGAGGACGGCGCGGTCTTCCTGACCTATGCCGGCCGCCCCGACGCGCTGCTGGAGACCTACCGGGGTCAGTTGTGGCTGGGGCACCGGCTGACCGCCGGGGTGGTCCACGACCTGCCCATTACCTGGTGGCCTGTTGCGATGTACGTGGCGTCGTGCGCGGTTGTGCTCGGCTCGATGTCCGTCGTCCTGCTTCGGCGCGCGGCCACGGTGTTCGGCCCGCTTGTCGTGCGGGCCGGGATCCTGGCCCTGCTGGTGATTGCGCCCGGGATGCAGGAGGTCCAGGGCAACGTCACCAATAGCCACTGGGCAATGGCACTCTCCGTGGCAATGCTGCTCGCAATGCCGGCGCCCAGGCTGACCTGGGGCCGCTGGGCCGAAGGCGCATGGCTGGTCGTGGCGGGCCTCACCGGGATCACCGCCGTGCTGGTGGCGCCCGTGGCGTTGTGGTCGCTTGTCCGCGCCCGCAAGGAGCGCGCGAGCTACGTGCGCTGGCGGGCGATCGGGGTGTTGGGACTCGCCGCGGTGAACCTGATCCTGCTCGCGCTGGTGGTGGACGAGGACCGGCCAGACGGCGGCGTCTGGCTCGGGAATTCCGGCTATGTGCTGCCGACTCTGGCCAAACGCGTCGGCGCCTCACTCGTCATTGGGGTCCAGGGTGTGGCTGACAGCCTTCATTGGCCGTCGATGCCGCCGGTCTGGGTAGGCGTGGGAGCGGTGATGCTGGCCGGGCTGCTCGGGCTTGCCGTGATCGACTTCCGCGGCCCCTCGCCCTGGTGGCTTGTCTCGGGCGTACTCAGCGTGTTCCTGGCGCTCGTCACGATGACACCGGCGGGCGCTGCGGTGGTGCAGGATGCTCTGCCGTCATCGCGCTACGTCGTGCTCGGGATCCTGGGTGCCATCTTGGTGATCGGTCGGGCGATCGGGACCGGCGGCCATGGGCAGGTCGTGACGGCGTCGATCCTGCTCGCGGCGGTCATGGTGTCGTCCGTGGTGGATTACCACATCGATGGCTGGGCGCCGATCGATCCGATCGCGCTGCAGGAGTTCAGCGACTGTGTGGCCGCTGACCGCCAGGGTTGCAGCATCCACGTGGCGCCCTTGTGGGGTGACTTCCGCATCTTCGGGCCGGCGCACCCCCTGCCGAGCGAGGTGAACTGACCTCCCGGCCGCGCGCGGCTCCACCAGATTGATCGTCAGTCAGCGTCGGCCAGCCGCGTGCCGCCGAAGCGTGCCACGAAGTTCTCGTCCTCACCGTCGGCCTGGGCGGCGACGTTGGCCACCGACGTGAGCAGCTCGGCCCGGTCGAGGCAGTTGCCGTAGATGTGGTGGGCCACCATGACGTTGACCCGTCCATCGGCGTCGCCCGCCAGCACGAGCATGTTCGCCAGGCCTGGCCGGCCGCCCTGGCGGGCCACGAACTCGAACATCTCCGGCGTTGCCGGGACGTTCAGGGCCAGCGGCGCAGACACCAGGATGACCGCGTGCTCGGCGATTCCCGCAACCTCGGTCACCACACGGGTGGATCCTGCGGGAAGCTCGTAGCGCAGGGAGTCGTGGATGTGCACGGCGTCGCCGAACTCCTCGCGCAGGATGAAGAGCGTGTAGTGGGCGACCGATTCAACCGTGTCATGGTGGAGCAGATCCATGTCGAACACCTCCGCGGTCGGGCTTCGCCGAGCCTACCCTCAGGCCCGAGTGTCCAGCAGTCGCACGGGGCTGTGCGACGGCAAGTCAGCCGACTCCACTACCTGGTCCCACACGACGTAGGTCGTGACCGCCGCGTACACGCAGATACGCCCGTCGGCACTCGTGCGCGCGGCGACCCCAGTCGCCCGGTTCTGGCTCGCATCGACGTTGAGGGCCGATGCTTCTGGGCGGGGCTGGTCACAGGGATAGACGCGCAGGTGGCCGGGGCCGGCGGCCCCCACCGCAGTGAGTGTCCCGAGTACTGTGCCGCTTGCCCTACCGGTGTCGATGCCGAGCGTGCTGCCCGCCGGGATGCGTCGGGCGCCATCGGCCGGTTGCCGGGTGTCGAGGATTCGGGTGGCTTGGTGGGAGGGCAGGCCGTTCTCGGAAGCCTGGTCCCACAGCAGGTGTGTAGTGGCCGAGGCGTACAGGCAGATCCGACCGGAACCGTCGGTGTGCACGGTGGCGCCCGCGGCCGTCGTCGCGCCGGGCCCGAAATTCAAGACCGACGTCTGCGGCAGGCCCTCATCGCAGGGGAACAGCCGGACGTGTCCCGCGCCCTCGGCCCGGGTGGCGGTCACGGTGCCCAGGACCGTGGCGTTGGCCACCCCTGTTTGCACGGCCACCGTGCTACCGGGGGGGATGGGCGCACCCGAGCGGGAGTCCAGTTTGCGCACCGGCGCGTGGGAGGCGAGGTCGCTCTGCGAGACCTGATCCCACAGGACGTGCGTGGTGCTGGCCGTGTAGACGCAGATGCGGCCGTCGGCACCCGTGTGGATGGCAGTCCCGTTGGCGACCGTCTGGCCGGTCGGATAGCTGAGTACCGATGCGCCCGGCATCGGCTCGTCGCAGGGGAAGGCGCGCAGGTGCCCCGCGCCCTGGGGACCCGTGACTGTGAGGGTGCCCAGCACGGTCCCGTTGGCGATGCCGGTCTCGATGCTCAGCGTGCTGCCCGCCGTGATGGGCAGCTCCCCGGTTGATCCCACAGCGCCCACCGAGCGGTGCAGAGCGGTGGCGGCACTGCGGACTGGTGCTCTGTCCGTCGGGCGCAGCACGCTCCAGATGTACTCCGAGGAGCTCCAGCCGCCCAGGTTGTAGTCGTGTCCCCCTGCGTATACCGCGAGCATCTGGATGGTGGCGGCAGGGCAGCCGGTGTACTCCGTGGCCGCCGTTATGAACCAGGACGACGTGACCGGGTGGCTGCAGCCCTTGGCCTGTGCCCACTGGGCCATCATCTTGGCGCGGTCGTACCCGAACGGCTCGATGCCGTACTGCAGCAGTTCGGGGTGGACCGAGCCGTCGTAGCGCACCACCAGATCGGCCGTGCCGTGGATCCCCACGACGGAGGTGTTCGGCCGTAGCGTGCAGCCCGGCGTGGGCGGATAGATCCCCGCGACCATCGCTGCGCCGCTGAAGAGCTCGGGATGCGCACACAGCAGTCGCGCGGTCATCATCGAGCCCATGCTGTGACCGCTCAGCATCGTTCGGTCGGGGGCGCCGCAGCCTTGGGCGTGCAGATAGGACACGAGCTGGCCCAGGAACGCGGTATCGACGCCGTCGGGGCGCAGATCCCAGACGTGGTTGATGGCGCCTGGGAACACGGCGATGAAGCCCTCGCGTTCGGCCAGGCGCAGGTTGGCCTCGGCCATCTGGCCGCCGGCGGCGACCGCTGCCGATGCGGCTCCGGCCGGCATGGTCGGAGCCGCATCGGCGGGTGCGGAATCGGAAGCCGACCCGGATTGCGGGCCGAACGCGGTGACCAGGCGCATCATGTCCAGGTCGAAGCCGAGGGGATGCAGCGCCAACATCAGCGGGGTCAAGGCGCTCGCACCGCCGGCGGGCAGGTCGATGTAGTACTCCCTGACCGCGGCGCCGGATGTGAAGGTCAGCCGCTGTGCGTCGGGCAGGGCGCATTTCGGCGCCGTTGCAGCTTCTGCGGCACTTACGCCGGTCGCCAACAGCCCGAACAGGAGCCCCACCAGGCATAGCGCCCGCAAAGCCATGCCGCCCAGCGCTACCCGTCGCACTCCGATCCCTCCGTCCTGCCCCGCTCTCGATTAAGCGGGACGGTCCAGTTCGCTATACGTCACACCGGTGAGCCGCTCGGACTCGGCCCACAACCTGGCCGCATCGACGGGGTCCTTGGCCGCCGCGGTGGGCTGGACAAGCTTGGGCGCCCCGCGGCTCTCGAAGAGCCGGCTGGGACCGTAGTAGTCGCCCCCCTGGACCCCGGGCGCCGTTGCGGCGTAGAGCTCGGGCAGGGCGCCATCGGCCGCGGACTGGCCGAGGACCTTGTTCATCAGGGTCGCGGCTTTCTCCTCGATGCCCCGTCCGACAGCCTTCGCGTGGGCGGTCTGCAGATTGGTGTCCGCGTAGCCGGGGTGGGCGGCCACGGCAATGGCGCTCGCGCCTGCCCCGCCCAGCCGGGCCTGCAGCTCATAGGTGAACAGCAGGTTGGCCAGCTTCGCCTGGCCGTAGGCCGACCAGCGCTGGTAGGACTTGGTGCCCATCAGGTCGTCGAAGCGCATCTTGCCCATCTTGTGGGCCCCCGAGCTGACGGTGATGATTCGTGCTGCCGGGGCGGCGAGCAAGGCGGGTAGCAGGCGGCCGGTAAGTGCGAAGTGGCCAAGGTGGTTGACGCCAAGCTGCATCTCGAAACCATCGGCGGTTTCGCTGCGCGGCAGGGCCATCACACCGGCGTTGTTGAGGAGTACGTCGAGCACCGGATAGTCGGCCACCACGCCTGCGGCGAAGTCGGCGATGCTGCCCAGGTCGGCCAGGTCGAGCTCGCGCAGGTCCACGGACCCCGGACCCGGCAGCGCGAGGCACACCTGCCCGCGCTCCAGGCTCCGGCAGGCCGCCACCACCTGCGCGCCGTGCAGCACGAGCTGCTTGGTGGCCTCGAAGCCGAGCCCGGAGTTTGCGCCTGTCACCACAACCGTGATCCCAGTGAGGTCGCCGATGTCTGCTGATGTCCATCCCATGGCGCCATTGTCCCGCATGCGTCGCCGTCGGCCAGCGCTGCGGTTGGCCCTGTGGATCGACCTCGGCTAAGGGGGTCGTAGCGTGGGCACCCTCGGTGCGATGGGCCCCGCAGGCCGTGTACCCTCAAGGGGCTGGTGCCGGCGTGAGCCGATGCCTGCGCCCCAATAGCTCAGTCGGCAGAGCGTCTCCATGGTAAGGAGAAGGTCTACGGTTCGATTCCGTATTGGGGCTCGGTGGGCGCAAGCCCTCCAGGGCGGAGTAGCTCAGCCTGGCAGAGCAAGCGGCTCATAATCGCTGTGTCGCCGGTTCAAGTCCGGCCTCCGCTACCACACAAGTCGTCGGAATCACGGCGCCTGCGACGACGCTCGCAGCGGCACCCCTGCACCGAAAGGCACCGCCATGGCCAAGGCCTCAGACGTTCGCCCCAAGATCACCCTCGCCTGCGCCGACTGCAAGGAACGCAACTACATCACCAAGAAGAACCGGCGCAACGATCCTGACCGGATCGAGCTGAGCAAGTACTGCCCGCGGTGTAACAAGCACACCGCGCACAAGGAGACCCGCTAACAAACGCGCGGGCCGCGCCAGCCGCAGCACCCGCCGGAACTGGATCGACTGCCTACGAGGAGAGCCATGTCAACCCGCCTGGACGGCAAAGTAGCCATCGTCACCGGCGGCGGCCGCGGAATCGGGGCGGCAACGGCTGCCCGCCTCGCCGCTGAGGGCGCCGCGGTCGTGATCAACGACATCGACGCAGAGCCCGCCGAGGAGACCGCCGCTGCGATTCTCGCCGACGGCGGCCAGGCCTTGGCCCACGTCGCCAATACCGTCGACGTGGCTGCCGCCGAGGGCCTCGTGGCTGCGGCCATGGAGCGCTTCGGCGCGGTCGACATCTTGATCAACAACGCCGGCACCACCCGGGACAAGATGTTCCACGGCATGGACGCCGACATGTTCGACTTCGTGCTCGATGCCAACCTGAAGACTGCGATCAACTGCACCCGCGCGGTCATGCCGGCCATGCGCGACGTGGCCAAGGCCGAGATCGCCGAGCACGGACGGCCCTCGCACAACCGCAAGATCGTGTTCACCTCGTCGGTGGCCGCGCTCATGGGCAACCCGGGCCAGGTCAACTACGTCGCCGCCAAGGGCGGCCTGATCGCTGTCACGAAGACGCTGGCACGCGAGCTCGGCCCCTTCGGCATCAACGTCAACGCGGTGGCGCCCGGCTTCGTCGAGACGAGGCTCACCCAGGCCAAGCGGGAGGGCGAGTCCTACGGCATCCCCGACCAGATGCGCGAGATGGCCAAGGCGATCATCTCGCTGGGCCGGCTCGGCCTGCCCGAGGACATCGCCGCCGTCCACGCCTTCCTCGCCTCGCCCGACTCGGACTTCGTGTCCGGGGTGACGATCCCCGTCACCGGCGGCCAGCTCGGCGGCATGTAGCCCCGGCTCGATATGCCCATCAACCCCGCCTACGTCGGCAAGGTCTACCCGACCTCGGCGCCTTACCTGGTCGGACGCGAGAAGGTCCGCGAGTTCGCCACGGCGATCGGCGACTTCAATCCCGCCTGCCACGACGTCCAGGCCGCGCGCGCCCTCGGCTACCCCGACCTGGTCGCACCGCCCACTTTCGGCTTCGTGCTCAGCATTCGAGCGATGGCGCTGGCCATGTTCGACCCAGAGGTTGGATTGGACTACTCGCGGGTCGTTCACGGCGAGCAGTCATTCGACTTCACCAGGGCGCTGGTGGCCGGCGACGAGGTGGTTGTGGATGCGCTCATCGAGGCGATCGACAGCTCGGGTCGCAACGAGTTCATGACGGTGCGCGCGGACCTGTTGAACACTTCCGGCGAGCCCCTCTGCACCACTCGGTCGGTGCTCGTGGTGCGCGGCACGGGAGCGGCGGCATGAGCGAGGATCAGCCGGCCGTCGGCGATGTCGTCGCGCGTGGGACGTACCCCGTTGAGCGCATCAACCTGGTCATGTACGCCGGGGCCTCCGGGGACTTCAACCCGATCCACTGGAACTCCCGCGTGGCCCAGGAGTCCGGCCTGCCAGACGTGATCGCCCATGGCATGTTCACCATGGCCCAGGCGGGCCGTGCCGTGACTGACTGGGCGGGCGACCCCGGTCGCATCGAGTCGTTCGCCGTGCGGTTTACCCGGCCGGTTGTGGTGCCGGATCCGGGGCGCGCGCGGATCGAGGTCGAGGTCGTCGTGGCGCACGTGCGCGCGGATGGCACGCTGGAGCTTGACATCACAGCGACGTGCGACGGAGACGCGGTTCTGGGCGCGGCCACGGCAGTGGTGCGTCCGGGCTGAGATCGGCTCTCAGGCGCACCCCCATCCACGTGACGCGACAACAGAGGCGGCGATGCAGCTCAGCGAAGTAACGACCCTGCGGATCGGGGGTCCGTGCGAGGACGTCGTGGTCGCTGACACCCAGGAGTCCCTGGTGTCTGCGGTGATGACCGCGGACGCCGATGATACGGCGCTGCTCGTGATCTCTGGCGGCTCGAACATCGTGATCTCCGATGCCGGGTGGGAGGGGCGGGTCGTGCTCGTCCGCTCGCGCGGGATCCGGGCGCGGGGTGACGAGGTGGAGGTCGCTGCTGGTGAGCCCTGGGCACCCTTCGCTGCGCGGATGGTGGCTGAGGGGCGCAGCGGGGTCGAGGCGCTCGCCGGCATCCCAGGAGCGGTGGGATCGACGCCGGTGCAGAACGTCGGCGCATATGGTCAGGAAGTGGCCCAGACGATCGCATCCGTCCGGGTGTGGGACCGTGCTGATCATGCCGAACTGCGGCTGTCGGCGGACGAGTGCGACTTCGCCTACCGGGACAGCCTGTTCAAGCGCGAGCTTGGTCGCTACGTGGTCCTGAACGTCACGTTCCGGCTGCCCGCGACAGGGCTGTCAGCCCCGATCGCGTACGCCGAACTGGCGACCAAACTCGGGCTGGGAGTGGGCGACGTCGCCCCGGCCAGCGTCGTCGCGTCGGCCGTGCTCGACCTGCGCCGAGGCAAGGGCATGGTGCTCGACGCCGAGGACCACGACACCTGGAGCGCCGGCAGCTTCTTCACCAACCCGATCCTGGCCGACGTGGCCGCTGTCCCGGCGGGGGCGCCGGCGTTCCACACGGCCGACGGCCGGGTCAAGACCAGCGCCGCGTGGCTGATCGACCGCGCTGGCTTCGGCAAGGGATTCCGCGTCGCGCCAGACGCCCCGGCCAGCTTGTCCACCAAGCACACGCTCGCGCTGACCAACCGCGGCGGCGCCACCACGGAGGACGTCCTCACCCTTGCCAGAGCCGTGCGCGACGGTGTGTCCGACCGCTTCGGAATCGAACTCCGGCCGGAGCCGGTGCTCGTGGGTTGCTCGCTCTAGTCGCGCTCTCGTCTGGCCCGCGCTGGGTCAGTCCTTGGCCTCGGCGAGAAGCGCTGCGATGCGCTCGACGCCCTCGGTCAGGTCTGCGTCGCTCAGGGCGTAGGACAGCCGCAGGTAGCCCGGTGTGCCGAATGCCTCGCCGGGTACCACCGCGACCTCGGCCTCGTCCAGGATGAGCTCGGCCAGCTCGGTGGAGGTAGCCGGGCGGCGCCCCCTGATCTGCTTCCCCAGCACGTCGGTGACGCGCGGGTAGGCGTAGAACGCGCCCTCCGGCTCCGGGCACTGCACGCCCGGGATGGCGTCGAGCAGGCTGACGATGAGCCGGCGGCGACGGTCGAAGGCCACCCTCATCTCGTCCACAGCGTCCAGCCCACCGTTCAGCGCCGCGATGGCGGCGCGCTGCGAGACGTTGGCGACGTTGCTGGTGGCGTGCGACTGCAGGTTGGTCGCGGCCTTGGTGATGTCGGCCGGGGCGATCATCCAGCCGACCCGCCAACCGGTCATGGCGTAGGTCTTCGCGACACCGTTCACCACGATGCAGCGATCGGCAAGTTCGGGCACGACCACAGGCATGGACACGAACTCGGCGTCGCCATAGACCAGGTGCTCGTAGATCTCGTCGGTGACGACCCAGATCCCCTTGTCCACGGCCCAGCGGCCAATCGCCTCAACGTCGGCGGGGGAGTACACGGCTCCGGTCGGGTTCGACGGCGACACGAATACCAGGGCCTTCGTGGCCGGAGTGAGGGCCGCGTCGAGCTGCTCGATCGTCACGCGATAGCCCGATTGCATATCGGTGTCCACCGGCACCGGCACGCCGCCGGCGAGCTTGATCGACTCCGGGTAGGTGGTCCAGTACGGGGCGGGCAGCAGGACCTCGTCGGCCGGGTCGAGGAGCGCGGCGAAGGCGTTGTAGAGCGCCTGCTTGCCGCCATTGGTGACAAGCACCTGGTTGGCCTCGACCACGTAGCCGGAGTCGCGGGCCGTCTTGGCGACGATGGCCTGCTTGAGGGCCGGCAACCCGCCGGCGGGGGTGTAGCGGTGCATCGCGGGATCGCCGCACGCCTCGACAGCAGCGGCGACAATATAGTCCGGGGTCGGGAAGTCCGGCTCGCCGGCGCCGAAGCCGATCACCGGCCGACCGGCGGCCTTGAGCGCCTTCGCCTTCGCGTCGACGGCCAAGGTGGCCGACTCGCTGATGGCACCGATGCGGGCAGATACACGGGAGTCGCGGGGCATGGGGGACATTCTTCCGTACCGACCCTGCATCGCAACACCCCGTATGTGCGGGGGCATGCGCCCCCGTGCGCCACTGGTTCATTTGGTGCCGTAGAGTTGGCGTCAGGTGTCCACGACGCCCTGCGCCAGCATGTCCTCAACCGCTGGCATGGGGAGGGCACCGTAGGGTCGTAGCTCAACTGGCAGAGCACCGGTCTCCAAAACCGGGGGTTGGGGGTTCAAGTCCCTCCGGCCCTGCGACGCGTACCGATCACTTCTGGAGGCAATGCGTGAGCACACCGGACGATGCCTCCGGCTCTGGTGACCGGGACGAGGCGCAGGACGACGCGCAGTCCGAAGGTGCAGCAGCCGCGGCGCCGGTGAAGCCCACGGGCGCCGACGGTGAAGGTGCGCCGGCGGTAGACGCCAAAGACTCGACGTCAAAGGCGGACAAGAAGGCGAAGAAGGCGAAGAAGGCCGACAAGCCGGGCATCTTCGCCCGTTTCGGCCTCTTCCTGCGACAGGTGCTCGCGGAGTTGCGCAAGGTCATCTGGCCGACCCGCGGCGAGTTGATCAACTACACCACCGTGGTGATCATCTTCGTGGTGGTGATGGCGCTGATCCTGGCGGCGTACGACTTCGTGTTCGCCAAGGGTGTGTTCTTCGTCTTCTCCAGTTAGCCGCTCGCAGATCCCTCCAGCCGTACCGATTTCGACAGCACGAAAGGACCCACGTGTCTGACAACGACGACTCCGCCGCAGAAGCGGCCGAGGAGTTCGCCGCCGCCGAGGCCGCCGCTGACGGCGCCGAGGTGATCGCGGAAGCCGAGCAGCTCGTCGATGAGGCTGCCGAGGCTGAGGATGCCCAGGCCGAGGTGATCGCGGAGGCCGAGGCCGCCGTCGAGGAGCCGGCGGAGGACGAGTTCCGGATGTACCTCGAGGACGCCGAGGGCGACTGGTACCTGTTGCACACGTACTCCGGCTACGAGAATCGCGTGAAGACCAACATCGAGAGCCTGGTCAAGCACAACGATCTGGAGGACGACATCCTTGAGATCGCTGTGCCGGAGGAGAAGGTCTGGGAGGTCAAGCAGGGCCAGCGCAAGCAGGTGACCCGCAAGAAGTTCCCCGGTTACGTGCTCGTGCGCATGTACCTGACTGACGAGACCTGGACCCTGGTCAAGGAGACTCCGGCAGTGACCGGGTTCGTCGGCGACACGCCCCTGAAGCGGTCGAAGGTGACCGGCGACGCGGGCGACGTCAAGCCGCTGCCGCTGTCGATCACTGAGGTCTACAACATGCTCAAGCAGCCCGAGGCGGCGCCAGTCGCAGCGGGTGCCGGAGCGGCGGCGGACGCAGAGTTCGAAGGGCTCGTGCCGCCGACGAGCAAGGTCACCGAGATCGACTTGTCGGTGGGCGATTCCGTCACCGTGATCGATGGCCCGTTCGCCACCCTGCACGCCACCATTTCGGAGATCAACATCGATGCGGGCAAGATCACCGGCCTGGTCGAGATTTTCGGCCGCGAAACCCCGGTCGAGCTGAACTTCACCCAGATCCAGAAGAACTGACGAGGAGCAACACCCACCATGGCCCCGAAGAAGAAGGTCACCGGCCTTATCAAGCTGCAGATCCAGGCTGGCGCCGCGAACCCGGCGCCGCCGGTCGGTCCGGCGCTCGGTCAGCACGGCGTCAACATCATGGAGTTCTGCAAGGCCTACAACGCGGCGACCGAGTCGCAGCGCGGCCAGGTGATTCCGGTGGAGATCACGGTCTACGAGGACCGATCCTTCACCTTCATCACCAAGACTCCTCCGGCTGCCCGGCTCGTGCTCAAGGAGGCCGGCCTGGACAAGGGCGCGGCCAACCCGCTCAAGCCGGTCGGCACGATCACCCGCGCCAAGGTGCGCGAGATCGCCGAGCTCAAGATGCCCGACCTCAACGCCAACGACGTCGAGGCCGCGTGCAAGATCATCGAGGGCACCGCTCGGTCGATGGGCGTCACCGTCACCGACTGACCCGAACGTCCGCGCGTTCCGCGCGAGGCATCACAAGTGGGAGGGTCGCCACGGCCCGCCTGACCACATGAGCCGCTGTAGCGGTTCAGGAGAGGAACACCCAAATGGCACGAGGCAAGGCATATCGGGAAGCCGCGGAGAAGATCGACCGCGATCGGCTTTACCCGGCAGACGAGGCGATCGGGCTCGTCGTGACCCAGCCCAAGGGCAAGCTGGACCAGACCGTCGAGGTCAGCATGAGCCTGGGTGTGGACCCGCGCAAAGCCGACCAGATGGTCCGCGGCACGGTGAACCTGCCCGCCGGCACCGGTAAGACGGCGCGCGTGGTGGTTTTCGCCACCGGCGACAAGGCCGAGGCCGCCAAGGCCGCGGGTGCGGACTACGTCGGCAGCGACGACCTGCTCGAGAAGATCAAGGGCGGCTGGCTGGACTTTGACTCCGTCGTGGCTACTCCGGACCAGATGGGCAAGGTGGGCCAGCTCGGACGCGTGCTCGGTCCGCGCGGCCTGATGCCGAACCCGAAGACCGGAACGGTCACCATGGACCCGGGCAAGGCTGTGGCCGAGATCAAGGGCGGCAAGATCGAGTTCCGCGTCGACAAGCACGCGAACCTGCACTTCATCATCGGCAAGGCGTCATTCAGCGCCGAGGACCTGATGGCCAACTACCGTGCCGCCCTCGACGAGGTCAACCGGCTCAAGCCCTCGAGCGCCAAGGGCCGTTACATCAAGCGCGCCACGATGTCGACGACCATGGGCCCCGGGATCCCGCTGGACTCCGGTCGGCTGAGCGCGGAAGGCTGAGCGGGCACCGCACAACGCACTCATACGCCAACGGCGCGGACCCCGGTGACCCGGGGTCCGCGCCGTTGGCGTATTGTTCGTCCTACCGAAGACCGCTGGTCGGCCCGGACTCCGCT
>JBIRBF010000043.1:0-16158 GCA_044326505.1 Candidatus Nanopelagicales bacterium | reverse complement strand
GTGCCTCGTTGAGCGACCTCCTGCGAGCCGCGGCGCGCGGCACCGGCCTGGAGGCCCTATACGCGCCACTGGACGTTGCGCTTGGGGCCAATATCGTCCAACCGGACTTGGTCATTGCTCGCACCGCCGACTTCACCGATAGGGACCTGCCCGTCGCGCCGCTGCTGGTCGTGGAGATCCACTCCCCCTCCACCGCCTGGCTCGACGACGGGCGCAAACGCACCCTCTACGAAGAAGCCGGCATCGCCTCCTACTGGCTGCTCGACCCCGCCACCCCCTCCATCCGCATCCTGCAACTCGTCGACGGGCGCTACATCGAAGTCGCCCACGCCACCGGCGACCAGACCATCACCGTCACCACCCCGGTCACCCTCACCCTCAACCCCGCCGTCCTCGCCCGCGGCTGAGGCGTCCAGACCGGACCCACCGGCGCTGCGAACCTGTGGATAGCGGTTTGACGGCTCGGCCGGCTCGCCGCAGGCTGGACCCGTGGATCGAAGGGGGGCACCATGTCGGTCATGGCCGTCAACAACATGCTCACGCGCGCCGACCTCGACGCGGTGCCCGAGGACGGGCTGCGCCACGAACTCATCGACGGGGCCTTCGTCATGACGCCGGCGCCGGGGGTGGGGCACCAGCGGATGAGCCGGGCACTGCTGCTCATAATCGAGGCCGCAGTGCGAGACACCGAACTGGAGGTGGTGTATGCCCCGTTCGACGTGGTGCTCGGTCCGCACGTCGTCGAACCGGACCTGCTGGTCGCCCCCACCGCCGACTTCACCGACAAGGACCTGCCCGTCGCGCCGCTGCTCGTCGTCGAGATCCGCTCACCCGCCACCGCCTGGCTCGACGAGGGCCGCAAACGCACCCTCTACGAAGAAGCCGGCATCGCCTCCTACTGGCTGCTCGACCCCGCCACCCCCTCCATCCGCATCCTGCAACTCGTCGACGGAAAGTACGTCGAAGTCGCCCACGCCACCGGCGACCAGACCATCACCGTCACCACCCCAGTCACCGTCACCCTCAACCCCGCGGTACTCGCCCGCGGCTGAGGACCGCTGCACCACGGCGGGCCGCCGTTCTGCCAGGCGCGGATGCCGGCCGGCCCGACACAATGCCCCTATGAGTCGCCCCCGCGTCACCCAGCCCGCCCTCGACCGATCCGTGCCGGGCGTGATCTTCACCATCGGCGACCACACCTGGGACTACGGCGCCCTGGCCACCATTAGGACGCTGGGCCGGGTCGGAGTGCCGACGTATGCGATGGTGCCGACCCTGGACCTCCCCGCAGTCTCGTCGAAGTACCTCACCGAGGCGGTTCTAACGCCCACCACCGGCGAGGAACCCGAGGATGCCCTGGTCGCGGCGATGCGGCGCACCTGCGACGTGATCGGCAGGCCGGCCGTCGGGATCGCGGGCGACGACGAGACCGCGGTCCTTCTGGCCCGCCGGGCGGCATCCTTCGAAGGCCAACTCCTGCTGCCGCAGGTGCCACCGGAACTGCCCGCCCGGCTGGCCAGCAAGAGCGGGCTTGCCGAGCTGTGCGCCGAGGCCGGTGCCCCGACGCCGCGCAGCACGACGCCGGCCGACTGGGCGCAGCTGGACGCCTTCGAAGCCTCGGCGACCTACCCGCTCGTGCTCAAGAATCCCGAGCCGTTCAGCCGACTGGTATCCCCCGGCGTGGACCGCACTACGCGGGTAGCCGACCGGTCCGAGCTGGAACAGGCCTTATCCGCTTGGCAGCCGGGGAATGCGCTGCTCGTCCAGGAGTTCATCCCGGAGGACGCCAGCGAGGACTGGTACGTCGAGGCGCTGTTCAACGACGCGAGCGAGCCCGTGGTCGTGTTCACCGGGCGCAAACTGCGGGCCTACCCCGTATCCACGGGGATCGGAACCCTCAGCGAGTCCGTCGCCAACCCCGACCTGGCCGAGCTGGCAACCGACTTCGCGCGCACCATCGGCTACGCCGGGCTGGCGGACATGGACTGGCGGCTGGACCACCGCGACGGCCAGTACAAGCTGCTCGACTTCAACCCTCGGCGCGGCGCCCAGTTCCGTCTGTTCCAGTCGACCGCCGGCATCGACGTGGTGCGGGCGCTGCACCTGGAGCTCACTGGCCGACCGATGCCCTCCGGCCGGCAGATCGATGGGATCCGGCACGTCGTGGGATTGCAGGACCAGCGCGCCTACGCCGCGGGGCGCAAGTCCGGTACGGAGGGCCCGCCGCCATTCCAGCGTGGTCGCGTGGAGCGGGCCTGGTGGGCGGCCGACGACCCCCGCCCCGCGCTGCACTTCAGCCGCGGGCTCGCTGCCAAGGCGACCGGCCGGGTCCGGCGGGCGTGACTCAGCAACGGTGCCAGCTGCGCTTGTGCGCGGCCCCGTGAGTGCGGCCCCGTGAGCGGGGGCGCATGAGCGGGGGCACAGCCGGATCGGAGTCCGAGGGCTAGATCCCCCAATCGCAGGGGTCCTGCGTGGCACCAGTGCTGATGGGGCGGGGCGCGATGATCGCGGCGATGGCCGGGTCGTTCTCGCGCCAGGTGCGGAGCACTTCAGCGCCGCTCGAGTCGGCCCTCCGCGCTCGTGCGGCAGCACTCACGAGGGGCGGCAACTCCGCGGCCACGGCCTGCGACACAGACCTGCGGCGGGCTGATTCGACCCCGAGCCACGGCTCGACGGCCGCCCAATAGGGCCAGCCGGGCACGTCCAGGTGGGCCCAAACCGAGTCGGGGATGCGCAGGCAGGCCTCCACTAGCTCCACATCCAGGAGCGGCTGATGGACCCGGATTCCGAAGTACGCCAGGTAGGCCCACTGGCCCTCCAACGACCTGTGCGCCGCCCCCGACATCCAACCCGAAACGGCGGACGCGCGGGCCGAGCGAGCTGCGGCATGGCGGCGGGACTGCTCGCGGCCCAGGGATGTCGCCAACGGCGACTTAGCCGGTGAGGCGCCCGGAACGTTACTGGCTGAAGCTGTGGCGACCGCAGCCCCCGGCCAGCCGCGCGACCGCAACTCCAGGGCCAAGTTCCGCGCCGGCCGCAGGGCGCCCACGACAGGCTCCGGCACAACGTCCCTCAACACCCTGCGGGCGGCGAACCTGACCATCCGGTCGCTGCCCGCTGGCGAAGCCCGCAGCGCCACGGCCCGCGCCCGCCGCCAATGCCCCCGCGCCAGCAAGCTCGCCACCACCTCGTAGCTGCCGATCGGCATCATCGTCGGCCCGCCCCCACAGACGATGTCTGTAAGCCCGAATCGGCGTGCCTGCACGACCTGCGCCACGTGGGCGTCGCGGCTGCGCGAGGGGAAGCGGTGGTAGTCGAGCGCGCTGGTCCACCGGTGCATGTGCGGATCCGGAGCCAGGGCCGCGCATGGCACGCCGGCGAACTCGCGCCCTGTCTCGCTGCTCGAGTCGGCACCCAGCAGACACGTCAGGCTCAGGCCCGAAGCGGCCAGATGCTGCTGGGTCAGCAGGGCCACGGGGGACTGTGCGGACCACTCGGCGCCCAGGCGCGGCGGTGGGTCACCACCATCCTGCAGAGCGGCCGACACACATCGCGCCACCGCTCGGTCGATGGCCGCCCGCAACATCTCCGCCGCGGCCCCGGCGCTCATCGACTCGTCGGGCCCTACGGCCACGGCCGGGTCCCAGAACTTGACCTGCCGAACCGTCCCGTCGGGCGCCACCGAGATGGCGTGGCCGAAGGGGACGGCATGGATGTGGCGATAGTCCGTCATGCTCATGCCGAGCCAGCCGGCGTTGGTGCCGCCGCCGGAGTAGCGCAGCGCAACGCGTTCGGGGTCGATGGTTCGATCCACGCCCAGCTCGAGTGCCAGCGTGGGCAGGTGGTCGCTCACGGCAACGCCGCCATCGGCAAGGCGAGCCCAGTACAGCGGCATGATCCCGGTCGGGTCGTGGGCGACGATGATCTCTTCTCCAACGGGGCGAGTCGAGCGCGAGCGGCGCCCGCCGCCGACCCGGAACGCGGCCGCCCACGGCCCGCTCACGCGGCTCAGACCGACGAGGCCGTCACGGTCGAACTCCGCCGCCACCTCGGCCACTCGTACCGACAGCGGCGCGGACCACAGGAGTGGCGACGACTGGCCGAGGGCGTCACCGGTCTGTCGGCCCGCATCGGTCCAAGCATCGCGCGAGATGGCGCCCCTCAGTATCCGGAGCACCGCCTCGCTGCCATGTCCCACCACATCGGCATCTTAGATGGGCGCCGTCGCACGCCCCCCGCCCGAAACCGTCGCAGGGCCCCCGCCCCAAACTGCAGGTCTTTGTCAGGAAGATCCGCCTCGCAGAGCCACCCTTTGCTGACGGAAGCCTGCAGTTTCGGCGGAGGTTGGGCGATCAGGGCGGCGGGTGCACGTCGGCCTACCATGGCCCCATGCGGGTGGAGGCGGAGCGAGCCGACGTCGCGGCGGCACTCACCCGGATGGCCACCAGTATCCGTGCCGAGGACGGTTTCGTCGCCGACGACTTCGTCGTGCGTGAGCGCGGTGGGCAGCTCTCGTGCGCTATCGACGCGCACCCCGGTGAACCCGGGCGTTTGCTCGTGTCCTACCCGCCTCGCTTGCTGGCGCCCATGCACCTCATTGACTGGGCCGATCGCCCAGACCGCATGGAGCTTGCCGACCCGGCCGCCATCAGCCAGGCACTCACAACGCCCCAACGACAGCTGCTGGACGACTGGCTCATCCTGATCAACGCCGTCGATCGCACGGCCCACGTCCGCGCCGCCATGCCCTCCTATGCGATCAGCGACGGGCCACTGCGTCACCACCTCGCCGACGCCGGCTACCCAGCGATGCGCGATACGCCGACCGACGCCGATGTCCGCGAGACCGTCGTCACATGGCACTCCATGGGTGCGGGTCCAGGCCCCGATGGCGGCCAGCGTTGGCGGCTCATCCCGCTGAAGCACCTGGTCAACCACCACCCCACCGGCGCCGGACAGAACCCCGACCCGGGCCGTACCGCCGTCGCCACCAGCACCACGTCCGACGCGAACGAGACCTTCGAGAACTACGGCGACCTGGACGCCCTGCAACTGCTCATGACCTTCGGCTACGTCGACGATTCGGCCCCGATGGTGCACTCGGTGCCAGTGGCGGTGGAGTCGCCAGCGCTGGGTCAGGTCGTCGTGCGCTGGCGGGCCCCGCGCAACCCGCGCGCCGAGGTCGCGCGCGACGTTCCGGTGCTGGCGCCGGTGGCCGACGACGGGGGTATCGAGTTGCGCCACCTGACGATTCGTCCCGACAACCGGGCCCCCGTCGCGGCCTACCTCGCCATGGCCTGCCAGTCCATCGCCGGCATGATGCCGGGCCCCGCAGCGCGCGAGGCCGAATCGATCCTCGACGCCGTGGTGGACGCGAACCTGGCCTACTACGGTCGGCTCGACGCATTGCTCACCGCCACTCCCGAGCCCTTCATCCCGCTGGCCGAGGTGTCACTGCTCCAGCAACAGCGGCTGCGCGCGATGTGGGGCTCCTAGACTCGCCGCCATGACCGCCGCAACCTCAGCGACCGCCACGGTCGATGCCACGACACCCGCCGTCCGGGAGGCGCTCAGCGCCATGGTCGCGGTGGTGCTGGCGTCGGGCGGGGCGCTGCACCCGGGCCTGCGCCTCGTCGAGCGAGACGGGGACATGACGGTGTTCTGCTCGGACGCCCCCGGCCCGGCCAGGCGTCCGCTGTTCGATGTTCCGCGCGAGCTCCTCATCCCCGTCGAGGAAGCCGTGTGGGCCGACGACTCGGCCACGTTGCGACTCGTCGCTGCGCCCCCGGGCCTTACTGCCCGCCAGCGCGAGGTGCTCGACCTCCACGTCGCCCTGTACAACGCCTCGGACAAGATCCGCTGGCTCATCACCGGTCATCCGCGCGCTGCCCTGGCCGACGAGCCGGACATGGTCGCGGCGGTCCGGGCGCTGCGCCCCGGGTTCGAAGCTGTCGGGAGTTCGACCGCGCAGACGTTCCTATCGACCCGGACGTTTGGGCTAGCGACGGCTGGAGCCGAGCCCTCGGGGCCGCCCGCGCCAGGAGCCGCCGGCGAAGCGAAGACCGGCGTACTCATGACCCTCATCGACCTGCTCAACCACCACCCGCGCGGGGCTCCCTACCAGGTGGACGACCGCGCCATGTCCACGATCGTCGCGCGCCCAACCTCGACCGCGGAGTGCTTCGCCACCTACGGCGGCCGACGCGACGTCATCGACCTTGCCCTGCAGTACGGCTACCTGGACGTCTACACCCCCTTCGCCCACTGCGCGCCGGTGACCGTCGAGGCACCCGGCATCGGGACGGTCACCGTCCGGGGCTACCGGATGCGGGCTCCGAGTCCGCTCGACCCGCCACGCGTGCAGCGCACCGACGACGGCCTGGTCTTGAGCCACCTCACGTTCAACCGCCGCCACCCCGAGCGGTTCCACGTCCCCCTGCGAATGGCCCTGCAAGGCGCCGCGCAGCAGGGCGGACTGAGCGCCGAGGCAGCTCGCAAGGTGGCCGAGCAGACCGTGGAGGAGATTGCCGCGGCAAACGTCGAACTCCTCGACCGAATCGTGGCGGCAGGTCGCGCGGCGTCACACACACGCGCCGACGGCGGCCGCTGCCCGGGGCCGGCACCCGCGCCGACAGCGCAACCCGCCCTCGGCCTGTTGGCGGATGCCGCAACAACACAGGCGGACATCATCCGAACCGTGGCCGCCGCCGGCCAGGCATCGCGCTGACTAAGACGCCGCAGACGCGGGCGGCGCCGCTCTCACGCTCGGCAACTCAACCTCCGCCGCCGTGAGCGCACCCGGCACCTCGAACACCGTCGCCGCCGTGAATCCGGCCGCGGCCGCCCCTCCGGTCAGGGCGCCCACCCGGCCCAGCAGCCATGCGTGGGCGTCCCAGGGACCCGCGTCGCGCTCGGGTTTCGGCCGCAGGCCGATCACGACGACACCCGAGCTGTGCCGAGCCCGCAGCATGATCTGACCTGCGGTGGCCTGAGCGAGGCAGGTGGGCTCGAAGGGCAGGCGGCGCACACCCGACAGAATCGCCACGGCCACCCTGCGTTCCACCAACGACGCGGCAACGGCAGGTAGCCGCACCACCTCCTGCCCGCTCCAGGCCTCTGGAACGGCCCCGTGGTGACCGAGCACCGGCGACCAACGCGTCATCGGCACCCACTTCTGCGCTGCCGCGCCCAGCACCAGCAGACCCATCGCCTCCAGCACCCGAGCTCGGTGGCGGGCGCTGCGCACCGACCTGCTTAGCGAACCTCGTCGCACGGAGGTGGGCTCGGCTGCGGTCATGGGCTCACGATACTTGCGGCGCGCGTCCAGACGCGGGGTGGCAACGGCCGCTGCCGTCCGCTGGGGAACAATCGGAAGTGTTCGCCCCCATCACGATCGGAGCAGGGATGCCCGCGCGCACGACACCAGAACGACCCATCACGGCGGCAGCCTGGGCCTGCGCCCTAGGTGCGGTGGTCGCGCTTGTCGCGCTGCTGCTGGGCTTCACAGCGGTGCCAGCGCAGGCCCACAGCGATCTGGTGTCGTCCTCGCCCACCGAAGGGCAGGCGCTGGATGCCGCACCCGCAGTGGTCGAACTCACTTTCAACGAGGAGATCTCCGATGCCGGCCTGCAGGTGGTCGCGCAGGGGCCGCAGGGAACGGTCACCCTCGGCACGCCGCAGCTCGCCGGTCCCAAACTGACCGTCCCGTGGCCCCAGACGGCTCCGGCCGGGTCGTACACCTTGGCCTACCGCGTGGTGAGCGCCGACGGTCACCCGATCGACGGCTCATTGCCCTTCTCGTACGGCGGCGCCGCATCACCGGCGAGCAACTCCGCGGCCACGAGCGCTTCGGCAGCCCCCGGCACCTCGGCCTCCCCCAGCTTCGTCGATCAGGGTCAAGCCGCGGCCGACGCCTCGGCCACCGCCACCGCATCCAAGGAGTCCTCGCGGTCGGCCTTCTGGCCCATCGTGGCCGTTGTCGCCGTGGGTGCCGTGATCGGCGCCGGCATCGCCTACGCGCTGCGGGCACGGGCCGCGCGCCGCTCCTGACGCGCAGATCACGCGCGCCGAACACCGTCCACGGCCGCACCTACTTCTTGCCCGCCGCCTCCGCGGTGCGACACTCGTTCCCATGACGGTCGAGGCCACTTCGCGCGCGGTGGACGGGGTCACACCCCGACAGCCGGCAGACAAGGGTCGGACGATCATCCGCCTGCCGGTTCTGCTGGCCATCGTGCTCGCCGCGACAGCCGCAGGCCTGGTCGTCGGGGGCGGGCGCTACTCGCCCCCCGCCGCGGGTATCACCGACGCGGGCGAACTGGTCGGCTGGCTCCTGCCGCTGGTGCGGTCGGTGTCGCTCGCGGCGAGCGTGGCCGCCTTCGGCTGGCTGCTCTATGCCGCGTTCCTGGGCACCCAGAAAGGCGGCGAACTGCTGGGCGACAGCGCACTGCGCGACGTGCGCCGAGCGGGCACTGCAGCAGCGGTCTGGGCACTGACCTCACTGACGTCCGCCCTGCTGGCACTCGCGACCGTGCTCGGCTCCCCCCTGACCGAGGCGATCCGGCCCGCCGTCATCCAGAAGTACGCCTGGGATATCCCCAGCGTGCGCGCGTACCTGATCGCCGCTGTCCTGGCGGGGGCCATCTGGGCCGCCGGCCGATTCGCGCAGACGCTTGCCGCGGCCGCAGCCTGGTGGATCGTCGCCCTGGTCGCACTGGCGCTGCCACCGCTTGCGGGACATGCAGCCGGCTTCGGCAACCACTCGCTCGCCCTGACCTCCGGCGTCGCCCACACCTGGGCGGCCGCGGCCTGGGCCGGCGGGCTGCTGGCCCTGGCCGTGCATGCCTGGCGGGGCGACCGCGGCGTTGCCGAAGCCGCCAAGCGCTACAGCACCCTCGCGCTGGTCGCCGTCGGGCTCCTCGCGCTCTCGGGCGTGGGCAACGCGCTCACGCGGATGGACACGTTCTCGGACCTGTGGAACTCCGGCTACGGCCGGCTGGTCGTGGTCAAGTCAGTGATCTTCTCCCTGCTGGTCATCGCCGCGGCGTACCTGCGCCGAAGACTGCTACCCCAGATCGAGACCCGCCGGCGCAACGTCGTCGGACTGGTCACGCTCGAACTCGGCCTGCTCGCGCTCGCCGGCGGATTCGCCGTGGCGCTGGCCGTCACGCCCTACCCGCGTGCGCAGAACTCGGCCACCACCATGGTGGAGCAACTGCTCGGCACGACCATGCCGGACGCTCCCACCTGGAGCGGCGTTGTGCTCGGCTGGCAGTTCGAGCCGTTGTTCCTGTTCGGCAGCATCGCCGCGGCAGGGCTCTACGTCGCCGGAGTGGTGCGGCTGCGCGCCCGCGGAGCCAAGTGGCCGATTGGACGGACGATCGCGTGGCTGGCCGGCGTGGTGGCGATCATGTGGACCACCAACTCCGGTCTGGCGATCTACTCGCCGGTGTCGTTCAGCATCCACATGCTGCAGCACATGATGCTGTCGATGATCGCACCGATCCTGCTGGTGCTCGGCACTCCGATCACCCTCGCGCTGCGCGCGCTGCATCCCGGCGGGCACGGCCGACGGGGTCCCCGAGAGTGGATCGTATGGGGAATCAACTCGCCCGTTGCCAGGTTCGTCACGCACCCGCTGTGGGTGCTGTTCATCTTCACGGTCGGGCTCTACGGCCTGTACTACACGTCCCTGTTCGGCTGGCTGATGAGCTCGCACCTGGGGCACCTGGCGATGCAAGTGCACTTCCTGCTCGCCGGCTACCTGTTCGCCTACGTCGTGATCGGGCTGGATCCGGCACCGCGCGTGCTGCCACCGTGGCTGCGGATGGTGATGGTGCTGATCGCTATGAGCCTGCACTCGTTCTTCGCCGTGCCGATGATGATGAGCGACGTCGTGTTCGCGGGCGACTGGTATTCCCTCGTACAACCGCCTTGGACCGACAATCTGCTGACCGACACCCGCACCGCCGGTGGCATCGCCTGGGCCATTGCCGAGATTCCCAGCCTCATGCTGCTGCTCGCGCTGGCGTTCCAGTGGTCCAAGTCCGACGACCGGGAGGCCCGCCGAAACGACCGGCAGGCCGACCGCGACGGCGGTGCCGAGTTGGCCGCCTACAACGAGCGGCTGCGGCTGATGAACGAGGCCGCGGCCAAGCGCGGGGAGTGAAGCCCGACGCCACCGTCATGATCATTGAGGTACATGGACGCGCCGGCGGTCCGTCTGCCTCAATGATCATGACGCGGCGGCAGGTCCGCCAGCAGACCGCCGGCCAGGCGCTGCGGGGTATCCACACCAAAGCCGCTGTTGCCCTCCAGGAACAGGTTCCCATCGGGCGTGATGGCGACGTCCCAGGCGGCTGCGAACAACCCAGCGAACTGCCGGTGGGCCGCGAGCGAGTCCGCCAGAAGCTGGGAATATCCGGGAACAGTCAGCCCCGCCAGGGCGGCCGCGACCGGGTCGGCTGGGCGGGCGTCCGCACTTTCCGGCGCATCCTCCGCAGGGTCCGCGAGGAGCCACTCCCGCAGCACCGGGCCGATCACTTCACCGGCGGCCGAGAGGCGCAGGAGCACGTAGTACTGCTGCTCCCCGGTGATCGGCAGCGGCACCTCCAGCCACGCGCAGAACAGGTGCGGACCGGCGCCGAGGTCACGAGTGACAGCCCGGATCGTCACGACATCCGTCGGATCGGCGACTCCCTCGAACATCGGATGGCTGGTCAAACGGGGTTGGATCAGGTACTCGTGGCCAGACAAGTTTCGGCGCAGCCACTGAAGGGGATCGACCACCGGGGTGCGCCCCTGGTGCTCGCGCAAGTGCAACGGCACCACCGACTCGCGCCGCCACAACTCGAAGGCCCCCTCCCCTCGGCTGCCTGCTCGACGCTTGCCATGCACCTTCGGCCAGGTCGCCAACCAGGCATCGACCAACGACTCGACCCGGTCGCCGCCGCTCAGGGGCGCGATAACCAGGCTCGGGACGCATGCGATTCCCGCCGTGGTGAGGACGCGCGCGGTCGCGACCTTGTCCCCCAAAGTCGCCTGGTGCCGGCCCGCCCCGGGGGCGCTCGCGGCAGCGTTCCAGCCTTGCTCGCACTCGAATACGTACTCGGCCCACCGCTCGGTCATCCCGTCACGGACCAGCCCGAGAGCCAGCGCCTCGTGGGGGGCGATGGCATGTTTGCGGGCTAGCGCGGCGAGCCGGGCGCGCTGCACCTCCGGGGGAACCCCGATCCGCGGGGCGAGCTCGACCAGCTGTTCCTCGGCGACCCCCGCCACCGCCGCCCGACCCACCCCGGCGTACCAGCGTCCGAGCAGCCAAGCCTGCCGCGGGGCCCACGCGGCCCGGGCCCCAATCTCAGACCTGCCGGCGGGTCCCCAACGGCCCGTCCCCACGCCGGCTCCAAAGAATGCCCGCCGGTGGACGCCGACCCGCGGATCGGAGCTGCCCGTCAGATACTCGCGGCTCACGACCCCCGCGGGCCGACGGGCCTGCCAGCCGCGAAGGTAGCGCCGCAATCGGCCTCCAGTGGGCATGTGCGGGATTCTGGCAGATGCCGCGTCGGCACCTTGATGACCCGAGCCGGACGCTCATGGCATGGCACGGATGCGTGCGGGTTCGGCCGGGTTCGCGGGGCTCAGCGCCCGGCTGCGGTCCCGGCGCCTTCCCCCAGCCGGCGTCGGACCCCCGCGACCCGCGAGGCTCGGTTGCCATCCACCGACACCCAGTCCACCTCCGCGTCCGCAAGCACCGCACCGACGATCAGCTGGGCCGCGTCGCGCATGTGGGGACCATCGCGCTGGTCGCCGTCGGCCACCCAGGGGATCGCGGACCCGCACCACACGAGCAGAGCGGCCATCGCGGCGTACCGGTCCAGCGACGCCCGCAGCAGGGAATCGTCGGCGTAGTAGAGCTGCGAGTACACCGCCGTCATGAAAGTGCCCCCGTCAGAGACGACGCTCAAGGACGCCGAGTCTCGATCCTGGGAGCCTTGCGGGACCGCGGTCAACGCATCCTGCAGGGTGTGCGACTCCAGCGCAGCGGCCAGCGCCGAGTCTTCGCGCTCGGCGTGGATCTGCATGACGTCCCACTGTTCCGCTGCCGTCGGGACCCGACCTCGCTCGTCCACCCAGCGGCGCAGCGTCTCGTCCACGATCAACGCCGGCAACTCCCGCGCCAGGTCCCCGACTAGGGTCGACTTACCGGTGGACTCCCCGCCCACGACCACCAAGAGTCGTGCCTCAGACATCTGCGGCAATCGGCTCCCCCGCCGCGACGGCGCCCTCGGAGGAGCGCGCCCGGGCGGTCCACGAACGCCAACCCGCCACAGCCATCAGCAGCAGCACGGCGTAAAGCCCCGCGGTGAAGTAGAGCGCCTGGGACGCGTAGAGCACGGTCCCGACCGTGTTGACGACCACCCACAGGGGCCACGCCTCGACCTTCTCCAGCACCATCAGCAGCTGCGCCACCATCGAACCCACGAACATGAAGGCGTCACCCCAGGTCGCGACGCCGCCGATCATCTGCAGCAAGGGCGCGAGCACGAGCCACGCCATGATGATGATCACGGCCCCGCCCAGGCGCTGGCGGTTGGTCAGTCGACCAGGGTCGCGCACCCCCTCGCTGCCCCAGGTGAACCAACCCCACACGGCCGCTGCGATGAAGATCAGCTGCATGGCCGCGGATGCCGGCAGGTGCCACTGCAGGAACAGCCACCCGTAGAGGACGCTGGACAGGAAGTAGAAGGGCCAGGTCCACCGAGTCCCCTTGATGCCCAACCCCACAGCGGCAATCGCCAGCGACACCGCGAAGATTTCCAGCCACGTCACCTCGTAGCCCCACGCCGTAAAGATCACGTCCATCGCGCAACTCCCAACCCGGCATAACCCGGACGGTCAGGCGGTCGGCGGCCCCGTGCGGCCACCCTCTCAGCCCCGTGTGGGCTCCCGCGGTCCTCTCACCCTACTCGTGCGTGATCCTTGATGTAGACGGTCGCCCCATGCGTCCGTCTGCCTCAATGATCATGACGCTACGCCGGCCAGCGCCAGGGCCTGGCGGATCTCGCGGATGACCTCGTCGGGTTCGTGGATCAACCGGTCCCAGCTGAAGTGCAGCACCCGCCAGCCCGCCCCCTCCAGAGTGTTGTGGCGCTTGCGATCGGCGTTGAATCTGGCGTCGTCGTGGAAAGCCCGCCCGTCGATCTCCACCGCCACCATCGATGCCGGGAAGGCGATGTCGATGAGGAAGCGCCGACCGCGGATCCGCACCGGGTAGTTCGCTCGCCATCCTGTGATGCCCGCAGCGGACAGCAACCGCTGCGCCAACAGTTCTGCTTCGGAGTGGGCACCTGTCGCGACGAGAGCGGCCATCGCCCGCAGTTGGACCGCGCCGGGCATCCGCCGATAGTCCTCCGCTGCGGCCGCCAGGCCCCTCATGAAGCCGGCCCACTCGGCCGTCCCGCTCGCCCGGTAGGTGAGATTGCGAGCGTCGGGTTCGGGGAGGAATCGCAGCAGGTCCAGCATGACGGTCTGCGGCTCGGCGATCCGCACGCCCAAAACCGTCTGACCCCCGCTGTGGCGCCGGTGGAGTACTCGGGCTGGGATCTCGACCCGGTACGGGTAGATCACCCACGGCTCGCTCAGCTCAGGTAGGGCATCCCACGGCGGCGTCAGCAGCAAGCCGCGCACCGCGAGCGCAGACGGCCCGGTCAAGCAGGCCGCGCCAACCAGTCGGTGCGCCACGATCAGCGACCGCTCCCGCAGCCCGTCGGCCAGCCCCGGCAGCGCGAGCACCGAGCGGCCATGGCGCACCCAGACCCCGGCGCCGACTTGGGCACGGATGGTGCGTCGGCTGATGCCCCACTCGTCTTGCAGCTGCTGGCTGCGGAACACGCCTCCTTGAGCCTTCGCAAGTCCATGGGCCCGGCGCAACGCGGCACCCTTGGCCGTGAGCGGTCCATCCCCCATGCCCGCCATGATGGCCTCAGAGACAGGCAAACGCGGCCGGCCGTCCACAGGCGCGGCACCGTCATGATCATTGAGGTAGACGGTCGCCTGACCGGTCCGTCTACCTCAATGATCATGGCACCCGGGCCCCAAACCCCCCAGTCCCCAAGCGCTTTCGGCAGAAACAACCCCCCAGGTGTTGCCTTTGTTACCGGCCAGTAGCATCATTAGGTTACTGATCGGTAACCTCGGCGCCGGACCGCGTCGCCGCAACTTTTCCCTGGAGCGTGAGAATGTCGCACTACAAGAGCAACGTCCGCGACATCGAATTCAACCTCTTCGAGGTTTTCGGTGCGGACAAGCGCATGGGTACCGGCCCCTTCGAGGAGATGGACCCAGACACCGCCAAGGAGATTCTGCGCGAGGTCAACAAGCTCGCCACCGGCCCGCTGTCCGAGACGCTGCTCAGCTCCGACCGCAACCCCCCGAAGTACGACCCCGCCACGTACACCGTCACCATGCCGGAGGACTTCAAGGCCTCCTACAAAACGCTGATGGACGCCGGCTACTGGAGCCTGGAGCTGCCCGAGCACCTCGGCGGCCAGGGCGCACCGCCCAGCCTGCGCTGGGCCGTTGCCGAGCTGCTGCTGGGCGCCAACCCGGCTGCCTTCATGTACATGGCCGGCCCCGGCTTCGCCTCGATCCTGGACTCCCTCGGCAACGAGGACCAGAAGAAGATGGCCGAGCGGATGATCGAGAACCAGTGGGGCGCCACCATGGTGCTGACCGAGCCGGACGCCGGCTCGGACGTCGGCGCCGGGCGCACCAAGGCGTTCCTGCAGCCTGACGGCTCGTGGCACATCGAGGGCGTCAAGCGCTTCATCACCTCCGCCGAGCACGACATGAGCGACAACATCGTCCACCTCGTGCTGGCCCGCCCCGAGGGCGTCGACGGCGCCGGCGGCCCGGGCACCAAGGGCCTGAGCCTGTTCGTCGTGCCCAAGTACCACTTCGACC
Source organism: Candidatus Nanopelagicales bacterium (assembly GCA_044326505.1). Taxonomy (GTDB): domain Bacteria; phylum Actinomycetota; class Actinomycetes; order S36-B12; family UBA10799; genus JACJWR01. Next base: position 1,197 of record JBIRBF010000043.1, on the reverse strand, counting down.
TGGACACCGGCGAGATCGGCGAGCGCAACGGCGCCTACGTCACCAACGTCGAGAAGAAGATGGGCCTGAAGGCGTCCACCACCTGCGAGCTGACCTTCGGCGAGAAGGAGCCCGCGATCGGCTGGCTCGTCGGCGACGTGCACGAGGGCATCGCCCAGATGTTCAAGGTCATCGAGTACGCCCGCATGATGGTCGGCACCAAGGCCATTGCCACCCTGTCCACGGGCTACCTGAACGCGCTGGACTACGCCAAGAACCGCGTGCAGGGCTCCGACATGACCCAGATGATGGACAAGACCGCGCCGCGCGTGTCCATTACCCACCACCCCGACGTCCGCCGCAGCCTCATGCTGCAGAAGTCGTACGCCGAAGGCATGCGCGCCCTGGTGATGTACACGGCGATGTGGCAGGACAAGGTCGCCCTGGGCCACGCCGGCGAGGGTGACGCGGACCTGGCCGAGCGGATGAACGACCTGCTGCTCCCGATCGTCAAGGGCGTCGGCTCGGAGCGTTCCTACGAGATGCTGGCGATCGCGCTGCAGACCCTGGGCGGCTCCGGCTACCTGATGGACTACCCGATCGAGCAGTACATCCGCGACGCCAAGATCGACACCCTCTACGAGGGCACCACGGCGATCCAGGGACTGGACTTCTTCTTCCGGAAGATGATCCGCGACCAGTTCAAGGCCGTGTCGCAGCTGGCTTCGGAGATCACCGAGACCGTCAAGGGCGACACCGGCAACGGACAGCTGCTGGGCGCCCGTGAGCTGCTGGGGAAGGCCCTCGAGGACGTCCAGGGCATGTTGGGCGCCCTCGGCGGCTGGGCGATGAAGTCGCAGACCGAGCCGCAGGAGCTGTACCGGGTGGGTCTGAACACCACCCGTCTGCTCATGGCGACCGGCGACCTGGTGATCGGCTGGCTGCTGGTCAAGCAGGCCGAGGTGGCCATTGCCGCGCTCGAGAACGACACCCTGTCGGCCAAGGACCGCGCGTTCTACGAGGGCAAGGTGGCCACGGCCCGCTGGTTCGCGCAGAACCGGCTGCCGCTGCTGACCGCTGAGCGCGCCGTCGCCGAGGCCACCAGCCTGGACGTGATGGAGCTCGACGAGGCCTCGTTCTAGGACGGCCACTTCCGCACTACCGACGGCGGGTGCCGGCGACCGCAAGGTTGCCGGCACCCGCCGTTCTCGCGCGACT
>JBIRBF010000121.1:0-8398 GCA_044326505.1 Candidatus Nanopelagicales bacterium | reverse complement strand
GCCGCCGACCCGCTGTCGGCAGGACTGCCGCGACTGACGGGCTACGAGAATCACGGCGGCGCCACACACCTTGGCCCCGACGTTCAGCCACTCGCGCAGGTGCGCGCAGGGGTTGGCAACGGCGACGGTACCGAGGGCGCGGTGAGCGGCCACGTGGTGGGCACCTACCTGCACGGCCCTGGGCTTGCCCGCAATCCTGCGCTGGCGGACCTGCTCCTGGGCTGGTGCGTCGGCCGCGTGCTGGAGCCGATTGAAGAGCCCGAGGTGGAGGCACTGCGCGAGGAGCGCCTGCGCTCGGTGCTCGGCGAGAACTGGAACCGCTGAGCGCTGGTTCGGCTAGTACAGCGCCGCTGCGAGCGCCCTTCGCGCCTTGAGCACCTGCGGGTCATCGGCCAGGGCCATGTCGAAGAGTTCGACCAGGCGCGTCCGGGCGCGAGCGCGGTCGTCGCCGCCGGCAAGTCGCACCGCCTGGATGAGCCTGTCGTAGCCGCGCTCGGCGTCGCCGTTGGCGATGTTCACCTCGGCGGCCAGGATCGCCTTGTCCACGTCGGCCGGGGCCGCGTCCGATGCCTGCACGGCGGCGACCTCGTCGATCCCTTCGAGCCGGGCGCGCAGTTGCACGATGGTCAAACCCGCGCGGGCGTCGGGGTCGCTCGCGTCGAGCGCCAGCAACTGTCGGTAGGCCTGCTCCGCCGCCGACCAGTCGTTGGCGGCGATCGCCTCGCCGGCTTGCAGGAACAGCTCATCGGCCGGGTCGTCCTGCGGCTCGGCGGCGTCGGAATCGCCGGCCGAGTCGTCGGCGCCGGCTCGCGGCTGCAGCCGCCCCGACACCCCGTTCTCGGCCGCCACCCGAAGCAGCTCATCGATGACCTGGCGCACCTGCGCTTCGGGCAGCGCCCCCTGGAAGAGCGGCACAGGCTGGCCGGCAATCACGGCGAACACACTGGGGATGCTCTGGACGGCGAAGGCGGCCGCGATCTGCTGCTCGGCATCGACGTCCACCTTGGCCAGCAGGAAGCGGCCTTCGAAAGCCGCCGCCAGCCGCTCCAGCACCGGGGTGAGCTGCTTGCACGGCTCGCACCAGGAGGCCCAGAGGTCGAGCACCACCGGCACCACGGTGGACTGCTTGATCACGTCGGACTCGAAATTGGCAGCCGTTGCGTCGATGACGTAGGCGCCGCTGGCGGCACCCGCCGCCGAGGCACCCTGGGCCGTGGCCTCGCGGGCCTTGGCCAGGGCACCGAGGTCGACTGCGCCGCGCAACGCGGCTCCGGTGAGGCCGGATTGTGCGGGGGGAGGGACGCGGGGAGTACTCATGGGCGCAAGTATGGCAAGCGCGGAACCCGTCCGCGAACGACGGCCGCGACCGCGCCGAGCGCGGCTAAATCTGCGCCGGCTCCCGGTACTCCCCCCACACGCCGCGCAGCGCGTGGCAGATCTCGCCCAGGGTCGCCTCGTGCCGCGCGGCCTCGATGATGATCGGCACGAGGTTCTGGTCGGTGCCGGCCGCGTGGGTCAAGCGCATGAGCGCGCTGGTCACCTTCAGGTCGTCCCGGTCGAGTTTGCGCCGGGATAGCGCGGCGACCTGGGCGACCTCGATGTCGTGGCTGATCCGCAGGATCTCGAGCGGCTCCGTGATCGTGTCGGTGTGGACGGTTACACCGACCTGGTGCTTGCGACCGTCCTCCAAGGCCTGCTGGAAGGCGAAGGAGGAATCAGCGATCTCCCCGGTGAACCAGCCGTCCTCGATCCCGCGCAGGATGCCGGCGGTGATGGGGCCGATGGGGTGCGGATTGTCCTCGGTGGCCCCGCCGAGCTTGATGATGTTCGCGAAGATGGCCTCCGCCTCGGCCTCGATGCGGTCGGTCAGCGCCTCGAGGTACCAGGACCCGCCGAGCGGATCGGCCACGCCCGTGACGCCGGTCTCCAACATGATCACCTGCTGCGTCCGCAGGGCGATCTCGGCGGCCTGCGCCGTGGGGAGCGCGAGCACCTCGTCTAGCGCGTTGGTGTGCAGCGAGTTGGTGCCGCCCAGCACACCGGCCAGCGCCTCGATGGCCGTCCGGACGACGTTGTTAATGGGCTGGGCGCCGGTGAGCGAGACGCCCGCGGTCTGGGTGTGGAACCGCAGCCACTGTGCCCGCTCGTCGGTGGCGCCGTACTCGTCGCGCAGCCACCGCGCCCAGATCCGGCGCGCGGCGCGGAACTTGGCGATCTCCTCGAAGAAGTCCAGGTGCGCGTCGAAGAAGAACGACAGCCCGGGCGCGAAGGAGTTGACGTCCAGACCCCGCGACTGCCCAAGTTCGACGTAGGCGAACCCGTCGGCCAGCGTGAAGGCGAGCTCCTGCGCGGCCGTCGCGCCTGCCTCGCGGATGTGGTAACCAGACACGCTCAGCGGCTTGTAGCGCGGCATGTGCTCGTCCACGTAGGCCATCAAGTCGCCGATCAGGCGCAGGTGCGGCTCGGGTGGGAAGATCCACTCCTTCTGCGCGATGTACTCCTTGTAGATGTCGGTCTGCAACGTCCCGTCGAGCTCACTCGGGACGTAACCCTGCCGCTCGGCGGCCACCACGTACATGCAGAAGATGGGCACCGCCGGCCCGGAGATGGTCATGGAAGTCGTGGTGCTGCCCAGCGGGATGCTGTCGAAGAGCACGTCCATGTCGGCCGCTGAGTCGATCGCCACCCCGCAGTGCCCCACCTCGCCGTGGGCCAGCGGCTCGTCGGAGTCGCGGCCCATGAGCGTGGGCATGTCGAAGGCGACGGACAGGCCGCCCCCGCCGCCGGCGAGGATCATCTTGTACCGCTCGTTGGTCTGTCGAGCGTTGCCGAACCCGGCGAACTGCCGGATGGTCCACTCCTTGCCGCGGTAGCCGGTGGCGTGCAGGCCACGGGTGAACGGGAATTCACCGGGCCAGCCGATCCGCTCGAAACCGGGGACGTCCTGGCCCTCCGGCGGCCCGTAGACCGGCGCCACGTCAAGCCCGCTGAGGGTGGTGAAGTCGGCCTCCCGGACGCGTCCGGCCGCCCTGGCAGCGGCGTATCGGCGAGCCCAACGAGTCCGGCCCTCTTCGATGTCTACGGCGTCCATTTGGCCAGCGTAGCCGCAGCCTTGGACCAGGCTCGCCCGGCTGTGTCACTATCGCGAAATGGGAACGAACGAGGCCCCCGGCGGATCGTCGCCCGAGCCGCCAGCGTCTGAATCTCCCGCGGCGGGCACCCCCGCGGACGGGGCGCCCGTGACAGCCCGCGCCGTGGACCCGCGCCGAGTGGAGCCACAGCGCGACATGCGGCGGCTGGCGATCTACTTCGGCGTGCTCGCTGTCGTGTACGCGATCGGACTTGCCGTCCTGGGCGGGGCGGGCTTCAACGCCGCGGTTCCCATCCTGATGGTGGCGCCCACAGTGGGAGCGCTCGCGGCGCGTTTCCTGGGCCCCGGGATCATCTGGTGGGGACGGCCGTCGTGGTGGATCCTCGCCGGGCTGCTTCCGGTGGCGGTAGTGGTCGCGGGACTGCTGCTGGGCTCCGCCGCCGGCTGGATCGTGTTCGCCGGCGGGTTGGGTGGTGCGGCGCTGTATGGGCTCTCCAACACCGCCGTCGCGTGCATCACGGCCGCCGGCGAGGAGATCGGGTGGCGTGGCTTCCTGTGGCCGCTGCTGAGGTCACGGATGACCTTCCTGGTCGCTTCTGGGGTGATAGGCCTGATCTGGCTCGCCTTCCACTTGCCGATTGTGCTGCTCGGTGAGTACGGATCCCTGGCCGGGCTGCCGGCGTTCACGGTCGCGATCATCGGATTCGTGCTGTTCGTCGGAGTGCTCACCGACAGGTCGCGCTCGGTGTGGCCCTCGGTGCTGGCGCATGGGGCGTGGAACGGGGTGATAGCGCTGAACTACCCCACTAGCGTCGGCGAGGCAGCCTTCACTGGCGACACCGCGCTGCTGGGCGAGTTCGGCTGGATCCCGGCGGTGTCGATGTTGCTGCTGGGGGTGGCAGCTGCTTTCTGGCACGTGCGATCCGGCCACGGCGGCAAGATCGCGCCTGGTCCGGCGTGGGCGCGCCCGGCGCCGGGCGCCACCATCCTGAACCCTGCGTCCTCCTGATCGGGCCCTGTACATCACACCACGCGCGCCAGCGGACGTTTCTCCAGCATGGCGGCGCGTCCTCCAAGGCCGCGTGCGAGTGGCTGAAAAGATGCCCGCATGCGGGGGCGCAAAGCACAAATAGACCGGGCTAGGCCTCTGTCGGAGGCCGCCGCCAAGAACGTCGACGCCGCCATCGACCTGAGGGACCAGCGGTTCGCGCCAGCAGCACCGGGCACGACGGCTGAAGAGGGCCCGACCGTGGTGCCCGATTCAAGTCTCCGGCGCCTTCGTTTGATCATGGCGCTCCCCGGTGCGCTCATGGGTCTAGCCATGATCCTCACCTCGGCCATGACCGTCGCCGGTCGCCAGGTTTTCAGCCTCTTCGACGATGGACTCATCTCGATGTCCTTCGCCCGCACTCTGGCCGACACCGGCCAGCTCGTGTGGTTCCCCGGGGCGGAGCGCGTCGAGGGAATCACCAACCCGCTCTACACGGCTGTCATGGCCCTTCCGCACCTGACGGGGCTCAGCGACTCGCAAGCCTGTCTCGCCATTTCCTTGTTTGGCCTCGCCTGTGCGGCCGCGACCGCCTACCTCGCCGGCGGCGTCGCTGCGTCGCTGACCGGCTCCCGAGTCGCCGCGGCCACGACGACCCTCGTGGTCGGCTGCTCGTTCCCGTTGCTGTTCTGGTCCGTGATGGGTCTCGAGGTGGGCGCCCTGTGCCTGTTGGCCGTCGCCCTGGCGGCCCTCGCGCTTGGCGCGCACGACCGAGGGTTCGGCCTGTCCCAGCTCGCCGCGATGGGCGCCGTGATGGCGACGGGAATCCTGGTGCGACAGGACTTCGTGGTCATCGCCGTGGGCGCGGCCGCGGCCTGCCTACTTCCCCCGGCGTCTGCGCGCAGCGCATCACGCGCGGTCAGGGCAGCGATTCTGGGCGGGGCGATCGGCGGCGCCCTGGCTCTGCTCACGGGCTTCCGCTTGTCCTACTACGGCGAGGTCGTGCCCAATACCTACTACTTGAAGATGGACGACTCCAGCCTCCTCGAGCGCCTCAGCAGGGGGATCGCGGTCGAGTGGTATGCGGGGGCGTGTCTGCTCGTCGCCGCTGTCGCGCTGTACCGACTGATCGTCACGGGCGGACGTCGGCGAGCGTGGGGAGCGGGTCTGCTGTTCGCGATGGCGGCAGCTCAGACCCTCTACGCCATGTCCACCAGCGGCGACTTCTTCGTGCCTGACAGGTTCGTGGTGCCAGTACTCGTGCTTTCCACGATCGTGATCGTCTCTGGCGCAGCAACGGTGCCCGGCAGGATCCCAGCTGCGTCAGCCACCGTCGCAGCGGGACTCATCTGTCTGGCGGGGGTCAGCGTGCTCCCCAACGGCGACGGGGCGAGCCCGAGTCTGGACACGTGGATGGGCTTTGGCACCCTCCTGCCGGGCGAGGACGACACCCTGAACGACGCCGACACCCTCCGCCGGGCACTGGCCCCCACCGCCGTGCTTGGAGTCACGGCGGCTGGCGCCGGGACTTATTGGGGTCACGCGCCTGCGATCGATCTGCTCGGCAAGATGGACTCGACGATCGCGAAGTCAGAGCGCCGCGGCCCCTATGGCCTCACCCCGGGTCATGACAAATGGGATTACGCCCGGTCATTCGGCGAACTCAAGCCCGACGTGGCGGCGATGGATCTGCTCGATCCCGCCAGCGGCGCCAGCGCGTTCTGGCCGCCCACACCGGCCGAGCGCACGATCATCTCTCGTGACTACACGCGCTGGTGCCTACCCTCCGGCAAAGGGGTGATGGTACGGCGGGGATCCGAGGGGCTGATCGACCAGACCCTGCTGACCTCCTGTCCCGCCACTTCACCACCAGGGGCTCAGACCCCCGACGCCGCCATGAGTTCGTCGGCGGCCGAATAAGGATCCCGTAGGCCGGCGGCCACGTCCGCAGCCAGCACCTGCAGCAGTGATTCGTCGGACTCCATCTGGCGGCGGATCTGCGCCAGGGCGAGGGCCTCGATCTCGGACCCGGCCCGGTGCTGGCGCCGCACCACACCGGCGCCTGATTCGGCCGCCCACTGGCGGTGCTTATCGATCGCCTCGACCAACTCGTCGATCCCCTCGCCGCGAGAGGCGACGGTCTTGAGCACCGGCGGCCGCCATCCCCCCGCCGGGCGCTCCCCCAGTCCGATCATGTGACGCAACTCCCGGGCGGTGGCATCGGCACCATCTCGGTCAGCCTTGTTCACGGCGAACACATCACCCACTTCGAGGATGCCGGCCTTCGCCGCCTGGATGCCATCACCCATGCCGGGGGCCAGCAGCACGACGACTGTGTCGGCCACGCCGACGACTTCGACCTCGGACTGTCCCACGCCCACCGTCTCGACCAGGATCACGTCGCAGCCGGCGCCGTCGAGCACCCGCAGCGCCTGCGGGGTCGTCCAGGCCAGGCCGCCCAGATGCCCTCGGGAGGCCATCGAACGGATGTACACCTCTGGGTCGAGGGCGTGCTCCTGCATCCGCACCCGGTCGCCCAGCAACGCGCCGCCGGAGAAGGGAGAGGAGGGGTCCACCGCCAGCACACCGACGCGTTTACCCTGTCGGCGATACGCCGTCACGAGCGCCGACGTCGTAGTCGACTTGCCCACTCCGGGCGACCCCGTCAGTCCCACGATGTGGGCCCGACCGGCGTAGGGAGCCAGCTCGGCAGCCACGTCGCGCAGGAGCGCCGACTGATCCTCGACCAGCGAGATCAGCCGAGCCACGGCGCGGGGTTCCCCGCGCCGGGCCCGGACGACCAGATCGGGCACATCCACCGACCGAGCCACGAACTACTCCGCGGCGGGGACGGTGATGATCAGCGCGTCGCCCTGGCCCCCGCCGCCGCAGAGCGCGGCCGCACCCACGCCGCCGCCGCGACGCTTGAGCTCGAGCGCCAGGCTCAGGACGATGCGCGCGCCGGACATGCCCAGCGGGTGGCCCAGCGCGATGGCGCCGCCGTTGACGTTGACGTTGTCCGCATCCACGCCCAGCTTCTCCGTGGAGGCGAGGCCGACGGCCGCGAACGCTTCGTTGATCTCGAGCAGGTCCAGATCGGCCGGGCTGATCCCCTGCTTGGCACAGGCCGCGAGGATCGCCTCGGCCGGCTGCAGGTGCAGCGATGCGTCCGGACCGGCGACGACGCCGTGGGCGCCGATCTCGGCCAGCCAGTCGAGGCCGAGCTCCTCGGCCTTGGCCTTGCTCATCACGACGACGGCGCAGGCGCCATCGGAGATCTGCGAGGCGTTGCCGGCCGTCACGGTGCCCTCCTTGGCGAAGGCCGGGCGCAGCTTGCCGAGCGACTCGGCGGTGGTCTCGGCCCGCACTCCCTCGTCGACCTCAACCACGATCACGTCGCCGCGCCGCTGCGTGATCCCGACCGGGACGATCTCCTCGGCCAGGGCGCCGGACTTCTGTGCCTCGGCGGCCCGCTGGTGCGAACGCGCTGCGAGAGCGTCCTGCTCGGCGCGGCCGAACGGGTAGCGGGAGTTGTACTTCTCGGTCGACTCACCCATGGCGCACTCGTCGATGGCGCAGGTGAGGCCGTCGAACGCCATCGCGTCGATGGCCTTCCAGTCGCCGTACTTGGTGCCCTCGCGGGAGCCCATGAGCAGGTGCGGGGCGTTGGTCATGGACTCCATGCCGCCGGCGACGACGATGTCGAACTCGCCGGCGCGCACGAGCTGGTCGGCCAGGGCGATCGCATCGATGCCGGAGAGGCAGACCTTGTTGATGGTCAGGGCGGGCACAGTCATCGGAATTCCGGCGCCGACGGCGGCTTGCCGCGCGGACATCTGGCCGGTGCCGGCCTGCAGCACGTGGCCCATGATCACGTAGTCCACCTGGTCGGGAGCCACGCCCGAGCGCTCCAGGGCACCAGCGATCGCCACACTGCCGAGCTCGGCAGCCGAAAGACTCTTGAGCGACCCGAGCAGCCGACCCATCGGGGTGCGTGCGCCTGCGACGATGACATTTCCGGCCATGGGGACCTCCGCCTATCAGCTTGAAGTTGGTGCCTGCAACGATAACCAGACAGGGCGGGGACGCTTCGCGCGCCCCGTGGCTGGCGCGCCCGCGCCAGGCCCATCTGGAAACATGCACCACGCATGCCGACCGCGCAGAGGAGTCCCCATGTCCGTGCCGACCGAAATCTCCGACTACGTCACCGCCATCGACCACGTCGGCCTCGCCGTGACCGACCTCGACGTCGCGGTCGATTTCTACGCCCGCGCGTTCGGTATGGAGAAGATTCACGAGGAGATCAACGAGGAGCAGGG
>JBIRBF010000114.1:0-8971 GCA_044326505.1 Candidatus Nanopelagicales bacterium | reverse complement strand
CCGCCCCCCCCCCCCACCGGCGCCCCACCTTTATTTTTGGGGGGGCCCCACGTCCCCCCAGCGGTCCAGTCCCCCCCGGAGCCTGGGCCCGGATCCAGCGGCGCGACACCCCACCGGCCTCGCCACGCGGATTCCTCCGTGTCCCACCAAACTAGGCCAGCCGAACCTGGACGGGTATCGGTAGAAATGCCCAACACCACCGCCGAGCAACTCGAGCGAGTCCCCAGGCTTCCGCGCGCATGTCATCCCCCAGCACGGCACACTTGGGCCGTGCCATTCACCAGGCGCGCACGAGGGGGAGGACGATGGACGCACTCGAGTTCGGAATGGGGGGTAGTCGCCAGGTCGTTCCGCTAGGCGAATCGCCTTTCCAAATCGGCCGCGATCCGACGAACGACCTGCAATTGGCGAGCGACCTGACGGTGTCGCGCAACCACGCAGCGCTCGAGCACACCGACCTCGGTTGGCGTGTGCGCGACCTGCAGAGCAGCAATGGCACCTTCGTCAACGGAATCAGGGTGGCCGCGTCCGCACCCGTGCATCCCGGTGACGTTATCGAGATCGGCCATACCCGTCTGCGGCTGCTCTCCGGTCAGGATGCGGACGTAGTCAATCCCACCGACCTCGTTCTAGACGAGCCCCCGGGTCCGCACCTGACGAAGCGCGAGGAAGAGATTCTCCGGCTCGTGGCAACCGGCCGCACGGATGCTCAGATCGCGGATCAACTGATCATCAGCGTGAGCACGGTGCGCTCGCATCTGGAACGCATCCGGGACAAGACCGGCGCCAGGCGTCGGGCCGAGCTCACTACGCTGGCAACGGCCTTGGGGCTCACGGACTAGTTGCGGCAGCAGGACTCGAGGCGCCAGCGGCGGCCGCCGGCGCGGTCTCGCCCAGCGGAACCAGTACCACGCGTCCGCCGTTGAGAATGTTCGTCGGCGGCAGGCCGCACTCCACGACGCTCTGCGACCCAGCGACCCACGCGCACTGGAAGAAGTAGCTCTTGCCGTTCGCAACGCTGAAGACGCCCGAGTAGGAGCCGGGGCCCGTCACGGCTTTGGCGACGTTCTGCGCGAACCCATCGGAGATCGCCTCATACCGGCACACGTTCCACAGTCCCACCATGCCCACGTAGGCACCGCCCCCCGGACAGCCGGCGAAATTGGGGTCCAGCGGGGCCTGCGACACGCTGGGAACCGGCGATGGCTGCCCCGACGGGTCCGGAGCCGAGTCGGTCCTGGCAAGTGCGACGCCGAGTCCGAGCACGGCGAGCACACCCACCACGGACGCTCCGACTACCAAGGACCGGCGCCGGCGGCGCTGGCGCTGCAGTACGAGCGACGAACCCGTGGCCGAGGATGCCGGCACCGGCGCCGGCGGGCGCCACATCTGCTCCAACGCGGTCGAGATGTCCGTCTGTCCGCTGACCACCGTGGCGTTCGGATCCTCGGACAGTCGAGTGGCGGCAACCAGGTCCGGTACGGACGGACGGTCGAGCGGGTCGGCTGCGAGCGCCGCCAACACGACGTCCGCCAGCGCCGGGGCCCGCTCCCGCAGCGGCTTCGCGTCGGGCTTCGCCTGCGCGATGCGCCAAGCCAGGGCCTCCGATGGGCCCTCCCCGAAGGGCGGCGAACCGGTCACCGCCGCATACACCGCGGCTCCCCAGGCGTGCACGTCAGTGAGTGGGCCGAGCGCCTCCCCGGTCAGCTGCTCGGGGGCCATCCAGGCCAGCGAGCCCGGTCGTTGGTCCGCCTGTGTGAGGCTGGCGGAGTCCAGCGTCTGCGCGATCCCGAAGTCGAGCAGCTTGGGTCCCTCATCGGCCAGGATGATGTTGGACGGCTTGATATCGCGGTGGATCACGCCGGCGCGGTGAATGTCACCGAGCGCCTCGGCGAGCGCCCACGCGAGCAGGCGGGCCATCTCGGGCTCGAGCGGCCCGTTGACCGCTAGCGACGACTGCAACGTGGGTCCCGCGACATACTCCATCGCGATCCATTGCGGATCGGACTGCAGATCGGCCGCGATCAGGCTAGCCGTGCAGGGCCCCTTGACCAGTCCGAGCGCTGCCACCTCGCGCGCGAACCTGAGGCGAAATGTCTCTTGCTCCGACAGTTCCTGACGGATCACCTTGATGGCCACCGGGCGGTCGTCCGAACCGAAGGCCAGGAACACCTGCCCCATCCCGCCTGCGCCCAGTAGCGACGCGAGGCGAAAACCGCCCACCCGGTCGCCGGGCTTCAGCTGATGATCCATCATTCAAGTTTAGCCAAGAACGCGTGGGGCGTGGTGCCGCCACATAGCGCGGTCCCCCACATGGCGCGGTCCCGCTATCCGACCCAGCACAGTGCCCGTTCGGCCGGGATTCCGCCCTAGGCTTCCCCTATGACCAGTGACCTCCTGCTCAGAATCGAGCTGCCAGGCGCTGTTCCGGCGCGGATTGCAGTTGAGGCCGTGCGCGACGCGATGCTCGCCGCAGGCGGCGCCGAGGACCCCGTCGAGCGGCTCACCAGCGTCGTGACCCAACTCATGCGTGAGTCCTATGCCCGCGAGGCGTTCGCCGGCGGTTCCGACCGGATCACGCTGGAGCTGGACCATCGCGGCGACCAGTTCACCGTCCGGGTCATCGACCGCCGAATGCCCACGATCGGCCCGGCCTCGGCGAACCTACGGTCCTGGAATCTGGCCGAGGAGGCGGGGATCGCCGGCCTGCAGCACAAGTCAGACTCGGCGGGCAACATCGCCGAGTGCTCGATCCATGTGGTCGAGGACGAATCGTGGTTGGCGGCCGAGACGCGGCTGGACGAATCGGTCCCGCGCGTGCCCGACGACGTCGCAGCGGCTACCGAGCTGCGAGCGGGCACGCCGGAGGATGCCCGCGGAATCGTTCGTTTGACGTTCAGGTGCTACGGCTACACCTACGTCGACCGGGCGCTCTACGCACCCGATGCCCTGGCGAAGCTGATCAGCACAGGAGTCATGCACTCGCAAGTCGCGGTCTCGCCGGACGGCGAGATCGTGGCCCACCAGGCGACGACCAGCGACCCGTCGAGACTCGTTCCGGAGTTTGGTCGCCTGATGGTGGATGCCCGCTACCGGGGGCGTCACCTGGCCGAACGACTCGGGCAGATGTCCATCGCCGAGGCCCGATCACGAGGCGTCCCTGGGGTCTGGGCCGAGTGCGTCGCCAACCACAAGGCGTCGCAGCGGGCCGTCATCGCTGCCGGCGGCATAGAGACCGGGCTGCTGCTCGGCGGGTCGCCCTCGACGGTGGCAATGGCAGGGTTCGACAACACCCTCGAGGGCCGGATGAGCCTGGTGCCGCTCTACATCCCGCTGGCAGACGCCCCCCATGCGGCCAGCTACCTGCCCGCGCACCTCACGGACGCCTACCGGGGTCTCACGGCCGACTTGAGGCTTGAGCGCAGCGTGACCGATGCCGACGAGGCTGCCACGGGTGAGGCTGTCGTGGAGGTCGGGGTGATACCGGGCAAGTCCGCGGCGGTCATCACAGTGCTGCGCCCGGGCGCCGACGGTGGTGCGCGCGTCACTGAACAGTTTCGGGCCGTCTCGGGCCGCAACCTGGCGGTGGTGTACCTCGACCTGCCGCTGGCGCATCCCTCCACCCCGCGGGCGATCAGGATGGCCGAGCGCTACGGGTTCTCGTGGGCCACGCTGCTGCCCTGTGCGCGCGAGGACGGCGACGTACTACGGCTCCAGTGGCTTGGCGCACAGACACCGGATGTCGCCGACATCGAGTTCGCCACCGAACGAGGGGCGAAGATCGCGACGTTCGTGCTGGCGGAGAGGGCTCGCGTCCTCACCGAACTGGCGCCCTAGCCGAGCAGCCGCCGCGCCATCACCATCCGCTGGATCTGGTTCGTGCCCTCATAGATCTGGGTGATCTTGGCATCGCGCATGAAGCGCTCGGCCGGGTAGTCCTTGACATAGCCGTAGCCACCGAGGACCTGCACGGCATCGACGGTCACCTTCATGGCGGTGTCCGACGCGAAGCACTTGGCAGCGGATCCCAGGAAGGTCACGTTCGCGTCGCCACGGTCACTCGCCGCCGCCGCGTGGTACACGAGTTGGCGGGCGGCCTCAATCTGCATCGCCATGTCGGCGAGCATGAACTGCATGCCCTGGAAGTCAGCGATCGACTTGCCGAACTGCTTGCGCTCCTTGGCGTAGGCCAGCGCCACATCCAGGGCGCCCTGCGCCATGCCAACGGCCTGAGCACCGATAGTCACTCGAGTGATATCGAGCGTCTTCATCGCAATCGTCCAGCCCTCGCCCACATCGCCGACCATGCGGTCCGCCGGCAGGAAGACATTGTCGAAGTAGAGCTCGCGGGTCGGTGAGCCCTTGACTCCCAGCTTGTTCTCCTCCGCGCCCAGCGAGAAGCCCTCGTCGTCTGCGTGGACGACGAAGGCAGTGATGCCCTTGGGCCCGGTGCCCGGGTCGGCCGTGGCGAGCACGGTGTAGTACTTCGACACCCCCGCCCCGGTGATCCAGCGCTTGTTGCCATTGAGCAGCCAACCATCGCCTTCGCGCGTCACCTTGGTGCGCATCGACGCCGCATCGGAGCCCGCCTCGGGCTCGGACAGCGCGTACGAGAACATCGCCTCGCCCGACGCGACCTCCGTCAGGTAGCGCTGCTTCACCGCATCGGAGGCCCCGACCAGCAGCGGCGTGGTCCCCAGCTTGTTGACCGCGGGGATGAGCGAACTGGAACCGCAGACGCGGGCGATTTCCTCCACGACCAGCGCCGAGGCGAGGTTGTCCCCGCCCATGCCGTCGTAGGCCTCCGGAATGTGGATAGCGTGGAAACCGGCCCCCACCAGGGCCTCGTAGACGTCCCACGGGAACTCGCCCTTGGCGTCGATCTCCGCAGCGCGCGGCGCGATCTTGTCCTGTGCCAGGGCTCGCACGGCCTCTTGCAGCTCGACGTACTCCTCGGGCAAGGCGTAGATTCCAGCGTCCACTTGGGCATCTCCTTCTGGCATTGGGCTGCCCCCATGCTACGGAGCGCCGGCGACCGCGCCACCGCCAGGACGGTCGGGTGCCCGACCGCGCGGAATGACACGGCGTCGCGAGAGGTTCCACGAATGTGACCGAACAGCAGAACTACGACGTCGTCGAGATCCGCAACGGCGTCGAGCGGCGCCACTACCCACCCTGTGTCGTTGCCGACGTGCGCATCGACGCCGCCGCCGACAAGGCTGGCAACCTCGCCTTCCGGCCTCTGGTCAACTACATCTCCGGCGCGAACCGGGGCAGCCGGAAGCTGGCCATGACCGCGCCGGTACTGCAGGAACCAGCAGGCGAGAAGCTGGCCATGACGGCGCCGGTCCTGCAGGAGCCGGCGGGCGAGGGATCGTGGGTGGTGTCGTTCGTGCTTCCCGGCACGGGCACTCTGGCGGACTATCCGGAGCCCACCGACCCCGCTGTGTCGCTGCGTCAGATCGCCGCCCACGATGCGGCAGCGGTGCGGTACTCCGGTCGCTGGACCACCGCCAACGTCGACAAGCACACAACTGCCCTGCTGAGCGCGGTTGCCGGCGCCGGCTGGGAAGTCGCCGGAAGCCCGCGCTGGGCGCGCTACGACCCGCCCTGGAAGCCCTCATTCGCGCGGCGCAACGAGGTCATCGTGCCGCTGGAGCCGTGAACGGCGTGACGGTTTCGCGGAGCCGTTCGCCCTTCTCCCGGGCAACTGCCTCCAGCGCCACCTGGAAATCGGCCATCTGCATCCGCAGCCGCTCGTCGGCAATACCCAACATGCGGACCGCGAGCAACCCCGCATTGCGCGCATTGTCCACAGCGACCGCAGCCACCGGCACGCCCGCGGGCATCTGCACGATCGACAGCAGCGAGTCCAGGCCGTCCAGCCGAGCCAGCGCCACCGGCACCCCGATCACCGGCAGCACCGTGACGCTGGCGAGCATGCCCGGAAGATGGGCCGCCCCTCCCGCTCCGGCGATGATCACCCGCAGGCCGCGCGCCTCGGCATCCCGGCCGTAATCGATCATCGTCTGCGGCATCCGGTGGGCCGAGACCACGCCGACCTCGTAGGCAATGCCGAACTCGGCCAGCGCCTCGACGGCTTTCGCCATCACCGGCCAGTCCGAATCCGAACCCATCACTACGCCGACCAGCGGCGAGTCGGCGGCATCAGCCATCGATCGTCCCTTCGAAGAAGTCGGCGGCATGCCGAGTGCGATCCAGCAGCACCTGCGGGTTCGCCCCGAGTGCCGTGACGTGGCCCACCTTGCGGCCGGGGCGGACGTGCTTGCCGTAAAGGTGCACCTTCACCCCAGGGTCGCGCGCCATGACGTGCAAGTAGGCGCGGTGCAGGTCCTCGTGCTCACCGCCCAAGATGTTGACCATCACGGCACAGGGCAGCAGGGCGGCCGGCGACCCCAGCGGCAGATCGAGCACGGCTCGCAGGTGGTTCTCGAACTGCGAGGTGTCCGCGCCCTCGATCGTCCAGTGGCCGGTGTTGTGCGGCCGCATGGCGAGCTCATTCACCAGCACTGAGTCGCCGGTGTCGAACAGTTCGACCGCCAGCATCCCCTCGACGCCGAGCGTTGCAGCCACGTCGAGCGCCACCCGCTGGGCCTGCGCGGCCCGTTCCGCCGATAGTCCGGGCGCGGGCGCCACCACCTCCTTGCAGATTCCATCGACCTGCAAAGACTGCACAACCGGGTAGGCCACGGCCTGACCGTGCGGCGAGCGCGCCACCTGAGCGGACAGCTCGCGGACGAAGTCCACCTTCTCCTCGACCAACCACCTGGACTCAGGTGCCAGCACCGTGTCGGCGATCACCTCCGCCGCTTCAGCCTTCGATTCCACCACCCACACGCCCTTGCCGTCATAGCCGCCGCGCGACACCTTCAGCACCACCGGCCAGCTGCCGCTGTCGGCGAAGACTTCGACGTCCTCGGCATCGGCCACGACCGCCCAGCGCGGGCAGGGCAGGCCGGCATAGCTCAGCGCCTCGCGCATGACGATCTTGTCCTGCGCATGCACCAGTGCGGCCGGGCTAGGACGTACGGCGATCCCGCGCTCGACGAGCTCTAGCAGGTGGTCCGGTGGCACGTGCTCGTGATCGAAGGTGACCACGTCGCAGCCCTGGGCGAACCGCAGCAAGGACTCGAGGTCGTCGTGCGGCCCGATGACGGTGTCCGGGATCACCTGGGCGGCAGGATCGTCCGGGGACGCGGCAAGTACCCGCAGATGGATATCGAGGGCCTCGGCCGCGGGGGCCGTCATGCGGGCGAGCTGCCCGCCGCCCACGATTCCGACGATCGGCCGGTGCATGTCAGATCCTCTCCGCCATGACCGTGAACACCGCTTCGTAGGGTTCGTGGGCGACGATCACACCGAATTCGCCGCTGAAGGGCGCAGTCGGCGCGGTCATGGGCTCGATGGCCACGACGTCCTCGGCCGCCGGGGCGAAAGCGACGCCGTAGGAATAGCCGCTGGTATAGACCATCGCGATCCTGACCCCCCGGCCCCGCTCGTCGACGCCGCTCAGCTCTGCCCGGGCGCCGGGCTCCACGTCCACGAAGAGGTCGTCCAGCACGTCGGTGCCCAGGGCTCGCGGGCCGTCGCCGGAAGTCCAGGTCCAGTCCACGACCTCACCGGTGGGCAGATTCCGCTCGTCCAGGAGCGCCCGGCGGCTGAAGGGCAACGACAACAGCCACTGCTCGCGTGGCACACCCGGCACGGTGAAGTAGGGATGCCAGCCGAAAGCCACCGGCACACCGACGTCGGACAGCGGCGTCACGGTGGTGCTCACCGCCAATTCATTCTCGCTCAGCTCCACAACGATGTCGATCAAGTGCGGGAACGGGAAAGCGTCGAACTCCGCGCAGTCGTGGTCGAAGCGGAACTGCGCCGCCAACCTTGCGGAGTCGGCCTGGGCCGAGGCCTCGATCACCCGCCAGTCATCGGCTCCCGCGAGCAGGCCGTGGATCGCGGTGCCGTGCTCGTCGCGGTGCACCCCCCGCACTCCCGCAACGGTGCACTCCTGGCCGGCAACGCGGTAGGTGTCAGGCCCGAGCCGATTGGCCCAGGGAGCGAGCAGCGGAATGCCGAAGGTCTTCGCCGAGCTCAGGTAGGCCGGCATCCCCCCTCGCAGACCCAGCAACTCTTGGCCGTCCAGCGTCAAAGCACAGCCGACCATGCCGGCCCGCGGCACAAATGAGGCCGACAGCCCGGCGGGAGACGTCAGCGTCACGGCCGCCAGGCCGCCGGAAGCTGCTACCGGTCCCGTGCGGACCTCGTGACCGGCTGCGCGCGCCGCCTCGGACCCGGTCATACCGGCAGCCCCAGCCCGCGCGCGATGAGCATCTGCTGCACCTGCGTGGTGCCTTCGCCGATCTCCAGGATCTTGGCATCGCGGTAGAACCGGCCCACGGGGTAGTCGATCATGAAGCCGGCGCCGCCGAATACCTGCGTGGCGGCCCGGGCGTTGTCCATGGCGGCCTCGCTCGTCACCATCTTGGCGATCGCCGCCTCGTGCTTGAACGGCTCGCCGCGCTGCAGCCGACCGGCTGCGTCGCGCCACACCAGGCGCGCGACATGGGCCCGAGCCTCCATGTCCGCGATCAGGAAGGCGAGGCCCTGGTTGGCGCCGATCGGGCGGCCGAACGCCTCGCGCTCGTTGGCGTAGGCCACCGACTCGTCCACGCACCCCTGAGCCAGGCCGGCGCCCAGCGCCGCGATGGCGATGCGTCCCTCGTCCAGGATGCGCAGGAACTGCGCATAGCCGCGGCCCCGCTCGCCCACCAGATTCGTCGCTGGCACCCGCACGTCGGCGAAGCCGAGTTCGTGGGTGTCCGACGCGTCCCATCCGACTTTGCGGTAGGGCGGCGCGACCGTCAGGCCAGGTGTTCCGGCGGGCACCAGAATGGCCGAAATCTCCTTGCCGCCATCGGGCCGCCGACCCGTCACCGCCGTCACGATGATG
>JBIRBF010000209.1:0-4408 GCA_044326505.1 Candidatus Nanopelagicales bacterium | reverse complement strand
TGACCGACCGCCTGCACCTGGAGCGGTTTCGGGCGCCGCTGCGGCCAACGGGAGAGGGCGGCACCGTCCAGTTCACCCGCACGGAGGCCGACGTCGCGACCGACGGAGGCACCACGATCCTCGACGCCGGCGAGCAGGCCGGAGTGCTCATGCCGTCGGGATGCCGCATGGGCATCTGCTTCTCATGCGTGCTGCCGCTGCAGTCCGGCTCTGTCCGGGACCTGCGCACCGGCGAGGTCACCACTGCAGCGGACGGTGACCCGCTGCTGATCCAGACCTGCGTGTCGGCACCGGCTGGCCCATGCCAGGTCGAAGCCTGACGGCCGACTCTCCCGGGTCAGCCGCGACTGCGGCGGCCCCTTCCAACCAACCAGACCAAGGAGACACCCCATGACTGCTCTGCAGAACAAGCCGACTAACCCTGTCGCGCACCTGACCGAGGCCGACGTCGACGAGATCGGCCGCCGCCTCGACCAGATCCGCGCCGACGTCATCGAATCACGCGGCGCCGACGACGCTGCCTACATCCGCCGCGTCATCGATGCCCAGCGGACCCTCGAACTGGGCAGCCGCGCCGTCCTGCTGGCCTCCCTCTTCCCGCCTGCCTGGCTGGTCGGGACCGCGGGGCTCTCCATCGCCAAGATCCTCGAGAACATGGAGATCGGGCATAACGTCATGCATGGCCAATGGGACTGGATGCGCGATCCGACGATCCACTCCACGACGTGGGAGTGGGACCACGCCTCACCCTCGGAGCAGTGGAAGCACTCCCACAACGTCTTGCACCACACCTACACCAACGTGCTCGGCAAGGACAATGACCTGGGGTACGGCATCATGCGGGTCGACGAGGACCAGCGGTGGCACCCGATGCACCTGGCACAGCCGTTGTGGAACTTCCTGAGCGCCTGCATCTTCGAGTACGGCATCGCCGCCTACGACCTCGAGCTCGGCAAGAACCTGCGCTCGGCGCAGCGGCGCAACAGCCCTGACTTCCGGGCCCGGGTGAAGCAGGTGTTGGGCAAGATCCGCGGTCAGGCGACCAAGGACTACGTGGTGCACCCGGCGCTGTCCGGGCCGTCCTTCCTCAGCACGCTCACCGCGAACGCGACGGCGAACCTGGTGCGCAACCTGTGGACCCACTCGGTGATCATGTGCGGGCACTTCCCCGAGGGCGTCGAGACCTTCGAGTACGCATCTATCGAGGGGGAGACCCGTGGCGACTGGTATCTGCGACAGATGCTCGGTTCGGCGAATATCTCCGGCAGTCCCGCGATGCACTTGATGACCGGCAACCTGTCGTTCCAGATCGAGCACCACCTGTTCCCCGACCTGCCCAGCAACCGGTATCAGGAGATCGCCCCCCAGGTGCAGCAGCTCTTCGCCGACTTCGACCTGACCTACACGTCCGGGCCGCTGCCCGCGCAGGTGCTGTCGGCCTGGACCAAGGTCGTGCGCCTGTCGCTTCCCAACGGACTGCTCGACTCGATCGCGCGGGCGATGGGACGGGCTCCGGTCGAGGGGGCGCAAGTGGGCGAGCCGGCGACATCACCGGGTGGCGTGCTCCACCGGGACGCAGCGCAGCAGGCAGCTGCTTGACCGTGAGCGCTCGTGGATTGTGCGCCGCCGGCAATGTCACGAGAGGATAGGTTCAGGGTTACTAGCCCAGGTAGTAGGCGTCGCCAAGTGTTCGGAGTGAACAATGAATGACGGACGGGCGCAGTCTGCTGGCGAGTCGAAGGTCGTCGTAGGCGCCGCCCGCCTGCAACTGGACCCACGCATCGCCGGCCGGCTCGCGGCGGCCCTGCCACAGGTGGCGGAGGGAACGATCGCCGCCGTCATGGCGGAAGTTCCGACCTACGCCGGGGCGCTCACGGGCCGCACGGGTGCGAACGTCACTCGCGGAGTTGACCTGGCGCTGGGATCGTTCCTTGCCTTGATGAGCGCGACCGACGGCACCGACCCCAGCGCCCCGCTGGCCCCAGCGATGGACGCGGCCTACCGGCTGGGCCGGGAGGAAGCCAGGTACGGCCGCTCGGCGGACGCGCTGTTGGCGGCCTTCCGCATCGGCGCACGGGTTGCCTGGCGGGAGTTGTCCGACATGGCGGTGGCCGAGGGCATCGACGTCGGTTCGCTGGCGGCCTTCGCCGAACTCGTGTTCGCGTACATCGACGAACTGTCCGCCGCGAGTCTGGCCGGCCACGGGTACGAGATGGCCACGTCCGACCGCGCCCGTCAGCGGCGCCTGGACCTGCTGGCGGAGGACTTGATCCGGGGCGCCGCCGTCGAGCACCTGCAGGTGAGCGCCGAGCGCGCCCAGTGGCCTGTTCCTCGGACGCTGACGGCGGTCCTGCTGCCGCCCTGGCACCTGATCTCCGTCCGTCCGTCGCTCTCTCGCCAGACGCTTACTCTTGAGGATGATCTGCCCGGGCTGGCAGACGTCGACGAGCGTGCATTGTTGCTGATCCCCGAGGCTGAGGGGTCAGGTCGGCCGCGCCTGGCAAAGCTCCTGCGCAACCATGAGGCCGTCCTCGGCCCGGCACGTCCATGGGACCGGGTGGTGGAGTCGTATCAGCGCGCCGTGGCGGCGGTGCGCGTGGGCATCACGCCGGCTGTGCCGGGCGGCCTGATCGATACGGAGGATCACCTGGCGCGGCTCATCGTTTCGTCGGATCTCGGTCGCATAGCTGACCTGCGCGCGGAGCTCCTCCGCCCGTTGGCCGAGCTTCCGCCCGCGACGGCCCAGCGCCTCGCCGACACCCTGCGATCGTGGGTGCTGCACCGCGGCGATCGAAGTGCGGTCGCCCGGGACCTCGCCGTCCACCCCCAGACCGTGCGCTACCGCATGGGGCAGATCAGGGAGCTCTACGGGCCCAGGCTGAACGACCCGCGCACCACCATCGACGTAGTCGTGGCCCTGGCCTACCCGAGCTAGCGGATGCTCTTGATCGGCTTGATGTACTCGGCGCTCAGCGGCGGTGGCACCATGGCTGTCACCGCGAGCGCCGGCCAGACGTCGAGTCCCCAGCGGGTCTGCATACGCAGCCGCGGGTCACGCGTCCGCGGCGGATCCCGCTGCCAGCGGTGGTGCGCTGCCGTGGCGCAGGTGTCCCCCTGACCCAGGTCACCAGGGTGGTGATCCCGGCCAGGGCGGCCGCGTCGTCCGCTGAGCTCCTCGTCGGGATGGATGCGGGTCCCGGTGCGATCCCGTCGGTGGACGGCGCTCGCCACGCTCTGCCAGGGGCTCGGGTCGGCCACCGGGTAGTCAGAGCCGAACGCCAGCGGCACTCCGGCTTCCGCGAGCGTGCGCAGGGGCGCCCGTGCGACGGCGCCCTCGGGACCGAGGCTGGCGCGCTGATGCCCGCATCACTCGCCCGACCTGCGCCGGCGTCATGCACGGGCGGCAGTACTCACCCCCGTCGGCCAGCACCTTGGCCGTCGCTCCTGCGACCAGGCCGGGCCTGTCGATGCGCTCGCCAGTCAGCAGGGGGTAGGCGGCGACGCCCGCCGGGGCGAGTACCTCCACCATCTGGGATGCCACCGTTGCGGGAACTGCGACATCGCCTCGGCGGCGAAACTGGCCGCTTCGAGGAGCACGCCGGTGGGACGTCCGCGACGGTCCCGCATGATCCGCCCACCCGGCGGGTCAGGGGTGGGGCGACCGATCCGCAGCGCGGGAGGCCGGCACCGTTGACCGCCGACTCGTGAAAGGTCCGACTGAGCACGCGCATCGGCTGGTCGTCGCACACGGAGTCGAGCTCTGCCGCCGTCGGACTGCGCCGCTCGGCCAGGTCGAGCGGCGGGTAACCGTGGAATCGCAGCCATTGCCGGTCTGACGTGGTGGGCTCTGGGAGACCAGCGAGCCCAGCCGCAGGAGCATCTCCGGGATGGTGCTGGCGGCACCGCGCCGCACGTCGGTGTATGGGTCAACCGCCACCAGGAAGGCATGCTGGTGAGCATCGACGAACGAGGGCATGAACGCGCCCCTGCTCGCCCGCAGTTGTCTGGCCTCCGAGAGGGAAGCGCCGCGCTCAACTCGCGCAGCGAGCCGGCTGCGGTGATCCGTCCGCCGGCGATACCGATGGCTTCGACCCGTGGCAGGTCGTGGTCGACATAGACCGGCGCACCGGACAGCACGATGGCCTCCACGAATCCTCCGCTCTCCGCAACCACCGAAGCCCATGCACACCGGGACGCGACAGCGCTGTGATGAGGGCTACCGGAAATCCATCAGTGACCTCACCTTCGCCGCCGGCGTTGTGGTGGTGGATCGCCGCGCGTTGGTCCCCGCACGTGGGTCTGCTGCGGCCGTCGTCGCGGCAGCAGCTGTGGGGGCCGCACTCGCCGACAGCCCGCCAATCGTGGCTGCCTACGGCGTCGGCCTGGTTCTGCTCATCGCGGCAGGGAT
>JBIRBF010000055.1:0-14491 GCA_044326505.1 Candidatus Nanopelagicales bacterium | reverse complement strand
GGACCGCGATGCGGTCGCCCTCGTGGCGCGGCTGCCGGGTCTCGCCTTCGAGGCCGCGCGGCGCGGACTGGAGCAGGGCCCGGTGCTCGTCCAGGTGCCGCGCAAGGGCTACCTGCCGATGATCGCGTGCGCCGATTGTCGCGAGTTGGCCCGATGTCCCGCGTGCGGATGGGCGATGTCGATGCCTGGGCCGGGTCTGCCGGTGCAATGCCCGAACTGCGGGCCGCAGGCGGTGCCGTGGAGCTGCACAGAGTGCGGGGGCACACGGGTGCGGGCCGTGCGCGTCGGCAGCGGACGCACGGTGGCTGAACTCACTGCGGCGTTCCCGCGCGTGCCGGTGCTGCGCAGCGACTCCAACGTGGGGATCCTCGCCGAGGCGCCGTCCCATGCGGCTCTCGTGGTGGCCACGCCGGGCGCCGAGCCAGCAGCGGCTGGTGGCTACGCGGCGGCGCTGCTGCTCGACGGCGACGTGCTCCTCGCAGCGCCCCGGTTGCGGGCCGCCGAGGACGCCCTGGCCCGTTGGACGTCGGCCGCCGCCGCAGTCCGGACCGAGGGAACCGTCCTGGTGGTCGCCGATCCGGGCGCCCCGGCGGTCCAGACGCTCGTGCGGGCTGACCCGATCGGCTGGGCGCAGCGCGAGCTGGTGCAGCGCGCCGAGGCGGGCCTGCCCCCTGCCGTGCGCATGGTGGCGCTCGAGGGCCCCGCCGGGGCCGTTGCACAGGTGCGTGCTGCCCTCGCCGAGCGGCGCCCCGATGCGCCAGCGGCGCTCGGGCCCTTCGAGTTGCCTGGGGAATCTGCCGGGCGGGCCGAGCGTTGGCTGCTGCGGATGTCCTACGCCCAGACGCCGGGCATCCTCGACGTCGTCGCGGAAGTCCAGCGCGAGCGCAGCCGGACGAAGGCCCCGGTCGTCACGGTCCGGGTGGATCCCGCGGACCTGCAGTAGCAGGAGCGTGAGGGCCCGTCCGTGACGGGCGTCTCAGAGCCACGGACTTCGACCTGATCTCGCTGCCGTCCAGACTCGCACCCCTGGTCGGATGGCAGACTGTGCCCATGCTCAGACGCCGTTCCCCTTTCGTGGCTCTGCCCCTCAGCGTGGTCGCCCTGGTTTCGCTCGCGGCCTGCGGTTCCGACGGTGGCGCCGCCGGCTCATCGTCCGCGTCGCAGGCCGGCAGCGCCACACCATCTGGTGGCGCGAGTGCGGCCGGGACGGCTGGTGCGAGTGCGGCGGGGTCGAAGGCGGCCACCACCTCGCCCGCCACGAGCCAGGCAGCGGCCGTGGCAAGCCCGTCGGCACCTGCTCCTGCTTCCAGCCAGGCGGCTGCGTCGTCGACGGCGGTGCAGGCAACGCCCACCGCGACTGTCGCGGGTGGGCTTCCTGCCGCACCAGTGCCGGGGACGGCCACCGAGGGTGTCGTCCGTGAGTCCATCCCCACCCCGACGCCCGGTGAAGGTAGCGCACCGGTGTCGGACCCATGCGCGCTTGTGACGGCCGAGCAGGTGGCGGCGGTGATGGGCGATGTCGGGCCGCCCAGCTCGCAGTTCGCCGGTTCGCCCGAGTTCTCGTACTCGACGTGCGACTGGGGCGGCCTGGGCAAGGGGAAGATGCTGCAGCTGGTCGTCGCCATCCCGGGCACGGTGAAGGATCCTGCGGGGTTGCTGTTCCCGCCCGGAGGTCCCGCGCCCGGCCCGGCGCAGAATCCGCCCGGCGGGGTGATCTACTCGGCCGGGTTCCTCGGCGGGGAGTGGCTGCCGGGGCAGACCAGTGCCTGGTCGGTCAACGGCAAGCAGGCCATGCTGGTCTACAACGGCACGGATGTCGATGCCGCGCGCGGCCAGGCTCTGATCGACATGTCCAAGACCATGAACGAGCGCCTGCAGAAGTAGCTCCTAGCCGAGTGCCGCCAGCGCGTTCGGAGAGTGCTCGGTCGACGCGCGGCGGGCATCCGCGACAGAAATGGAGACGATGTGACTGTTCAGCCGATCCGGCTCTTCGGCGATCCAGTGCTTCGGACCCCCGCAGTGCCGGTGGAGACGTTCGACAAGGAGCTACGGGTCCTCGTGCGCGACCTCGCCGACACCATGGAGGCCGCTCCGGGGGCCGGTCTGGCGGCTCCGCAGCTCGGCGTCAGCCTGCGGGTCTTCACCTATAACGACGGCACCGGAGTGGGCCACCTCATCAACCCGTCGCTGGACCTCTCCGAGGAACTGCAGGACGGGCCCGAGGGATGCCTGTCGCTGCCCGACCTGACCTTCGACACCAAGCGCGCCATGAAGGTCGTGGCGAAGGGATTCAACGAGTACGGCGAACCAGTGACTCTGACCGGGACCGAACTCCTCGCGCGCATCGTCCAGCACGAGACCGACCACTTGGACGGCGTGCTGTTCATCGACCGCCTCGACCGGGCACAGTTCAAGGAAGCCATGAAGCTCATCCGCGAGGCCGACTGGTTCGGCACTCCGCCGACGGTCAAGTCCAGCCCGCACCACGGGCCCTTCGAGCTGTGACGGCCGGTCTGCGGCTCGTCTTCGCCGGTACGCCGGCGGCGGCGGTGCCGTCGCTGCGCGCGCTGGTCGACTCGCCACATAACGTCGTCGCCGTGGTGACCAGGCCGGACGCGCCCAAGGGCCGTGGTCGAGGGCTGAGTCGCTCCGATGTGGGCGTGCTGGCCGACGAGCTGGGCCTGCCGGTCCTCACTCCGCCGCATCCGCGGGACGACGACTTCATCGCGGCGCTGTCCGAGTTGGCGCCGGACTGCGTGCCGGTAGTCGCCTACGGTGCGCTCGTGCCGACTGAGGTGCTGGCGATCCCGCGGCTCGGGTGGGTCAATCTGCACTTCTCGCTCCTGCCCGCCTGGCGCGGAGCGGCACCGGTCCAGCGCGCGATCATCGCCGGCGACTCGCTCACCGGAGCCACGACCTTCGTGCTGGATCAGGGCATGGATACCGGACCCGTGCTGGGCACGCTCACGGAGCCGATCGGTCCCCGAGACACTGCCGGGGACTTGTTGGGCCGGCTCAGCGACGCCGGCGCCGAGCTGCTGCGCGCCACAATGGACGGTTTGGCGCTGGCGAAGCTGACCGCCGTTGCGCAGCCCGCCGACGGTGTGAGCCTCGCGCCAAAGATCACCGTCGCCGACGCGCACGTGGAGTGGGCGTCCCCTGCGATGCACATCGATCGCCTGATCCGCGGCTGCACGCCGGCGCCCGGGGCGTGGAGCGAATTGGCCGGGGATCGCCTCAAACTCGGCCCCGTGCGGCCGCTTGCTGCTCCGGCGGCCGCTGACGTGCAGCTGGAGCCGGGGCGCGTGCGGGTCGAGAAGCGGCGCGTGCTGGTGGGAACGCTCACCGAGCCGGTGGAGCTCGGAGACGTCGCAGCGCCGGGACGCCGGGCCATGCCTGCGCCGGACTGGGCTCGCGGCGCCCGGCTGACCGGCGACGAAGTGTTCGTATGAGTCGCCCCCGCACCTCGTCGCGAACCATCGATCCTGCC
Organism: Candidatus Nanopelagicales bacterium; assembly: GCA_044326505.1. GTDB lineage: Bacteria > Actinomycetota > Actinomycetes > S36-B12 > UBA10799 > JACJWR01. Next base: position 11,001 of record JBIRBF010000055.1, on the reverse strand, counting down.
CGTCGGGCCGCTTACGACGTTCTGCACGAGGTCGGCGCCGGGGACGCCTACGCCAATCTGGTGATCCGCCACGTCCTCGCCGATCGGCGGCTGGACGGCCGGGACGCGGCCTTCGCCACCGAGCTTGTGATGGGATCCCTACGTCAGCGGGGCACGCTGGACGCCGTCCTGGGCGCGTGCGTCGACCGCCCGCTGGACAAGCTCGACCCGCGGGTGCTCGACGTCCTGCGCCTGGGCAGCTATCAACTGCTGTACCTGGCCACCCCGGCCCACGCGGCCGTGGCCAGCTCGGTCGATCTCGCCGGGGAGGTGTGCGGGCCCGGTCCGCGCGGACTCGTCAACGCCGTGCTGCGCAAAGTCTCGCGGCGCGATTTGTCCGAGTGGTGCGACGAGCTCACGGCAGGCCTCGACTCCACGGCAGCGCTGGCACTGCGCACGTCGCATCCGCGCTGGATCGTCGCGGCGTTGCGAGACGCGCTGGGGCCGGCCGCTGACGAGTTGCCGGAGCTGCTAGCGATCGATAACGAGGCGCCCACGGTGACACTGGTGGCACGACCGGGCCGCATCACCGTGCCGGAGTTGGTATCCCAGACCAAGGACGGCCAGCCGGGGCGTTGGTCGCCGCTGGCCGTGCGACTGGCCGCTGGGCGCCCCGGTGACATCCCTGCCATTCGCGATCAACGCGCGGGCGTGCAGGACGAGGGCAGTCAGTTGATGGCGCTCGCCCTCACCGACGCGCCACTGGAGGGGCGGGATGAGCGCTGGCTGGATCTGTGCGCCGGGCCGGGTGGCAAGTCCGCCCTGCTGGCGGCGATCGGTTCCGGCCGGGGCGCGACGCTCGTGGCGGTCGAACCGCGGGCGGCACGTGCGCGGCTGGTCCGCCGGGCGCTGTCGGGCGCGCCGGGGGCCCATCTGGTGGTGCGCGCGGACGGCCGCCAAGGGCCGTGGCAGCCGGGGACGTTCGACCGGGTGCTGGTCGATGCACCGTGCTCCGGGATCGGCGTCCTGCGTCGCCGCCCGGAGGCTCGGTGGCGGCGCAGCCCGGCGGACGTGGCGGAACTGGCCAGGCTCCAGCGCGACCTGCTGCGGGCGGCGCTGGCCGCTGTCCGGCCCGGCGGCCTGGTCGCCTATGTCACCTGCTCCCCGCACATCGCGGAGACCGACCTGGTGGTCGACGATGTGCTGCGCGGACGCGACGACGTCGAGGAGGTCGACGCCCGGGCCGGTCTGCCCCCCGGCGTCGAGGTGGGTCCTGGGCCGCGCGTTCGGCTGTGGCCGCACCGGCACGGCACAGACGGCATGTTCTGCGCGCTGCTGCGGACCCGCGCGCGGCGCTAGGCTGCCGCCATGGGTCTGCAGATTTCCCCAAGCATCCTGTCGGCTGACTTCGCACACCTGGCGGATGAGTGCGCCGCCGTATCCGGGCACGCCGACTGGCTGCATGTGGATGTCATGGACAACCACTTCGTGCCCAACCTCACCCTGGGCCTTCCCATCGTGGAGTCGCTGCTGGCGGCCGTGGATACGCCGATCGACTGCCATCTGATGATCGACGACCCCGATCGCTGGGCACCGGCCTATGCCGAGGCGGGCGCGGGAAGCGTCACGTTTCACGTCGAAGCCGCCCACGCCCCGGTCCGGTTGGCCCGCGAGCTGCGCCGGCTCGGCGCGCGCGCTGGGATGGCGCTCAAACCGGCCACCCCCGTGGAGCCCTACGCCGACCTGCTCGGCGAGCTCGACATGCTGCTGCTCATGACGGTCGAGCCAGGTTTCGGCGGCCAGAAGTTCCTGGATCTCGTGGTGCCCAAGATTCGTCGAGCGCGCGAGTTGATCGACGGTCGCGATGTCGATGTCTGGCTACAGGTGGATGGCGGGGTCGACCTGGACACGATCACCATCTGTGCGGAGGCCGGGGCAAACGTCTTCGTCGCCGGTTCCAGCGTGTACGGCACCGGCGACCCCGCACAAGCGGTGGACGCCTTGCGGGCGGCGGCCGTCGAAGCCCAGCAGGCGTGAGCGGAGGATCGGCCCCGGGACCCTTCTCCGCGGCCGAATCGGCGGCCATGCAGCGGGCGATCGAACTCGCGGCGAGCTCCGGCATCGATCGTGGCCCCAACCCGGCGGTGGGCTGCGTCCTGCTCGGGGCGGGCGGTGAAATCCTGGCGGAGGGGTCCCACCGCGGTCCGGGAACTCCGCATGCGGAGGCAGCCGCGTTGGCCGCGCTCGGCGCCTCGGGCGGGGATGCCCGCGGTGCCACGGCCGTGGTATCCCTCGAGCCGTGCGCCCACCACGGCCGCACGCCGCCCTGCGCCGATGCTTTGATCGCCGCCGGGGTGGCCCGCGTCGTCTACGCCCAGACCGACCCCAACCCGGTCGCGGCTGGTGGTGCGGCACGGTTGCGCGCCGCCGGACTTGAGGTCGCGGGTGGGCTGCTCGCAGACGAGGCTGCCGACGTCAACCACATCTGGTCGTTGGCTGCGCGGCTCGGCCGACCGGTGGTCACGTGGAAGGTCGCGGCCAGTTTGGATGGACGGATCGCCGCTGCCGACGGAACGTCCCAGTGGATCACCTCGCCGGATTCTAGGGAGCAGGTGCACGCGCTGCGGGCGAGCGTGGATGCCGTGCTCACGGGCACCGGAACCGCGCTGGCAGACCGGCCGCAACTGACTGCCCGGCCCCAAGGTGGGCCTGCCCTTCGGCAGCCGATACGTGCGGTCATGGGCCTGACGGAAATGCCGGACGATCATCCGCTGGTCGATGCGATGCTGCTGCGGACCCGCGATCCGGCCGAAGCGCTGGGGTTGCTGTTCGCAGCCGACGTGCGCCATGTCATGCTCGAATGCGGCCCCCGGCTGGCCAACGCGTTCCTGTCCGACGACCTCGTCGACCGGATCGTCTGGTTCGCCGCGCCTATCCTGCTGGGCTCGTTCGGCCTCGCCGTGGTCGAAGGCGGACCGGTGACGCTCGCCGATGCCGACCGCTGGCTGATGACCTCCAACGGCGTATGCGGGCCGGATGTGCGGATCGAACTGCTGAAGGAGCGTTGATGTTCACCGGTTTGGTGGAGGAGCAGGGGACGGTGCTATCCGTCGAGCCGTTGTCGGACGATTCGCTGCGGCTGCGCATCGCCGGGAGCGTGGTGACCGCGGACCTGGCCCAGGGCGAGTCGATCTGCGTGTCGGGCGTGTGCCTGACCGCGGTCGAGCCGGACCGGGAGTCGTTCGCCGCAGACGTGATGCGCGCGACGGTGCGGCGCACGTCGCTGGCCGACGCCGCGCCTGGGCGCCGGGTCAACCTCGAGCGCGCCATGGCCGCCGGCGACCGCTTCGGCGGTCACATCGTGTCGGGCCATGTGGACGGCCTCGCAGAGGTCGTGGACCGCACCGATGCGCCGCACTGGCGGGTCCTGCGGCTGCGTGCGCCCGCCGACCTGGAGCGGTTCCTCGCTGCCCAGGGATCGGTCACGCTGGACGGAGTCTCGCTCACCGTGTCCTCCGTCGGCCCCGACTGGTTCGAGGTCTCGCTCATCCCGACTACCCTGGCCGAGACCACCATGGGCGCGCTGGTTCCCGGCAGCCTGGTCAACGTGGAGGTGGACATGCTTGCCCGCTACGTCGACCGGATCCTGTGCGCCGAGCGAGGCCAGGGATGATTCCCTACGAGGACCAGTACGGCGAGGATGCCGCGGTCGTGCCGTCCCGTGCGCCTGCGCCGATCGGTCCGGCGCGCTCTCCCGCGCCGGCAGCACCGCAGGCCCCCGGTGGTGCCGAGTCCTCCGGTCCAGCCGCGCCGGTACGGCTGGATCCCGTGGCCGATGCCATCGCCGCCATCGCCGCTGGCAAGCCGGTCGTGGTGGTGGACGACGAGAATCGCGAGAACGAGGGCGACCTGATCGCGGCCGCGCAATTGGCCACCCAGGAGCTGCTGGCATTCATCGTCCGCTACACCTCGGGAGTCATCTGCGTTCCCATGACCGGCCCCGACCTCGACCGGCTGGCGTTGCCGCCCATGACCTCAGTGAACGAGGACGCCAAGGGCACCGCGTACGCAGTGAGCGTGGACGCCCGGCACCAGGTCACCACCGGTATCAGCGCCGCGGACCGCGCCCGCACGGTGCGCGTCCTGGCCGACTCCGCCACCGAGCCCTACGAGATCACCCGGCCCGGACACGTGTTCCCACTTCGGGCGGTACCGGGCGGCGTCCTGCGCCGCGCCGGACACACCGAGGCGGCGGTGGATCTGGCGCGACTCGCGGGGCTCAACCCCGCGGGCGTGATCGCGGAGTTGGTGGCCGACGACGGCGAGATGATGCGCGCCCCCGAGTGCCGTCGCTTCGCCGACGACCACGGCTTGGTCATGATCTCCATCGCGGACCTGATCGAGTATGTGCGCCGCTCGGAGACCCAGATCGAGCGGATCACCGAGGCGGTGCTGCCGCTGCCGCAGGGCGAGTTCCGGGCCGTCGGATACACGAGCACCGTCACCGGCGACGACAACCTCGCGCTCGTGTGCGGCGACCTCGGCGACGGCGAGGACGTCCTGGTCCGGCTGCATTCCGAGTGCCTCACCGGCGACGTGTTCGGCTCGTTGCGCTGTGACTGCGGCCCGCAGCTGCAGGCCTCGCTGGATCGCATCGCAGCTGAGGGGCGCGGGGTGCTCCTGTACGCCCGCGGTCACGAGGGCCGCGGCATCGGCCTGATGCACAAGCTGCGGGCGTATCGGCTGCAGGACGCCGGCGCCGATACCGTGGATGCCAACCTGGAGCTCGGCATGCCGGCGGATGCCCGCGAGTACGGCACCGGCGCGCAGATCCTGGTGGACCTGGGCATCCGCTCGATGCGGCTGCTCACCAACAACCCGGACAAACTGGCCGGCCTCAGCGGATTCGGCCTGCAGATCCTGGACCGGGTGCCGCTGGAGATCGAGCCCAACCCGCACAACGAGTTCTACCTGCGCACCAAGCGGGCGCGCATGGGTCACGAACTCGACATCAGCGAGGAGGAGTCATGAGCGGACATGGTGCACCGGCGCCCGAGGCGTTCGAGGTCGATGACGACCTGCGGGTCGTGATTGTCGCTTCGTCCTGGCACGAGGGTGTGCAGCAGGCGCTGGTCGACAATGCCGTGGCGGCCTGCAAGGACTACCGCATCGAGGCCGAAGTCGTGTGGGTCCCCGGCGCCTTCGAGCTGCCCGTGGTGGCGGCGCGGGTGGCCGAGGACTGCGACGCCGTGGTCGCGCTCGGCACCGTCATCCGCGGTGGCACGCCGCACTTCGAGTACGTCTGCCAGGCGGTCACCCAAGGGTTGACCACAGTCGCCCTGGAGTCTGGGGTGCCTGTGGGTTTCGGCGTGCTGACCTGCGACGACGAGGGGCAGGCGCTGGATCGCGCGGGGCTGCCCCAGTCGACTGAGAACAAGGGCGCCGAGGCCGCGCAGGCGGCGCTGGCCACCGCCACCCTGCTGCGCCGCCGCGCCACCCCGCGGGGGCTGGTCGTATGAAGACGTTCGACGAGCTGTACGCCGAGCTGCTCCAGCGGGCGCACGACCGACCGGCCGATTCGGGCACCGTGCGGCTGCTCGACGGCGGTGTGCACGCTGTCGGCAAGAAGGTGGTGGAGGAGGCCGCGGAGTCATGGATGGCGGCAGAGCACGAGGGGCCGCAGCGCACCGCCGAGGAGATCGCCCAGCTGCTCTACCACGCTCAAGTGCTCATGATCGCCGCCGGCGTCACGCTCGACGAGGTCTACGCCGAACTCTGAGTCGGCCTGTGAGCGACGGCCTCCGTCGCGCCGCGCGCTGCGGCGACGACCAGCGCGCGCAGTTCGGGAAGTGCCTGCGCCACCGCGTCGGATAGTCCGACGCCGGGCTCGACATCGGCGGGCTGGACACCCACCACGATCACCTCCGGTGGCAGAGACCCCAGCAGTTGCATGGCTCCGAGGAGCGCGTCGACGCCCACCTGGTGCACCGACATCGGATGGCTGAAGATGCGCGCCACGTCCTCGCCCCGCCACGTCTGGAGATGCCCCGGGAGAGCCCGGTGCTCGACAGCGTCGATGATCACCAGGCGCTCGACTCCGCGCAAGTAGGGCGCCAGGTCGAGGCCGAAAGTGCCGCCGTCCATGATCTGGGTGCCGGCCGGCAGTCCGACCGGGGGGTGGGTGCTCAAGGACTGCGCGACGTGCACCCCGACACCGTCATCGCCCAGCAGCAGGTTTCCCACGCCTAGGATGAGTACGGTCGGGGCTGTCCCGTCGGGATCGATGCCCACGTGGTCACACGACCGTCACCATCGACAGCGGTTCGCCGCCGTCGGGGTCGAGCACATGCACCGAGCAGCCCATGCACGGGTCGAACGAGTGCACGGTCCGCAGCAACTCGACGGGCCTGGCCGGGTCCAGCAGTGGGTTGCCCACCAGGGCCTGCTCCCACGCCCCACGGTTACCCGCCCCGTCGCGGGGCGATCCGTTCCAGGTGGTGGCCACCACCATCTGATAGGTCTTCACCACCCCGTTCTCGATCACCACCCAGTGGCCGAGGGCCCCCCGCGGAGCCTCGGTGGTGCCGTAGCCCTGGACCGTGCCCCAATTGGCTTTCGCCGGCACGGGCGCCGCCACCGCGAGGTTGCCGTTGCGCTGGTTGGTTTCGAGTTGCGCCAGCCAGGGGTCGATCTGCGCGGCGATGATCTGCGTCTCGATCGCGCGTGCGCCGAGCCGCCCCATGGTGGAGAACATGGAGTTCACACTGATGCCTCCGACTTTCCGTACGAACGCATCGACGCTCGCGACGAAGGCGGGTTTCTTCGCCGCGTACCCCACCATGACGCGCGCGAGCGGACCGACCTCGTAGGCGCCACCCTCGTAGCGCGGCGCCTTCAACCAGGAGTACTTTCCGTCCGCCCCCGGGTTGATCATGGCGTAGGGCGGCGTGGGTCCGGTGTACTTGGGCGTCGTCTCGCCCGTGTACGGGGGCAGCAGCGCACCGTCCCCGCCGCCGTAGGAGTACCACGACCTGGCCACGGTTTCGGCGACCTTGGCCGGGTCCAGCGGCAGCACCGCTGCGAGGTTCTTCCCGACCACGCGGCCGGCGGGGAACAGGTACGAACCTGTGCCCGGGGTGTCGTTCAGGGGCATGTCGCCATAGGCGAGCATGTTGCCCAGGCCGGTGCCGACGATGAACCAGGGAGCGCGGTAGCGCTTGGCCAGCAGCACCACGTCGGGCATCAGGACCTGGTCGACGAAGCGCTTGGCCGCCTGCGCGATGGTCCGCATTTTGGTCAGGTTCGCGGTGTTGACGCCCGACCGGGCCGTCGGGGAGAACCAGGTTGACATCCCACCCACCGCATACGTCTGCGGGTGCGGGTTCTTGCCGCCGATGTAGGCATGGATCTTGGCGATCTCGCGCTGGAACTCGAGCGCCTCCAAGTAGTGGGCGTACAGCAGCAGCGACTCCTCCGGCGTGCACGTGTAGGCCGGGTGCCCCCAGTAGCCATTCGTGAACGGCCCCAGCTGGCCCGAGCCCGCGAACGCGGCGAGCCGGTCCTTGACGGTGGTGAACCAGGCGACCGAGTTGTTGGACCACCCGACGTTCGTCGCCGCGGCGAGCGCCGCGGTCTTCGTGGGGTCAGCGCTGAGGGTCTTTGTGACATCGACCCAGTCGGGCAGGTGCAGGTGATAGAAGTGGATGATGTGGTCGTGGACCGCCTGCACGCCGCACATGAGGTTGCGCAGAATCCGCGCGTTGGTTGGGATCTGGATCTTGAGCGCGTTCTCGACGGCCCGCACACTCGAGATCGCGTGCACGTGGGTGCACACCCCGCAGGCGCGCTGCGCGAGCATCCAAGCCTCGAGCGGATTCCGACCGGCGAGGATCTTCTCGATGCCACGGAACATGGTTCCGGTACTCCAGGCGTCCTGCACGCGACTGTCGCCAACTTCGACCTCGATGCGAAGGTGGCCCTCAATGCGGGTGACGGGGTCGATCGCGTAGCGGACCATTGCCGGGCTCCTCTGTCAGGTGGGTCGGACGTCAGTCGTTGATGACGGGCAGCGGTTGGATGAGGCCTCCCGCTACGTCCCAGAAGCCCTTGCTGACGCAGCCGTAGCAGGGAGCGCCAGAGGCGATGGGGTACGAGGTGGCGCCGTTGTACTTCTTCTTCTGGCAGTTGCCCTTGGTCTCCGGGCCGCGGCAGCCCATCTTGCGCAGGCACCAGCCGGCCTTGTGCCCAGCGTCACCCCAGGCCAGCACGAACTTGCCCTGCTCGTAGTAGTCCTTGCGCGGGCAGTCGTCGTGGATCTCCTCGCCGTAGGCGAAGTAGGGCAGACCCTGGGAGTTGGTTTCGGGCCACTTCTTGTAGGTGATGTAGTTGACGAGGGCCGCGACCAGGTTGACCGGGTTGACCGGGCAGCCGGGCAGTCGCAGGACGGGCTTGGTCGGCCCCAGGAAGGTCTGCAGATCGACCGCGCCGGTCACCCCGCCACGCGCCGCTGGCACTCCTCCCCACGACGAGCAGGTGCCCACCGAGATCACCTTCACAGCCTTGGCCGCAGCTTCCCGAACGATGTCGGTGAAGGCGCGTCCGCCGACCGTGCAGTAGGCCCCCGCGGCACCTGTCGGGATGCCGCCTTCGACCACCAGCACGTAGCCCCCGGCGGTGATCGTGTCCGCCTTGGACTTCTCGGCCGCGCCGCCGGCGGAGGACATCAGCAACTCGACGTAGTTGACGGCCAGATGGTCGAGCAGCAGCTGCGTGGGAGTCGGCGACGTTGAGCGGATCAGGGCCTCGATGTTGCCGTTGCAGTCCTGGCCGTTGAGCCAGAGCAGCGGGAGTCGGGGTGTCGTGGACAGTGCGGCCGCGACCTGCTCGCGATAGGGCAGCTGCGGGAGCGCGAGCACTGCCGTGATCATTCCGCAGTAGCGCAGGAACGCCCGCCGTTCCATTCCGTTGCGTTCGAGGATGTCGCGCATGGTCTCGGCCGGCGTAGCGTCCGCTGCCGACGATGCTGTGCGTGTGTCGAGTTTCATGTCGGCTCCCTTGTCTGCGTGCATCGCCGCGCGGATCGGAATTCCACGGTCCGGATGTCGGTACAAAATCGCCCTGGCTTGATGCTGCCCGAGGCAAAGGACCCTGTCAGCGCTTGTCGTGGCAATCGGGTGAATGTGGGCGATCGATCAGCTCTCCGCCCGTCTAAGGTGCCGTTGAGGCGGTGGGAGCCCTCGCAGAGCTCACCGAAGGGAGTGCTGGATGCACGAGGCCTCGATCGCGCATGCCGTCGTGTCCACGGTTGTGGACGCCCTCGACGGCGATCCCCCTCCCGACGTGCGAAGCGTGCGGCTGTGCATCGGTGAGCTGGCGGCCGTGGTGCCGGCCGCTCTGATGTTCGCCTACGACGTTGCCACGGCGGGTACCCCGCTGGAGGGGTCAACTCTGGACATCGAGACGACGCCGGCGATCATCGAATGCCCGAGGTGCGGTCGCGGCGAGCTCGCCGACTTCCGGGACTTCCGCTGCCCGACCTGCGGTGACCTCTGCGGCAAGGTCGTCGGTGGCCAGGAGTTGGAGATCGTGCAGATCACTCTGGTCGGCCAGGAGGACGAGTCCGCGGACGACGGAGGGGATTCCGGCGACGGGCGGATCGAGGAGATTCGCACGGGCATGCTGGCCAAGAACGACTTCTTGGCGGCCGGTCTGCGGGGACGGTTCACGTCGTCCAACGTCCGGGTGAGCAACTGGGTGTCGAGTCCCGGCTCGGGCAAGACGGCGCTGCTGGAGGCACTCCTCGCCATGGCGGTCGAGCGCGGGCTCGGCGCAGCGACCCTCGTGGGGGATTGCGCGACGGACAACGACGCTGTTCGGCTTGCCCGCTCCGGTGCCATCGCCCGGCAGATCGTCACGGACGGCAACTGTCACCTGGAGTCCGACATGATCAGCGCCCACCTCGAGGGTTGGGACCTGGACGACTTCGACCTGCTCGTGATCGAGAACGTGGGCAACCTGGTGTGCCCGGCCTCCTACGACCTGGGAGAGGACACCAGAGTGGTGCTGCTCTCCGTCACTGAGGGCGAGGACAAACCGCTGAAGTACCCCAAACTCTTCATTACGGCGGATGTCGTCGTGGTCACCAAGCTGGACGTGGTCGAGGCCGTGGGGTGGGATCGAGAGGCCGCCCTCGACGCGGTACGGGCGGTCAATCCCGAGGCGCAGATACTGCTCACGTCGGCCCGCCGGGGCGAAGGCGTCGAGGACCTCCTCGACCAATTGCTGGCACCGGTCGGATCGGTGAGCGCTGCATCGGTGAGCGCCGCAACGTGCTGACTCCAGGTCGGCCTGGGCTCCTGGGAGGCCGGGCGGCGACCGACCCCCCGGGCAAGGGGTCCGCGCTTGTTCCAGCCGCCTGCTTCGGGCAGGATTGCGCGTGCTCGGGCGCTGGCGGTCGCGCCGCACGACGGCGGCATCACTGGCCATCGACGCAGAGGAGAAGGATATGTGCCTGGGTGTGCCCGGCAAGGTCACTCGAGTGTGGGACGCCGATGGCATCCGGATGGCGGCCGTTGACTTCGGCGGCGTCCGGAAGGATGTCTGCCTTGAGTATGTGCCGGATATCGAGGTCGGCGACTACGCACTCGTGCACGTCGGGTTCGCCCTCACGCGACTCGACGAAGAATCCGCGCTCGAGACGCTGGAGCTCTTCACCCAGCTGGGCATGCTCGACGATGAGCTAGGCATCACGCCCGAGTCGCGATGACGTACCCCGGCGAGTGCGGGGCGCGGGAGCCCGGCGCTGGCGTTGGCGCGAAGCGGCCGCCCAGGATCCGCTGAGAGGCCGGGGGCGGCGTGGCCCGTGAGGGCGCCACTGGGAGAATCACCCCATGCTGCGCGTCGCCGTCCCGAACAAGGGAGCACTCTCCGAGCCTGCCCGCGCCATGCTCGTGGAGGCCGGTTACTTGACGAGCGCGGGTCCGCGCGAGCTGATGGTGCACGATCCAGTCAACGACGTGGAGT